>NZ_SCFL01000019.1:0-65837 GCF_007000305.1 Rhizobium sp. rho-13.1 | reverse complement strand
CCACTTTGCGCTTTGTTGCCCGCATCGTCAACTGGGATGGTTGGGCCAATCCCTATCTGGCTTCTCGAAAAGCGCGGACGGGTGGGCCGATGGATCGAGCCTCACGGGACGGAGTGAAGTGCACGGCCGGTCCTGCCTACGCGATTCATATCGTATGAAGGGCGCTCGGGATGGGACAGGAAGGCGTACCGAGGTGTATCGACTATTCGCTCGCCTTGAGATCCCATCAGGGGTGAGTAGCGGCCTGCACCGTGGCAGAGTGAGGTCGCTAGAAAACTCTCTGGAGGCCAATCATGCCGATAACAGCAGATCGAAACTCAAGCGCAGACCACTACCCCCGTCGATCTTGGCGCAATATTCGTCTCGTTGGAATTAAGTAAATCGACGTGGCTGGTGACAGCTCTGTCACCTGGCAGCGAGAAGATGTCCCGCCACTCCGTTACTGGAGGGGATATTGCCGGCTTGTTCGCATGCTTTGCAGCGCTTCGTCAGAAAGCCACCCGGCGAAAGAACATACTTTACCCACTGGTAGTGATCCAGGAGGCCGGGCTGGATGGCTTCTGGCTGGGACGAGTGCTCAGCAAGGAAGCTTGGATTGAGAGCCACATTGTAGAAGCCGCATCAATTGCCATGCCGCGCCGGCATCGCCGGGCGAAGACCGACCGTATCGACGGCGAAACGCTGATCCGCGCTTTGATGGCATGGAAACGTGGCGAGCCTCGTGCGTGCTCGATGGTCAAACTTCTTACACCCGAGGAAGACGACAATCGACGAATTGGACGGGAGCGGAAAACTCTGATTACGGAACGTGTCTTCCACGTCAATCGCATAAAGGGCCTGCTCTTCACGCAAGGAATTCGGGATTACCAACCTGTCAATCGAGATCGCCGCCAACGTCTGGAAGAACTTCGGACTGGCGATGGTCGACCGCTCTCAAAACATTTGATAGCAGAAATATGCAGAGAACTCGATCGCCTCGAATCGTTGCTCACACAAATCAAGGCTGTTGAGGCCGAGCGAGATGCCTTGATCGTTCAGGAGACGCCGGAAACGCCGAAAGAAGCGACCGCGCTTTTAGGCATCAAAGGAATAGGGCCGGAATTCGCTACGATACTCACACGGAGGGCCTGTTCAGACACTTCGACAATCGACGCCAAATTGCATCTTACGCAGGTCTTGCCCCCTCCCCCTGGCAAAGCGATAACGTCAATCGCGAACAGGGCGTGTCTAAGGCGGGAAATCCGCGTTTGCGAGCCACCATGGTCGAGCTCGCCTGGCTATGGTTGCGGCATCAACCGAAATCGACATTAACATTATGGTTCAAAGAGCGCATCGCTCGGAACGCCGGCCGCTTAAACCGCTCGACGAGGACGGGCTATGGTTCCGGCCCGGTCGCTTCGTCTTGGTATCTCATGTTCCCGGCATCCAAGCCGATATCAGGTCTATCGATCCGAGCAGTGTGCAACTCACATTTTAGACAACCTTTCAACTTCCGCGATGGCCCATTTCCGTTCCAGGTCGTGTAAAGGCTTATCTTCGATCCAGCACTGGATCGCGTTGATGCTTTCGTTTGCTCTTTCATCGTCTAGGCGAATTCGGCGAGCTCGAAATCATGGTTATGATAAGCCATGCTCATGCCTTGGGCCGCGATCTTGTCAGCGTATCCGCCGAGCTCCTTGCCGAGAGCTTGCCAACCCTTGGCATCGGTTGGTCGCTGGTCCGGCATCAGATACGGCATGGTGATAACCGTGTTGCCAACAGCCATCTGCTCGGCAATCACCTTGTCGAGCTCGCTTCTCATCCGCACGATCGGAACGTGCGAGGAGATGACCTTGATCTTGTGCTTGTCAAGGAGGGCCTTGAGTTCATCACTGCTCAGCTTCTGCATGTCGACCGTTTCAACATTCGACACGCCCGCGCGGTTCAAGATTGCGAACTGCTCGTCGACGCTTCCGGCGTCGCGCAACGTATACATCTGCGCCGCGACTGGCAGAGGTTTCGCCGCGTCCTGTGCGGACGCCGTCTGCATTCCGGCAAATGACAGGGCCAGAAGTGCCACCGCCGCAGGCATCGACCTTCTTGAAATCGTCATCGTCTCACTCCTCTTTGGCCAGGCTCCAGCGTTCCGGCACCACCCCATTGCGGCGCCGGTGGGAAAAGCCTCGATTGCCGGAATTTTCAACTCCCGGGCAATTTTGCAGTTACAGTTTCAAGTTCTCCCAGGATGATGCCGCATTGGACTTCACGGCGGCGTCGATGAAAGCGAGCCCGGCAATGCCTTCGCGGATGCCCGGGTAGATCACGTCCGAAGCTGGCTTTTCACCGGTGCGAGCTGCAATTATCGCGTCCGCTGCCTCCCGGTAGATTGTTGCAAAGCCCTCCAGATATCCTTCCGGGTGCCCGGCCGGCACGCGGCTGACGCGGGCCGCCGCCGCCCCGCCACCGGCACCGTTGCGGGTGATCGTCCGCGTGGCTTTGCCATAGGGCGTGTAGCTCATCTGGTTGAGCGTCGCGTGGCTCCATTCCAGTCCCGCCTCGTCACCATAAACGCGCAAGGTCACGGTATTCTCATTGCCGACCGCAACCTGGCTCGCCCACAGAATGCCTTTGGCACCGCTGGCATATCGCATCAAAATGTTGGCGCTGTCGTCGAGCTTTCGACCGGGAACGAAGGACGTTAGGTCCGCAAGCAAACGGTCGGGCGTTTCGCCAGTGACGAAGGCGGCCAGATTGAAGGCATGCGTGCCGATATCGCCGATCGATCCGCCAGCACCGGAACGCAGCGGGTCAGTCCGCCATTCGGCACCTTTAGCTCCCGTGCTTTCGGCTGCTTCGGTCAACCAGTCCTGGACATACTCGACCTGCACGTGTCGCAGTTTGCCGATCGCGCCGGTGGCGACCATCTCGCGCATCTGTCGGATCATCGGGTAGCCCGTGTAGTTGTGCGTCAGCACGAAAACCTGGCCGCTCTTTTCGATGATCCCGGATAACTCACGGGCCTCGTCCAGCGTGGTCGTCACCGGCTTGTCGCATATCACATGGAAACCGGCATTGAGGAAGGTGCGGGCAGGACCGAAATGCATATGGTTGGGCGTGACGATCGCCACGACCTCTATGCCGTCGTCACGGGCGCGTTCGCGCTCGGCCATCTCTTCGAAAGAGGCGTAGCATCGATCGTCCGCCAGCCCGAGTTCGCGGCCCGAGGCTAGGGCCTTTTCGGCATTCGAGGACAGGGCCCCGGCCACCAGCTCATAACGATTGTCCAGCCGGGCGGCAATCCGGTGGACGCCACCGATGAATGCCCCCTGGCCGCCGCCGATCATGCCGAGCCGGATACGATGTGGATTTGATGTGCTCACGGTCTGCAACTCCTAAAGGCCGAGGACAAGGCGGTTGGCGGCGCTATCGACTCCAGTTTTAGCAAAGTCGTCGAAGGCATGTTCCGTCACCCGGATGATGTGATCGAGGATGAAACCGGCGCCTTCGCGCGCTCCGTCCTCGGGATGCTTGAGCGCGCATTCCCATTCGAGCACGGCCCAGCCGTCGAAATCATATTGGGTCAGCTTGGAAAACACGGCCCGGAAATCCACCTGGCCGTCACCGAGCGAGCGGAACCGCCCCGGTCGCTCGACCCAGCCCTGATACCCGCCATAGACGCCAGACCGACCAGTCGGATTGAATTCGGCATCCTTGACGTGAAAGGCGCGGATCCGTTCATGGTAGATGTCAATGAAGTCAAGGTAGTCCATCGCTTGCAAAACGAAATGCGACGGATCGTAGAGAATGGCCGCACGGGCATGCGATCCCGTTGCCTCCAAAAACCGCTCGAAGGTGATCCCGTCATGCAGGTCCTCCCCCGGATGCAATTCGTAACAGACGTCGACACCGCTGGCGCCGAAAGCGTCAAGAATCGGCGTCCAGCGCTTTGCAAGCTCCGCAAAGGCCTCTTCCACTAGCCCTGACGGACGTTGCGGCCATGGATAGATATAGGGCCAGGCAAGCGCCCCGGAAAATGTCGCGTGGCTTTTCAAGCCAAGATATTCCGACGCCTTGGCTGCGGCTTTTAGCTGGCCGACCGCCCATTGCTGGCGCTCATCCCTCTTGCCACGCAGATGCTGAGGCGCGAAGCCATCGAACAGGGTGTCGTAGGCCGGATGCACGGCTACAAGCTGGCCCTGGATATGTGTCGAAAGCTCGGTAATCTCGATAGAGTGCTCGGCAAGGCGTCCGCGGACATCGTCGCAATAATTCCTCGACTGTCCGGCAATGTCGAGATCGAACAGGCGCGGATCGGTCGGAATCTGGATGCCCTTATAGCCAAGCGATGCCGCCCATGCGGCGAGGTTGTCGAGCGTGTCAAACGGTGGTGTTTCGCCAAAAAACTGCGCCAGAAAAATCGCAGGGCCTTTGATCGTTTTCATCTTGTACCTTTCGGGTCTGGCTTCATTACTCAATCGTGCGGCGCAACCGAGCAGCGGATAACAAGTTCTGTTTCCAGTTCTATGATTTTGGGCGTGGAATTGCCCGACAGGCGGTCGATCATCAACGCCATCGCCTGACGCCCCATTTCCCGGCGCGGCTGCCGAACGGTGGTCAGAGGGGGCTCGTAGGCATTGGCAAAAATCATGTCGTCGAAGCCGATGACAGACACATCCTTCGGCACGACCCGACCGTGGATACGCAACTCGCTGATGGCGCCGATCGCCATCTCATCGCTGGATGCAAAAATCGCAGAGAACCGGATTCCAGCTTCAATCAATCGCCGAACTGCTGCCCGACCGGCGTCGATACTGTAATCCCCGGGGATTACCAGATCCTCCCGCAAGTCAATTCCCGCTTCTGTCAGGGCCTGTCGGTAGCCTTCGAGGCGTTCACTGGCAATCGATTCAGGCAACAGCCCAGCGACATGGACAATCTCGCGATGGCCTGAGGAGATCAGATGTCGGACAGCCTCGCGCGAAGCTGCAACGTTATCGACTTTCACGGTAGGTAGATCGATCCCGGGAACCGCTTCGGACGCAATGACTATCGGAGGGAGCAGACCTGGTTGGGCAAGAATTTCAGTGGGGAACTGCCCGGTCATCAGGATGAGCCCATCGGCGTGTTTCTGCCGGACCATGTCGATATGCGCACCAACGCGGCCAGCGTCGTTGCGCGCATCACCCATCAGCACCTTATAACCCGCCTCGCTCGCGACCTCCTCCACGCCCTTGTAGATATCCAAATAAAATGGATTACCGATATCGCGAACCAGTAGAATCACGGTGCGGTTTGACTGGAGACGAAAGCTTCGTGCCTGCGCATTCGGTACGAAATTCGCCTGCTTGATCGCGGCCAGCACCTTTTCCCGCGTCTCGGGCCGCACCCGGTCAGGATATTGCAGGCTCCGGGTCACGGTCGCCGTCGACACCCCGGCCAATGCCGCCACCTGCCTGATATTGCTGGCCTGTTCGTTGCTCATCTCTAGATCCGCAATTGTTTCTGTCGACCGTAGAGTAGCATGAGTGCGAGAAGCGTCGCGCCAAAGATCACCTGCCTTGACCAGACATCAAGATTGAGGGTGATGAGCACGCTTTGCAGTATGGTGAGCGCCACCGCACCCGCCATGGTGCCGAGATACCCGCCGGCGCCGCCGGCCAGCGACGTGCCGCCGATCACCACTGCGATGACCGATGGCAGAACATACTGGTCACCGACGGAAATGATCGATGTGCCGGTATAACCGATGACGCAGACGCCGGTCAGCCCGGCGAACAGCCCGGACAGGCCGTAAAGCATTGTGCGGATCAGCGGCACCGGTAGACCAACGAGGCTGGCGGCACGTTCGTTGGAGCCGATCGCGTAGACCGCAAAGCCAAAGGCGGTCCGACGCAAGACGAAAAGCATCAACGCGGCGATTAGCACCCAGACAAACAGAATTCCGGGGATGCCGAACACGAGCGGCTGATTGATGAACTGCGCCAGCATTGGCGCAGCCGCGCCCGACGGAACGCCTTGCGAATAAACCACGAGACCACCCTGGATCACCGCCGTCATGCCGAGCGTCATAACCAGCGGCGGAATGCGCACGAAAGTGATGCCGATACCATTGACGATGCCGATCAGCGCCGGCACGGCGGCGCCGACCACGACGGCGAGCAGAATGCCGCTATTTTGGCCGTTCATCATATTGCCGGCCAAAACGGCTCCGAAGGAAATCATCGCTCCGACAGAGAGGTCGATGCCCTCGCGACCGCCGAGGATGACGATGTTCTGCCCGGCCGCGACTATGCCGAGGATGGCGGCAACGGTCAGTAGCCGAATGATCTGGTCGCCGCGGGCAAAACCCGGCGACAGTAGTTCGCCGATGATGAGCAAGGCGATCGAGGCGGCAATGGCGATGGCCAGCGGATCACGCAGCCAGGTGTAAACCCGCGAAGTAGCAATGGTCATCTCAGCGCCTCGTCACAAAAACACCGCCCGCAAGAGCTGCGAGCACGATCAGTCCCTGCACCAGGGTCTGATATTCGAACGGCATGCCGGCAAAGAAGATGACATTGCCGATCAGCCCCAGGACCAATGCGCCGGCAATAGAGCCGAGCGAACTTCCAAAGCCTCCTGCCAACGCAGTTCCGCCGAGCACGACGGCGGAGACCGACGACAGCGCCAGTGTGGCGCCGAGCAGCGGATCGCCCGAGGCCGTCTCGCCGGTCAGGCACAGCGCCGCAAATGCCGAAAAGCAGCCGGAAATCGCATACGCTCCGATGCGAATGGCATTTAGTCGCAAACCGGTCTGGAAAGCACCGGCCCGGTTGCCGCCGGCGGCTAAAAGATGCGTGTGAAACGGCATCCGCGACAATGTCAGCGCAAAGGCAAAGGCGGCGATCAGGATCCACAGCACGATCGGCAGTTCTAGCATCGAGCCGGCATAGGTTTCCCAATAGGCCTGCGGAACCGAAAGACCGGCCTGGGGCATAACCCAGATTGCCAGGCCGGCGAAAACGATGCCTGAGGCAAAAGTCGTGACGATCGCCTGAAGGCGCAACACAGCGATGAAGATGCCGTTTATGATGCCACATGCCAGCCCCACCAGGATGCCCACGCCCAAGCCGATCCAGATCGCGCCGATGCCGGCATCATCGCCGCCGATAGCCGCGATAACCGATACCGTCACCACATTGACCAGGGCAGCGATACTGCCGACCGACAGGTCGATGTCGCCGCCGAGAATGACGTATGTCTGGCCGATGGCAACCAGGATGAGCGGCAGAAAAGTGGTCAGGTTCGACTGCAGGACGCCCGCCTCGATGAAGGAGGGCTGCAGGAAGGTATTGATCGCGGCAAGGAGGATCAGGACGACCAGGGTGATGGTCCACGGTTCCTTGCGCAGTGTCGATAGAATGCTCATACGGCGTCTCCATAGGCGGCGCGCGTCATGTTAACGGGATTGATGTCGTTGCCGGAAAGTTCTGCCGAAACCCGTCCGCCGTTGAAGACGAGAACCCGGTCGGCGAACTCGATGATTTCGGAATCTTCTGAGGAATAGAAAAGGATCGTCGCACCCGCATCAGCCTGCTGGCGCATCAGCGCAAAAAGATCAGCCTTCGCGCCAAGGTCGATGCCCTTGGTCGGGTCGTCGAGGAGAAGCAGCTTGGGCGAGGTCGCCAACCAGCGGGCGATGAAGATCTTCTGCTGGTTGCCACCCGACAGGGTGCCGATCGGCGCATCCATGTCGGAAAACTTAGTCTTCAGGTCCTCGGCGACCTTGCCGACCCTCTTTTTAAGCCCCGACGGCCGGATTACCGAGATCTTCTCCCGGACCATCAGGGCGGCGACGATGTTCTCGAAGATGGAACGGCCAGGGAAGGCGCCGTCGCGACCGCGATCGCCCGAGACATAAGCGATGCCCTGGCGAACCGCATCGGCGGGCTTGGCGATCCTGATTGTCTGGCCGTCAAACGACGTGGTGCCATCCGTGAACGGCGCCGCGCCAAACAACCCGCGCAGCAGGGACGACTGTCCCTGCCCCTGCAGGCCGGCAAGGCCGCATATTTCACCGGGATAGGCGTCGAAGCTGACGTTCCTCACGGTTGCATTGGAGACCGCGGCAACGGAAACACTGGCGGAGGATGTGGCAGGGCGCGCAGGCCGTGCCTCGGCCACACGCACGTCGCCGACCATGTCGCGAACCACTGCTTCGCGGCTGGTTTCGGCAATTGCCCGTTCAGCGGTTGTTGCGCCATTGCGCATGACTGTGACCTGATCGCAGACGGCAAACACCTCGTCGAGCCGGTGCGAGATCATGATCGTCGAAACGCCCTCCGCCTTCTTTTCCTGGAGAATGTCGAAGAGACGCTGCGACTGCCGGCCATCTAGCGCTGCCGTCGCCTCGTCCATGATCATCAGGCGTGCGTCTTGGGCAAACACCTTGAGGATCTCGACGATCTGGCGCTGGTCTGGCGGCAGGTTTCCTACAATGGCGGCCGGGGTCAGGCCCTCGCCCACAACACCATCGAAAAGCGCGATGAGCGCATCGGCAAGGCGCTGCATTTCCTTGCCATCGACGAAGGGGCCGGCCTTTATCTCGCGACCGAGAAAGATGTTGTCGGTAACCGAAAGCTGCGGCACCAGACTGAGCTCCTGGTAGAACAGCGCGATGCCGGCTTTTTCCGCGTCCCGCGGATTTCTGAAACTGACGGACGCACCGCCAAACTCAAGCGAGCCGCCGCTCGGCGCGACGGCACCCGCTATGATCTTGCAAAGCGTGCTCTTACCGCAGCCGTTGGCGCCAAGAAGCGCATGGATCTCGCCCTCACCGACCGTCAGTCGGCCATCGGTGAGCGCCCGTACGGCGCCAAAATTCTTCTGTATGCCGTCCGCTTTCAAAGCGTTCGTCATTCCACTCGCTCCCATGTCGTGCAATCGTCGCGGGCGCCTAGGCGGCCCGTCGGAGAAACAGGGCCGGCGTCGGTTCGCCGGCCCCTGGCGCATTACTTGAAGAACTGCGCAGCTTGGTCTGGCGTGACCTCTGCGGTCACCGACCAATAGCCCGGCTTGCCGTCCGCGCTCTTGATATTGTCGCCCAGGTTGGCCGCATCGACAAACGGGATCGGGATGTAGATCGCATTGCCATAAGTGCCACCGAAAACGCCATCCTTGAATTCCTTGCCTTGCAGCTTTAGGACAGCCACATTCAGTGCACTGGCCATCACGCCGGGCGGGTTGGCGGACGCACCGGAATTGTATTTCTTGTCGGCCCAGCGCTCCATGAAGTCCTTGCGGACCTCACCGGTCGCCGCGATGGATGCCGCCTTGCCGGCACCCTCGATAGCACGCCATGCGCCATCCGCCATGCCGTCCTGCACCCAGACGCCATTGATGTCTGGATAGTTTGCAAGCAAATTCTGCATTGCCTGTTGGCCCTGCGCCTGGTCCCAGTTGGCATTCGCCTGATTCAGGAGCTTGATGTCCGGGTATTTGGCAAAGATTTCCTTGTAGCCTGCGACCCTGCTTTCGTTGGCAGGATTGCCGGCTATGCCGTTAATGGCAACGACATTGCCCTTACCCTTCAGCGCGTCTGCGAGCCATTGGGCCGACTTGCGAGCCCAGTCCTTCTGGTCGATGCCAACATAGATCGCATCCTTAGAGGAGGCCTCCGCATCGGTGGCGACCACCAGAATATTGCGCGCCTTGGCCTGCGCGAAGATAGGATTGAATGCAGTTGGGCTGCCGGGATCGATGATGATCGCATTGACGCCCTGGTTCATGAAGTTACGAACATGACCAATCTGTCCTTGCACGTCGACATTGCCGCTCTGGACAACGACCTCGACCTTCACGCCCTTTTGGGCCCAAGCCGCCGCGGCGGCCTTGGCTTCCTCAATCATCTGAGTTCGCCATTCGCTGCCGACGAACGCGTTCGAAATCCCGATTTTGTATGCGCCGTCCTGAGCAAAGGACACAGTTGAGATGCCGACAAGAGTTGCTGCGGCAAGAGCAAACAATTTAATCACAGAAACCTCCTCCAACCGAATGTTACCGGTTACATTCTGAAATGTAACCGGTAACACATTTCGGTCAAGCAATTTTTGAAACTATAATCAGTATTACCGGTGCGTTCGTGCCGATGCGGAGCAGGAGAGGATGAAAAGCCAACCCAACGCGATCGGCATCCTGCAGGCCGATTGCTATAATGGCTTCAATCCTCTCTTCGACCGAACCAAGAAACAAACCCCGGTGACGCCAGCCTTCTGGTTTGCCCATACGCGGCGAAAGTTCTTCGAGCTGGCCGATGTCTCGCGCAATGCCCGGTGGGGCAAGCGGGCGCGGATACTTTCCCTGCCCGACGGCGAAAGAGGGCGGGGCGCACCTGATGCAGGCGCAATCGTCGAAAGCCCTGTCTCCACCTTCGTATATCAGCTTTATCTACATGGCTTCATCACAACCGATGGAAGGAGCATAATGACGCCTAGACCACTTGAAAACGAACATAAGAGGGATTTGAGCAGCAAAATTATCGCCGATCGTTTGCGCTGGCGGCGCAATGACATTGTTTAGTCGATATTCCGGGGAATTGCGTTCTGTAGATCATCAGACAGCGGCTAAAGATTAGGTGAGATCGATTCGCCAGATTGTCGGGTCGTCTGCCAGGACCAGGACGAATTTCGAGACAGACGCTCTATGATTTCGGCCTCAATCTGCTAGAAATTACGAAGCAAATTTTTTCGAAAAACTGCAACTCGAGCGTTTGAATTGATGAGACGAAATCCTATGCTAGCGGAGTGCAATATCTGTTAGATCAAGAAACGCTTGTATATTAGGCAGTAACCTTTACCGTCATCGTTTGCAACATTGAGAGCCGATGTTGCTTCGACGCGAGCTTTGTTAATGATGTAATTTTCGGTTGCATAACCGATCGGATCAGGTTAGCGTCACCATTGATATTAATCGAACGATGAAAGTCGTTCAAGCACAGCATACTCGCCAAGCTTGCATTTTTCTACGGCTTCGGCCGCGTGAAATGTGCACAGCATGCCGGCTCTATAGCCTTCCTGTGTCACGGAGCATTCATTCCTAACTTATGCAAGATTGGCATGAAATAAATTACTGCCCAATATTCAAGAGGCCAATATCCGATCAACGTGACGGAGCTGACGGTGGACATGGAGTTCTCAGCAATATCGAACGTCATGTTGGATTTTATAACAGAGACATCCCGTGCTCAAGACAGGGATGAAGTGTTTTCATCGTTAGGCAAAGTATCCCGACATTTCGGCTTCAGCTGCTTTGTCGTTTCCGGAATACCATTACCAATCGAACGCCTTGAGCCCTATCTTATCTTAAGCGGCTGGCCGATAGAATGGTATAATCGCTATCTGGAAAACAATTACGTGCATACCGACCCTGTAATACTCTTGAGTAAAACCCGTGACAGAGAATTTATCTGGTCAGATTTGCTGAACGATCACAAGCTCGACCGGCAAAGCCGTCGCGTCATGAGCGAGGCGAGTGAATTCAAGATGCTCGATGGTCTGTGCGTTCCATTGCATGCCGCGACCGGGCTTCAGTCGATAATCAGCTTCGGAGCAGAAAAGGTCGATCTCTGCGTATCGGCTCGAAGAGCTCTGTATGTCCTATCGGCCTACGCGCTTAGCTTGCTGCGTGAGCAGAACGCGAAAGAAGCAAAGCAGACGACTAAGAATCTGCCAAACATAACACCGCGAGAACGCGAGATTATTCAGTGGTGCGCCGCTGGCAAGACAGCGACCGAGATCGCGGATATTCTAGGACGATCGCATCGGACAATTCAAAATGAAATATTCAATCTTCAGCGGAAACTCGATGTCGTAAATGCGCCTCAGATGGTTGCCGAAAGCTTTCGGCTTCGAATTTTACGTTGAGGTCGCTCGTGTAGATTTCAGTGACGGTTGATGTTTCTTCCCTATGGCCCGGAAAGCAGTGGCGTTGCGCGGGGTGAGCATTACACTCGCCTGCCGCACCTTCTAGGTCAGTGAGACCTGCTACCGTCCAGCGCCAAGCTGGACGACGAGAACGAGCAGATTGCCGATCTCCTGATCGGCCGAGGGAAATGAACCGCTTCGTGACGGTCAACGAACCCGAGCTAGCCCAGCGTAAAAATGCGATCAACCGGTGGCTTTCCATGGTCTTCACATGCACTGCGGAATATCAGCCGCTCGCCAGCATCTCGACGAGTGCCTGCGCATCCGCCTTGTCAGTCTTCTCTGGCCGCGCCTTCTTAGCATCTGAGGCACGCCGCGCATCCATGCAGATATAGGAAAGCCAAGATTCTTCAGCCCATGGTAAAGCCAGGGCGTAAGCGATCCTCTCTCAAGCCCGACCTTCACGAGATGATCTTTCCATCTCTTCAGTCGCTAGGCGATCTTTGACGGTTGCTATCCACAGTCCCACGCCACACTACCTTGCATTCCTGATCAATAATGCAAATGTGGGTGCACTTGAGACTGACGTCCAATACAACATATATTTGCATCGCTGCTCTCCGTAAGGTCTTCGACAAACCAAGGCGGATGTTCTCATCAGCCGAGGGTGGCAGCAACCTCATATATGGAATGTATTATCAGCTTTTCTCAGCGCCAGACAGCACCGCCGAATTGGGCGGTGGCGTCTTTCGGCGTGATGCCCGAAAGGTCACAATGATTGGGGTTGTCCGGAACCGGCGCTTGCAGCAATCGCGCGCTCTTGACCGGCGCCTTGATCACGCAATAAGCGTCGAAGCGTTGTGGCAGTCCCGGCAGCGTAGTGGCGAAATTTCCATTTGGCTTACAATTGACACTCGCTCCCTCCATACGACCGGATTGATTGACCGCCTCACCACTGAAGTCACACGTCTTCCCTGTTGAGGATCCCGGTTGGCCTTTAGGCCCAGTCAATGTTACCCCTCGTATGACCACGCCAGTCTCGACTGGCGTGACACCGGCAGTAGCGTTGTTTTTGACCTTCATGGTCTCCCCGGCTATGCCCGGCTCCACCATAGTGAACATCAGTGCGACAGCAAGGACGAATTTGAAAGCTCGTGTTGTCGTAATCATCACATTTCTCCTCCTCTAGATGAACCGATAAAAATTAGCTGCCAATTCCGCAGAACTCCTTTGACGAATGGACCGAGAAGTGTCTATGGCCTTTCATCGAAATCTGATGAGATAGTTGACAGCGACATTTCGTGGGCGAGTTTCGGTAGATCTGCGGGTTGGCTTTTTGGCGAACCCGTCTGTGTTCTCGAGATGGACGTTCCCGCAGCAGTAGCCTGCTGCGAAATGCCTGCGGGCTGCGTCACGTCATAGGAATGCGAGTGAACCTGAATGGCCTCATATTGAAGCGAGCGGACAACATTGGCAACGTTATTGCCGGTTGGATCTTGTCGCTGCATCGCATCTGGGTCCATCCCGGCACCAGCATCGAATCCGCGTAAAAATAGCCCGCGATAGTCTGGAATCCGAAATTCCGGACTGACACCGTAGTTTCGCTCGCCGTACAATCCTCCCAGAACGGCATAGAGCTCAGGGTAAGCGACGACCAAAATATACCGTCCATCGCAGAGCATCCCACTTTGGGCCTCGACGCGAGTACGAGGGAACTCAGCCGCGGTGCCGGCTACCGAGCTCGAACCAGCGCAAGCCGCATTTGCCCAGACCTTGTTGGGCGAGCCAGAGACAGGACCGACCTGGCCGGCAAAGGAGCATACTGCGCCAATGGGAGGTCCTGCGAACAATATCGGCTTCCTCCAATGAGATTGAATCCTAGGGCTGCGCGCGAAGCCCGGGTTCGAAGGTTTAGCGCGCCAGGCCGCTCCGTTGTATCGGCTCCGGCTACCAGCGCCGAAGCCAGTATAAGCCTTTGAGCTCTCAGGCAGGATTGATGACCCAGCTATTATCTTCCTGCAAAGTGCCGACGAGATTGTAGACGGCCGATGGGAATTTAGCCTCGCTGGTCTGCGTGATAGTGTCGATGCTGAGAACCGATCCAATTCTCATGTTCGCTCCTGCAGCGATCCAGTAGCTCGGCGTCGGGGTAAATGTGTGCGTCAGGTTCGTGCCTGCCTGGACGACATAGGTTCCCGTTCCGGACATCCCAATTCCAACTGAGAAACGGTTGTTTGGGACCGACGGGGCGTCCTTGATTACGAGTGAACCAGCTGGATCGCCCTTGACCGGAACACTTAAGCCAGGACCACCATCAAGAGAAAACGTGGTCGTATTGGCGCCGGCAGGGCTGCAATCTTGATCACCGGACGCAAGAAAGTCTACGCCGGGGATCAGTTGACCAGTGTCGCTCCAAACAAAATTATAGTCGATTTCCCAGGTAAACTTTATCTGGTTGCCGACCCGAATTTGATACGGTGAGCAGAACCAAGCCAGTGAAAAGACGTCTGCCACCGGCTGCGGCATCTTCTGATAGACATAAAACGTCCATGCCTGGGCTGACTGATTCTTGAGAAGCAGTGAGTATTGAGTTCCCTGTGTAAGCGCCTGGCTCGCAGGCTGCGAAGCACGTGCCTGATCGGTGATTTCCTTCTTCGCGTAGCTTATATGCAAAGTCATGGTAGTTCTCCCCTTAGTACATTTTGATCGTAGATTGACTCACGCAAATGCAGCCGCTTGACCCTCTTAGAGATCACTTGAATGGTGTGAAGAGTGGTTATCGCTAGCTGCGATCTACTCGTTATAGTTTTTGATGAAACCGGTAAATGAGTAGATTTACTCTGTCGGGATAAGCGGAAGTTACCTATAATCGACGTCATTTGCATATCGTCTCTCTCCATGCAGGCGTCACATTAGAGGAAGCTACGCCACTAGAAATTCGCTCAATCGTTCGAAATAAGTATTTCTACTCATTTTTTGCAAGAACAAGATCGTGCATAGTGATCCAAATGGGGGCTGGACCTATGATAAGGATTTTCGTCGGACATAAGAATGTAGACAGCGCTATCATGGAGAAAATCTGGCGCTTCCGACACCAGCAATTCGTGGAAGGTCGCGGCTGGGAGGCTATTCGCAAAAGTGATGGAAGGGAAAGTGATGAATTTGATCACGAGACCGCCATACATTTCGTTGTACTCAAGAGTGGGGCGATAGTTGGATATTCCCGACTGCTACCAACTACGCAGCCACATCTTCTTTCGCATGTATACCCACAAATCATGCAGGGTCATGAGTTGCGTCGATCGCACGACATTTTCGAGTGGACACGGTGTGCCGTCGGAAGACGTGACGAGGTGATCGGTGGCGTTCCCGTTTCGCGTGTTCTCATGGTCGGTGTTCTAGAATTTTGCCGTGCTGCTGGCATTAGCTCTCTAATTGTTCAGACGCATCCAAAGCTGATCAATTCATTGCTGTCCAATGGATGGGAAATATCGTTGCTCGCACAGGTAACTCTCTACGACGATCAACCGATCGTACCTCTTGAAGTTAGACCTTCTTCGCGACCTACCAATATTTTCGCCAGCTCAAGTTCCATAGTAGACGATGAGCGTGATCGCCTAATACGGATCTTCACTGATCAAAACCCATTCTCCCATCCTCTGTGACCGATGGACATGATCCGCCATGGCTGTCTTTCGAGCTTTCGCCAGGCATCACAGCAGTGATTGACAATGTCGTCGTATCATTTGAAGACTCGGTTCGAAAGGCAGTTTTCGCGCATGAAGTGCCAGAGGTTTTCGACCGGGTTTAGCTCCGGCGATTTCGGCGGGAGTGGTAGGATGGTAATGTTTTCAGGCACGACGAGATGATTGGAAGTGTGCCAGCCTGCCTGATCCATGATGAGGATGGCGTGCGCATCCTCATCAACATGGCGGGCGATTTCCGGCAGGTGCAGCGTCATCGCGTAGGTGTCACACCACGGCATGACGAGAGCTGCCGCTTTGCCAAGCTTCGGGCATATTGCACCGAAGATGTAGGTGGATCGAGTTCGCTTGTCGTGCGGCGCGGACGGCCTTGAGCCGCGCTTGGCCCAGCGGCGCGTGATCTTGTTCTTCTGACCGATCCGGGCCTCGTCTTACATGAGGGTTCATGTGCCAACGTCATCGTGCCATATTTTTCTCCTTTAAAATTCCAGACAATCATTGCGAGTTTGGGGCGGCGCTGTGCGGCAGCCTTGGCTGCGTAACCTTACATGCGGTCGGGTTCAACTTGGAACCCATAACCATAATGCCTCATGCACGAGGCAAGCCCCAATGAGCACGACCAACCTGGAACGCGGTTCTTGGTTGACCATTGACGAAGACGGTCGTGCTCCTCGCACAGCCAGAAAATGCTGGCTGTGATTTCTATGCTGCTCGGAGAACGGCTCCGGCCGGGATTTCGCCGTTTTCGGTATAGCGCCAGAGCGCGATCAGAAGCTTGCGTGCCATCGCGACGATCGCGATACGTCGTGCCCGCCCTTTCAAATCGCCAACCCTCTGGTAGAACCAGGCAGCGAGTTCGCTTTTCGGCTGATATCGTAGCCAAAGCCAAGCTGCCTGGACCAATGTCTTTCGCGCTCGAGCGTTGCCTGCTCGACCGATGCGCCGGTCTTTATCGACATTGCCACTTTGGTGCGGCATGGGCGCAAGGCCGACGTAACTCGCCAACTGTTTTCTATTACCAAAATGGCGGTAGAAGACCTCGCGTGTCAGCACCGCTGCGAAGTTGTCACCAATGCCGTAAATTTCGCTGAGTGCTGTCAATCCACGTCAGAATTCTGGACGGTTGCCGTCATGGGCACTGACGAGCACTTTGACCTCGCCGCCTTCGAGTCCCCTCCCCGCCGCTCGCAGACGTAAGCCGTCCGAATTTGTACGTGGCCGCCAGATCGGGCTCGCGCCAATTAGACCATTGATATTTAGGAGCTATATCGGGATAGGCGTAGTTAATCTGGCCCTTATTTCCGTAACCAAATATTAACCATAACGGCCCCCTATCACCTCTGGTAAGTATCCCTTATCGATGGAGGTGGCTGACTTGAATCGCAAAACAACGAATTAGATACGTGCACTATCGATCGGCGGTCAAGACCATTGATCTGCAGGTTTTATGACCATGCGGTCACCCTCAAATGCTGTCGTCGATCGCCGCGCCTACGAAACTGGACGAACTGTTGACCCACCAGGACATCGAAAAGCTGCGCCACTTGGTCAACGGAGCGTCGGGCATATCAGCTGCGCGCGCTTACCTCCGACCTTGCCTACGGGCCTAGTCGCTGGCCGCGACCGGCGCCTCCCTCCCCTAGTCCGCAACCGACCGAGGCGCTGCTGCTGAAATTCGTCGTCCACCATCTCTGGCTACCCGAACAGCGCGACATCGATCCTCACCTCGCGGTATGCCAGCCGATGACCAGCAAAACCCGCGCTACCAACGGTTCCTTCGATCGTCGGGTCCGACACGGTGCGCCGGCGGCTTGCCAGTTTGTTGACACTGACGAAATGGCGCGTCTTCTCTCCTCCGTCGCAGAAGGCCGCGATACGCCCTGCTGTCCAGGCGACGCCGTGACCAAGGAAACGCAGCCCGGCGTCTTATAGCCAAGCGGTGAAGGCGGCCGGGGGCGCCTTAGTATCGGGCATTGCGACGACTGACCCGGCTTCGGGCAAATTGTCGATTCTCGATCGGAACGAGAGTCACGTCTAGATGAGATCTCAGCCCGATTGCAGTCCGACCGCGCGTAGTGGGCCGCCACCGAAGAGGCGGCGCTGTGACGGTCAGATGCCCAAGCTGGCCGAGATCACCTGCAGGAAATCAGACGGCGTTTCGATATCATACGCCTCTCAC
The DNA here is from genome assembly GCF_007000305.1 of Rhizobium sp. rho-13.1. Classification (NCBI taxonomy): domain Bacteria; kingdom Pseudomonadati; phylum Pseudomonadota; class Alphaproteobacteria; order Hyphomicrobiales; family Rhizobiaceae; genus Rhizobium; species Rhizobium sp. rho-13.1. Next base: position 48,075 of record NZ_SCFL01000019.1, on the reverse strand, counting down.
GCGAGCGCTGACAGATCGGCTATTAAGATCTTCTTACATTGGCACATCTCGATACATGGCCTGTTCGTCGTCCCAGTGCCGGTGATGATACCAATACACAGGCCTGTTACAGGCGGGCCCGAATTGACGAATTTCTGAAGCCCGGAGAAATCGACGGAAAGGTTGTCGCCACACTTAAGGGGCGCGTGCTGCTAGAAATCTGACCCGCGCCGAGTTGGCCCATTTTTTGGGCTCCGCCCCAGCCGCGTATGGTCAGTGTGAAAATGGCAAAACGGAACTGACCGCAACGCCCATAATACAGATTTACGAAGTTCTTGGTATTTTGCCCGACTACCTACTTTTCAATGCCGCTTCGGACCTATGGCGCGACGATCCAGGCCAGATGCATAGGTGCCGTCACATGCGCAGCTGGCGCAGCCGTTGCCCCGCCTGAAAGCCTCGAGACCCGTCGCCACTGCGCTGGAGGTGTCAAGCGCGCTCTATGCCCGGTAGGCCTCGCGCGTTCCCGCTCTACGCGGTCGCGCCGCTCGCGAAGCTCAAGAAATAGGTCTCTAGCAGAATATTTGCCGCGTCCCTATTTCTCTGGTCATTTTGACGCTCAAGAGCCAGGAAGCGCTGATCGTAGCCAGAGAAAACGCGATCGAGCTCCGCACGCGTCACCTCGGCAGTTGGGTAGATAAGACCAAGCCGTCGGGCGCCTGCGGTTCTCATAGCTACGCTAGGTACGCCACTTAAGCGCCTGCTGGGGGACCATGGACGTGACGACCGTCGATAGGCTTTGCTTGGTATTGGATGCTTCAATGCAAGCGACTCCGCGAACAGGGGTTGGGTTGTCCTTGATCGGCTGCAGCGCGAGATAGGCTAGGACGTCAGGAATGGTGATTGCCACGGCGCTGAATCCGATGAGCAGCGGCCATTGCGTTCGAGAGCCGCCCCTGAAGTCATCGGTTGGGCCGCGCAGCTATGACGCGATGTCGATGAAACTTTCGCCGCATCTGCACATCGATACCGGCAATCGCCCTCGGGTGGTTATCAACCCGCTCCGAGATCTGGACATAACGAGCGTCTTCGTTCATTCCCGCCATCTGACTGCTTCCTGCCGATGTTTTAATTTCCGATGAATGAACTTCTGCTGTGCCAGTCTATTGCTAGACGTAGATATGAAACGAAAACCATGCTGCATAGTTGGCGACTAGGGATCAGATTTTTAGTGCGCCAGCGGATTTCTACGACATTTTACGAATACCGAGAGCTCAGCGCCTAAGGCATCATCTCCACGCGTCTATCACGGCTTCGGGGTCGCGGCGCAGGCTCAGGCCTCGGCCGGTGTAAGTTGGAAACAGCGCCGGCCGGAAACCCGTAGAACCTCACTCATAACTTGGTACGGATTGAAGTTTATTCGCCAGGCCATCAGCCACCAGTTCGATCGGATGTCGTTGGCGACTGTGAACCTAATCGACCTTCCGTGAGCATGCCGGCCGACTTGAGCAACGACTTACGCCGTCAGGCCGAACGGGCTTCTAGATAAGATTGCTTATCATTTGTCACTGGCGACTCACGTTTCGACTTACTCAACTGTCAGCGGAGTTTATTGCACCTTTCCTATCATTTGTATGGATGTGCGGCGGGCGACCGATGCCCCGAAGGCGCGGCCTGAGAAGTCCGACAAGGCGGACGCGCAAGCACTGGCCGAGATGCTGGCGAGCGGCGGGTATTCTGCAGTATATGGAAGACCATGGAAAGTCATCGGCTAAAGGCCTTGTTGGGCGCGCGAGCGACTCGTCAACGTCAAGCGCCAGCTTTATAGGCAAGTTCGTGGGCTGCTGCGACCGTTCGGCATCAAAAATTCGGCTTGAGCCGGAGGTAAGCAATTCGATGGGAGGTGCGATCTTCCTGCACCGACATGATGGTCTTTATATCGGGATTGCGGCACTTTTTGATACGCTCGCAGGGCTTCGGTGGAATTGGCCCGCCTGGATAAGAAGGTGCGGCAAATATCGGCCGCATCAAAGCGTGCTGGCATCTGATGTCGGCGCCTGGCGTCGGACCGCTGACCTCCCTACGCTTGGTGGCGCCGGCGGAAAATCCGCGGCGCTTTGGGAAAAGCCGATCCACGGTTCTTACGTTGGCGTGACACCCAAAAGGTACCAGTCGGGCGATCGAGATGTGACAGACTCGATCTCCAGCCGGGGACGATATCTTACGGTATTATCTCTATGAGGCAACAGGCTGCCTCCTAGCAGCGGTGACCGCGCCGTGCGCCTTGCGAAGCTGGGAGTTAAATTTGGCGAAATGATTGGGTCCAAAGCGGGCGCGATCGGCGGTGGTACGCAAATTGGCCGTCCTGCTGTTTGGGCTTTGGAAAAGTGAGGATCATCTCCAAGCCGTGCCGGGCGGCAAAGCCTTTTGCAACCGTTTTTTTTGAAGTTCACTCGCGGATATAGTTTTCAATGGCCATGAGGGACGTGACCGGACCGGGTCTGACGAATATGAGACAGTTGGATGCGGATCGAAGACCGCGTAAGTACACTGCATCGGCCCTGGATATGAGGCGAAAGGCCCCGGGTAGTGGTGGCGGAGATGCATAGACCGCACTACGAAGAGAACAATGGGACGCTTGTTATGCTTCAACCGGATTGGGGATAAGCGAAAGCACCCTGACTCAGCAACCAAATGTATATAACTGACTTTGACCAGATGCGAGAGATCAATCAATGCGGCGCTCATTTCCAAGACCTAGTTCGTTCTTTCTGCATTGCTTCGGTTCTTGGCGGAGGGCCCGGCGAGGTTCACTCAAGAAGTTGTCGCTTGAACTGGCCCTGGCGGAGATGCAGTAATGCGGAAGCATCCAGGGCATCTCTCATAGAGCGCGGGGCCATACCCGGCGCGCCTCTTTCCAAGCCGCATCCATTGGCTTAGGCTTAGGCGATGGGGTTCATCCGGCCCCTAACATCCCTTCTATGACGTATTGGCGGGTCCCCGAACTTTACAATTGTAAAGTCCTTGTGCGAGTTACGCTCGTTAATTTCTGCTTAGCGAAAAATCCCTTGAAGAATCGGACTCTCTCTGTCATCCGTGACGGTAATGATCTCGTTTAGTGATCGTAACCGTCAAGAGGACAGAATGCTTCAACCGGCTTCTCAGAACGTCAGAGATACGGCATCGAAAATCGGAGTTTACACTTCGAAGCTCTCTGCAGAACTCAACGACATGCGTGAAGCCGTCTATCCGCCTTCGGCGCAGAAGACATTCGCTCGGACATTTTCCACACTTGATCTTGTTCGGCTGTTAAATGTTCCTGAAAGCACTCTTCGACAAATGACAATCGAAGGGAAGGGGCCCGTGCCGGAAAGAGCGGACAACAACCGCCGCACCTATACCGTGAACCAGGTTAAGGAGCTGCGTTCGTTTCTCGCTAAACTCCGCCCTGACGATGCCGGTGAACTGTTGCCTCATCGCCGCATGGGCGAAAAGCTGCAGGTCATTGCCACAGCCAATTTCAAAGGCGGCAGTTCAAAGACGACGACGTCCATTCACCTGGCCCACTTTCTTGGCCTCCAAGGTTACCGTGTTCTTTGCCTTGACCTTGATCCACAGGCGTCAATGACAGCACTCTTTGGTATTCAGCCAGAATTCGATCTCGGCGAGAACGAAACTACATATGCGTCCATAAGATATGACAATGAGCGCCGGTCCCTAGTGGATATTATCAGACCGACCTATTTCCCGGGCGTTGATCTCGTGCCCGGAAATCTCGAGCTGATGGATTTCGAGTTTGACACTCCGTCTTATCTGACCTCGAAAAACAGGGATGATCTCGGCCTCTTTTTCGAGCGCCTGAGCAATGCTCTGGCTCGTGTCGATGATCGCTACGATATCGTAATCATCGATACACCCCCGTCGCTTGGATACTCGACGCTGGCAGCGCTCTACGCGGCAACATCTTTGATCATCACGGTTCATCCCGCAATGCTTGATGTTGCCTCGTGCAACCAGTTCCTCATCATGATCTCTGACCTCTCTGAGGTACTCGCGCAGTTCGGCGCGAAGTTCGAACATGATTTCTTTCGGTTCTTGCTGACACGTGTAAATCCAAACGATGGTCCGCAAAAATACATGTCCGGTGTCATGCGCCGGCTTTTTGGCGACGACGTGCTGGTTTCGGAAGCGCTTGAGTCTACTGCCATCGCCGGGGCAGCGGTTGCTAAGAAGACCCTTTACGAACTGGAAGCCGGGGAAGTTGGACGAGAGGCACTGAAACGGGCCATCGAAAGTGCCGATCGCGTCAACTTCGAGATTCTTGATCTGATCCACAAGGTTTGGGGACGTATCCCATGAAAAAGAGCATCCTTCAAAAAATGGCTGACGCCGAGAGCCGCGGCGGTTCCATCTCCAGTGCCGAAACGTCAGAAAAGTCCCTGCCGTCGCGGCGCCATTCGTCGCCCGTGATTTCGAATGTTGGCCGAGCACTGACCCAACTGAGCGAAGACAGCATCATCTCTCTCGATCCCAATAAATTGGAGCGTTCTCCATACAAGGATCGTTTCGACAGCGATGAAGAGGTGGAAAAGGAGCTGGACGCTCTCAAGATGTCGATAGTCACTGAAGGGCAGAAGATCCCTGTGCTAGTCCGGCCGCATCCCACCAAAAGCGATCACTATCAGCTTGCATATGGTTACCGTCGTTGGGCAGCGATCAAGGCGATAATGGCGGAAACTGAGCGGCCAGAGAGCATCAGGATCAAAGCCTACGTCCGCGAGTTGACGGACCGCCAGTTAGTTGAGGAACAGTCCCTCGAAAATGGTGTCAGGGAAAACCTTACCTGGATTGAGCAAGCTATGTGGGCCGTCCAGCTGAAAAGTGCCGGGCTGTCCCATCGCGCGATATGCCCAATCCTTGGTCTCTCAGAGGCAGCAGTGTCTCACCTCTTTCGTGTCACGGATGTGATCCCGGAAGACATCGTTTTCGCGATCGGGAGAGCCAAGGGCGTCGGACGGCCGAAATGGACGACCTTTGCGGACCTATTGAGAGATACAAGCAAAGTGGAGCCTGTTCGCAGGTTTATAGAAACGACCGCCTTTCAACAGGCGCACAGTTCAGAACGTGTCGCACTTGCAATTCGCGCTGCCAGCGGTGCGCCCGAAAAGTTAAGCGAGGCAAGCCAGGAAGAGATGCGCGATTTTGCCGTCGGCGATAGGCTGTTTGGCCGCATGAAACGCACATCGTCTGGAACCACCGTGACCATCCCTAAGGAGGAACACGCTTTCGCGCGCTGGCTAGCACAGCGAATGCCGGATTTGCTGCGCGAGTACAATCACCAGGACAGCTCCATTCACTGAACGGTGTGGCTGCCATAAGATCAACCGGTCGAGAAGGAGAGACCGTTACAAAAGAAAAAGGCCCCCTAAACGTTTCCGTCGTGGAAGCCTCTCTCAATTCCTTAAGCAAGATCGAGAATCGCATTTCCATGAATCCCAGTCAAGTGTCTTTGGCATCGTTTTGGTGAGCGGATTTCTTTTGCCTCAAGAAAGGTGAAGAAAAATGCAATGTGTAAGTGTGACGACGCCCTTTGGGCGGCGGCCGATGACGCTTAGCATGCTGGCAAGCCAGTACAAGGCCAACGACATCGCGCCGGAACAGTCCGTCGACAAGTGGAAGATCTTTCGTGCGCTCTGCGAAGCAAAGCCGCTGCTCGGCCTGTCCGACAGGGCGCTGGCGGTGCTGAACGCGCTGCTGAGCTTCTATCCGGGCAATGAGCTCAGCGCAAAGCACGGCCTCGTGGTCTTTCCCTCCAACGCCCAGCTGTCGATCCGCGCCCACGGCATTGCGCCGGCAACGCTGCGCCGCCATCTGGCTGCCCTGGTCGAGGCCGGATTGCTGGTTCGCAAGGATAGCCCGAACGGCAAGCGCTTTGCGCGCCGTGACGGGGAGGGGGAGGTCGACCAGGCGTATGGCTTCAATATCGCTCCGCTGATTGCTCGTGCCGATGAGATCCAGGCATTGGCAGCGCAGGTCACCGTCGACCGCGCCCTGTTCAGGGCGATGCGCGAGCGCCTGTCGCTCTGCCGGCGTGACATTGCCAAGCTGATCGAGACGGCTCTGGAAGAGGGTGTGCCGGGTGACTGGACGATGGTGCATGGCCATTTCCGCGATCTCGTGGCTCGGATCCCGCGCTCTCCCGACATCCATGACATCACGCCTATTGTCGAGGAGATGGAGATGCTGCGCGAGGAAGTCCTCAACCTGTTGGAAATTCGCATAAATGTTCAAAATATGCACGGCAATGAGTCCCAAGCTGAGCGCCACATACAGAATTCAAATCCCGACTCTAAATCTGATCTTGAACCAGCTTCGGACAAGAAGCAGGGCGAAACATCGGTAATCCAACCACAGGCGTCGGATATGCCGATGGGACACACCGCTGCAGCGGATGAGAGCAGCGAGCGCAAAAGCGTGACGGATGCCCGTTCGGTAAAACCGCGAAGGCTGGCTGTGGCCGGCGGAGATCAACCGGGCCTGAAGGCGTTTCCGCTCGGGCTTGTGTTGCAGGCCTGCCCGGAAATCCTGTCCTACGGCCCGGGCGGCAGTATCGGCAGCTGGCGAGACCTGATGGCGGCAGCCGTCGTCGTCCGCTCGATGCTGGGGGTCAGCCCCAGCGCCTACGAGGAGGCCTGCGCCATCATGGGGCCCGAGAATGCGGCGACGGTCATGGCTTGCGTGTTGGAACGAGCCGGCAGCATCACGTCGGCGGGCGGATATATGCGCGACCTCACCCGCAGGACGGAGCGCGGCGAGTTCGCCATCGGTCCGATGCTGATGTCGCTCGCAAGGGCCAATGGCGGCAGACGCCAGCGGACAGGGTGAGGTGACATTAGGGTGACGGAGAGCCCCGATTCGGTCGAGGGCGGACAGGCCAGCTATCACCAGGGTGTGAGAACGCCCCCGCAGATTTACTTTCGGTAGTTATGCATTTCGCCAGGTAGCCTATCAGACGTTTTGGGGCCGGCGGCGGATTGGCGGCGTGCCGTTTTGCCATGGTTTTCTCGCACAGTATTCCGATGCTTTGTACAAATAATGAATGCGTGAGAAAATGACCTGTTGCAAGCGTGTTTTATGGTTGAAATGCGGCCCCGCCAGACTCGTAGCGTCACCTCGCACAAGCAATGGGTAGTCCACAAGCCTAACGCGCTCTGGTGGCCATTCGTGGCGGAAATCCTGAAAGCCACGGAATTCGGAGGAGGGGAGGGGCGAGAGGGGGCGCCAGAGAAAAAGACTATGGAAAAATTCGCATTCGCTCGGCAAGTGTGGCGTTTAGCTCCCCGTCACGTTCTGGATGTGACGGCTCACCGATGGAAACCCATGAGGTCTACTCAGAGGCGAAGATACCCGGCGTGGCCAGCCATGCTCCAACCACACTTGGCTCGAGAGGAACGCTTGATTGCCCACGAGACAAGCCAACGGCTGGGCCAACTTGATGTGGATCACTTCAGATCAGAACTTGTAACCGACCAGCAACCCGGCGCGTGTAATCCTAGGATTTGGGCCGTCGCAGAGATTGCCGTGCGAGGAGTGATTGATCTGGGCCATCCCAAGCCTAATCACAGATACCCCCCTCGATTAAATCTGTGTTTTCCCGCTTCTCATGCCTAGACCTAAACCTTTACAACAATAAGTCTATTGAACTTAATCGTGCACTTGCCCTTGCATGCAGCGATGGTACGGTTGGCCATGCCTCAATTTTTACCCACCTTTTCGACACTATCTCCATCAGATCGACGGATCGTATCGCTGCTCCTTGACTCGGGACCAATGTCTCGGGCTGAATTAGCTGATCGAACCGGCGTGACTCGTCCTGCCGTCACCCAAATGGTAGCCAGCCTCGATCGCTTTGGCCTAGTGGAGGAAGGTCCGAGCCGCAGAGGACTACGTGGTCAACCAGCGCGCCCAATCAGTATCCGTGGTGCTGCGGGGTATTCGGGAGGCATCAGTTTTTCACAAACGTACCTCGATGCCGCAATCATAGACATGACCGGGCGTCCAATCGGTCAGAAGCGCTTGCCCCTTACATCGCCCGATCCCGAGACTGTCGCAAAAGTCGCTCAAACAGCCTTACTTGCTATCAAAGCCGAAGCGTCAGTCAAGAACATGAGCCTATTGGGGATCGGCTTCGCGATGCCTGGTGATTTCTGGATTGGGAAAGCGCTCTTGGCGGCCCACGTTTACTTTCCCGGCTTCGATAAGCTCGACGCACAGTCATTCTTCCAGGCACGGTTCGAAGAACGTATTTTCGTGGAGAATGATGGGCGGACATGCATCATGGGCGAGCGGCTCGCGGGGGTTGGCCGTGGGCATAGCGATTTCATGCTGGTTCATATTGGCCACGGCGTGGGTGGCGGCCTGTTCCTTGACAACCGTCTCTATAGAGGGGCCCATCTAAACGCCGGTCCGCTGTACACCTTTTTCCCGATCGATCAGCCTCGCCCCTCGGGTCAGGACTTGCTAGAGACCTTACGCAGGGCGGGCTTTTCGGCGAAGGATTTCGACACGCTCGAGGAAGCAGGATCGGACGAAGCCGCGGTAATCGCAGAATGGACCACGCGCGCTGGAACCCAGCTCGCTCCTTATTTACATCATGTCGCCAACGTTCTCGACCCGGAATTCATCATCGTTGGAGGGCGGCTGCCAGCGTCGATCCTTTCGGCGATCGTAGAAGCTACCGGTCTGCCATTGGAAGCGCTGGAGAATCAGATCGCGGGGTCCCCCCCAGTCGTTCGCGCTTCGTCGCTCGGCGCAGAAGCCGGCGCGATCGGCGCAGCGTCAGTCCCTATATTCGATCTATTGCATGCATGATCCGCCAATCATGCATGCAATGACGTTATCGAAGTCAATATATAAATTACATGCGGCATGGCGCTCAGTTGGTACTCTATTACGGATTTGTCTTGAAGGACTTGATAACAGTCGGGCTGTTGAAGCCGTTATAGACTCGGAGAGACATCCAGTAGGTAGTGTTGGGTCTGAGGTTGGTGAAATTCCAGGACTTGGCCGTGAACCCGTGGCTGGTGCCGGCGATAGCCTTGCCCTGATAGGCGTCGAGTTCGCTGGCATAGAGCGCCGTGTACGCTCCCGCATGCGGCACTGCACCGCCAAAGACAGGCTGGACACCTTCGTTGTCCACCGTGAAGCTCAGAGCGGCCGTCTTGGATGCCGGATTGATGACGATATCTGTTGGCACGCTGGGGTCATGGCTGGTGGGTGTCACATGAACCGCGTCCGAAGGTGCGCTCGACCCCTGAGCGTTGAACGCGCTGACTTGAACAGTTACCGGCTCGTCATTGCGAGCCACCTCGACATAGGCCGTGTAGGCATAGGCCGGAAAGTTGAAAGGACCGTAGTCCCGGCCGTGCTGACGCGCTGTCACCGAATAGCCCTGTTCTGCCGGCTGTGCTGGCTGCCCAGCCCATGTCACCTGGACGTTTCCATTTCCGCCGACGTCGGCGGTGATAACCGGCGCCTTAGGTGCACCGATCCCGGGCACTTCTACCGGCACGTTCTGCTCGTTGAGCTTCGAACCGTCGCTGACCAGCGTAGGTTGCCATCCATCGCTTCCCGCGAGATAAATTCCCGGTGCCAGTGCCGCCACCTCACTCGCCGTCAAGGGCACGTTGCTCTTGGGAGACGCGGATTCACGTTGGGAAATATCGAACGGCGAAGATCCCTGCCCATTCATATCACCGTATTTCGTGTTGTATTCGCGATAGGTAGAAGTGGGCAGATTGTTCGTCCCCGGCTGCCCATTCATAGGCGGTACAAACTCAATCCACCCATCATCGGTGATCTGTGGCCCCATTGTCGAGTTGAGGAAGTAGACCGTCGAACGACTACCCCATGGGCGACCCAGCCAAGCGTTGGTCATATATGGGCTGTCAAACAGAAACCGTGTATTATTGAAAACAAACCCGCTATCTTCGCTTTCGGTCTCACGCTTTTGAGCGGTAATGGTATTTTCACCGATAAGACTGCCGTGAAGCTTGGTCTTCAACGTGCAACCATCGAAAACCGCCTTTCCATTCCCAAAAATGTAGTCGACATATCCTTCGACGTAGCAGTTGCTGAAATAGGCCCTTTTCAGGCCAGATAGGTACAGGGTATCCTGGCCTCCAAGGACCCGAACGGCACGATAAACTGCCCGATCGCCATTCGAAAGAAGCGCTACCGCCTGCGCATTATTTTGATATCCAGGTCTTTCATAATCAGCGGTGTTCTGGATAGTCAGATTGCTGACATAGGCGTCATCACCATTAATCGCGACGGTATAACTGCCGGAAGTCCCGTAAGGTTGGCCAGTCGCTTGATTGGTCGCGCCCGCCGAATGATTACCGGTAATAACGACCTTGGTCGCGTCGGTCCCCGTTCCGATGAGCTTGACGTTCGGCTGCGTAATATTGATCGTTTCTGAGTAGACGCCCGGTGGAATCCGGATCGTTCCGCCTGTGGCAGGAAGTGCGTTGATTGCAGCTTGGATGGTCGAGAAACTACCTCCATTACCATCTTCGCCCTGCAAAATGACGCCGTTCGGATCGACGTTGGCAGTAAACCCCGTCCGTGCCGCGGTTGCGACGTCAGAAGGCGGATTTCCTGGACTTGCTGTGCCACATGGTGTCTTTATCGTGCTGTCGAGAAATTTCCCGGAATTGCATGGCTGCATGTCGACATCGAGGAAATAGCTCCCCTTCAACGTGTTCTGATATGCCACGACTTCACGCGGCGACAGCGGCGAGGAGAAGATCGTCGCGGTCTCGTAACCGGGCAGGGCCTTAATGGGGTTAATCGTCGGCGATCCCTGCCCTGGTGCGCTTGCGGCTCCGAGGACCCACGGCCCCACGCCACCGAACGTCAAAGGGTTGGGCCTTCCGGTTGGCGTTCCGGTGGGGAACGGGACATGCGGGAAGCCCGAATCTAAAAGCGCCTGATCCCATTGATAGGCAGTGAAGGCGAGGAAGTATGTGTATGGGGCAAACCGGTCGACACGGACTTTGCCGTCTGGCGTGAACGTGTAATAAACCCATTCAACACCCCAGAATGTGCCGGTGGGTCCCAGCAAATCCATATCCCAGGACTGCTGCCAAAATGCGGTGGTAGGCTTTCCGGTCTGAAGCATGCTCTTCCCGAAGGCCCACTTTTGACCTGAAGCTGCGGGCTGGGCGCCTAGCATGAACGACAAATAGCCATCGTTGCCGGATGAACTCAGGAGTGACAGCGTTGATCCACCCGTCGGCGCAGTGTTGTCGCGGGTTTTCTGGACGAGCATCACGGTAAAGCCCGTATTCGGATCAACCTGTGCAAGGGTAGTCGTTTCGAGTGACGAGTTCGCAGGAAAATTGAAACCGGTTCGCCCTGTCGATGCATCATAGAACGTCTCCGTATCCTTCGGCGCAGGATAATCGACGTTTGCAAGGGAGTCATGGATAAAAAATTTTGGATAGTCGCCGAATACAGGCGCAAGCTTGGGGGTAAGGGCTTGCGATACCTTATCGGTCGCCTTTTTTGTGCAATCCGCTTGATCCGTGCATGATTGGGCGTGGGCAGGGGCCGAGACAGCGATCAAAATGGCCAGCGTCGAGCACCGTGCGACTAATGATTTCCACATCTTCATCACAATTTCCTATTGATCCGAGTTATGTTGATTTCTAGTTTCCGAGCTTGCTTGTGTTACGACGCCCGATCTGCTTCAACATATCGCCCACGACATCGGGATAGTCGGTGGTGATAAGGTTCGTACGGTTGATGATGGCCATCTCTGGATCACCGCGGTAATCCGGGATGATGCCATCAGCGGACGAAGACCTCGGGTCCGTTATGTGCTGATGGCAGCATTTGCTTGAGCCAATAGGCACGCCTTCTGGAAAGGTGTTGCTTTCATGGTACGTGGAGAATGATTGCTTCTGATCAACATAGTCAAAATATTTCTGAAGGCCATCGCCCCGGTAATATTGGTTCATCTCAAACTGAACCGGAAATGGCGCTGTGTTCCACTGAGTGTACGCCACGTCTTGGTGCGGGTCGTAGCTCGAGTCTTTCACGTTTACATCGTCGGGATTTGTCGTCAGCACGAGACCTCCAAGTGACGTGGGATCGTAGGTCGTGCGATTCAAAAAGGTAGCAAGATCGACGGCGTCTCTGGCCTTCGTTTTGATCACCACCGCTTTCGATAGTTTTGGGTTGTTCTTTGCGGAGAGAATATCGAGACACCGCTGGATCAATTCGATCGCGTCGGTCGAACCTGTACCCGTCGCACGGCTTTTGACGTCCACGATCATCACATAACCATACCCGTCAGTGCTGATATACTGGGCCAAGAGATCCAGTGCGTCGGAAAAGGTCAGAAATTTGGCATTTTTTCCGCTCGGATCCTTGAACACTCTACCGTGTCGATCGCGAAGGTTCGTATTCTTCAACTGGGTATACGTCTGATCGTATATTGCGCCGCTTCCCGTTGATTCACGCTCGATCGTGAAGTCATGAGAAAGCACAACCTCTTTATCCGAGGTAAATCTGACATCGATCTCGACGCTTTCTATTCCGGCGTTCCACGCCTCCTGAAGGGCGTACGCGGAATTTTCGGGATAGGTTTCCCAGAGTCCACGATGCGCCGAGAGAAGAACTAGATCCGATGCTGGATCAGGGGGGCCGAACATCGCTCCTGTAATCGAACTAACCAGATAGGGCGATATTTTCACTGGCAGGACGGTTTGGCTCTGCGCGACCATGGGCGCCGTCAGAGCGGTGATCGAGATCAATATACCGATAATGCGCATCAGACTTCCTCCTTCACAAGATTTCCTCTTGCTAGGGCGCAGGTAAGCAAGAGTCTAAAGTAAATGCAACTTAATTTAATTGGGTCAGTCGGCCGGAAGCTCCGATTTTTGCCTAATCAAAGAACAGACGGTGAACCCGTGATCACACAGCATTTGACTGCGAGCCTTGCCCCTCCACGGCTCGGTAGACAGTCATTCTGGAAACATACAGATCACGGGCGGCTGCGGCTTTCGTTGCGCCAACAGCGATCCGCCTGCGGATTTCCGCGTTATCGAGATTTTCGCGCGCTTAAATCGTTGTTGCATAGCTGATCCTCCGATTGAACCAGCAGAAGCGTCGTCCGTAACAGCAGCAAATATGAGTCAGAGCCCAGAAATGACTCTATCAATTCGAGAAATGACGAGGGTTTATCATGCGTATCGGCATCATGACCCCCTCGCCGATTTACACCTTTAATGATGGGGTGGTGTGGGGCCGATAACAGCGACGGCATTGATAGCTTTGGCTCCCGCGGCATCGACATCCAAGAGAGGACAGGATTTTGCCGCCTGGCTTGGCCCGACGCCACTTTAACGGGCAACGGGCGGAAAGCAGAAGCTTGGTGCGACATCCAAAATGGGCGAGCGAACACTGCGACGGCTGCTCATTCTCGAAGCTAGCTCCGTGGTCCGGCAAGCCGCTCATCGTGGTGTGCCAGAGGGCTCGTGGCTCAGACGTATGCTGGCGCGGAAGCCACGTATGTTGGTGATCGTTGCCCTTGCCAACAAGCTCGCCCGCATCGTTTGGGCGCTGTTGGCGAAAGGCGGAGTCTACGGGATTCCAGCCGCGGCCAAGTAATCTGGTCGCGAAGGGGCGTCGAAGGTGTAGGAGGGTCGAAAGGACGGTATGGCGCACGGTCGATAGAGACGGGATTGGAAAACGAGGCGTGAACGGAGTGCCTCAAAGCACGCTTCAATGATTTGGCACCGATCTGCGAACTGCCATGCGGGCCCGCGCGACATCTTGAAGGTCGCATCAGAGGCCGGACAGATGTCAGCACCAGACTACGCGCAAAGTACCTGCCTGAAAAATTCTCTTGCACTTATGGGGGTGTCCACAGATGTTAAGGGGCCGCATAATGCTGCTCTTTAAGACACGCAGGCGGCAGCCAATTCGGGCTGATAACGTCGGTCCTTACCGATTCACTCGCCAGCCGTTTTTATAGTTACTGAACGTGTCGTTGACTGCTCCCGCAAAATATCTGGCGAAAAGCGGAAGGCTTGCGGCCCCCACGGAGCCAGAGGATTGGCCGAGTTTGCTTGCAATAAGACCGATCGTTTTAAGGCCACGAGACGGCCCGGGATTTTGGGTGATGAACTCTCCCGCGCGACCAGCGAGTGCCTCATTGATCCATGTGGGCAGGCGACCGCCAACTAGGATCGCGGCTGGATCGAATAAGCCTGATATGATCTGGGCGGATCGGCCAAGTTGTTCACCTGCGCGAGTGATCCAATCATCAATCAGCGGGGTTGTCACAGCGTCTTCAAGAGTATCGTCGGTTAGTTCGAGATCCGAAAAACCATTCCTGGCTAGGTGATCGAGTAGATCTTGGCCAGATGGGCGGGGACTTCCTACCGGGTATATCGCGCCCGGCAGGCAGGCATTACCATTCGCTCCTCTGAAGAGCCTGCCTTCGGCGATGCCGCCGCCGCCCAAACCGTGGCCGACATGAAGCAGGAATACGTGACTTATACCGCGCCCTGCACCGAACATATATTCGCCAAGCACCGCGCAGGCACCGTCGTTTTCGAAGAACACTGGCGCTTCGAAAAGAGCCGCGAGATCGTCGCCAAAGCTTAACCCTTCAATTTGAGGGAAAAGTTCGTGTGCACGGAAATCTCGTGAGTTTCGTCCAAAATTTCCGGGAACAGAAACGCCGAAGCCGACAAGATCGGCTCGGGTCAGTGCATTCTGGTCCAAGAGTTTTGCCAGCCCGCGTTTTGTCGCGGAGACTATTTGCTTTGCCTCGGGTTCTGCGATTGGGGAATTCTCAACTCCGATGACGTGGCCCGCAAGATCAATGAGCGCGACCTGAACCTGTTTTCGCGAGAAGTTCACTCCTGCGCTAAGGCGTTGGCCAGCAACGATGGACAGAATGCGGCGCGGCTGTCCCTGTTGCCCCGTCTTTTCAGCTTTTTCCTCCACGATCCCTTCGTCCATAAGGCGCGAAACGATACGAGTTATCGAGGCGCCTGTAAGACTGAGTGTATAGGCCATCTCGACGCGAGATGCCACGGTTCCAAGGAAAACTAATTCGAGCACTTGCCGCTCGTTGAGTGAGAGATTCATATCCGTCTCCGCTTTGCAGAAAACTAATCTTTCTATTAAATTACGCAATGTAATATAACCGTCGCGAACTAACGCTACTGGGATGGTCATCAATTCAACACGGAGCATATTAATGTCGATCAAGTCTGTGGTTGCTGCTCTCATACTCACAGCCATTCCATTTGCTTTGAATGCCAAATCTCTTACGATCTACTCCCCACAGGGGGGCGATGAGCGCGGCACGTTCATCTCCCAGAAGGCCAAGGAAGCCGGTCTGGACATCCGGTTCCTAGGCGGCGGCGGCGGCGAGCTTTTTGACCGACTCATAGCCGAGAAAAGTAACCCGCAGGCAGATATCGTGCTTGGCCTTGTGCAGCCTTCGATGTACAATCTTAAAACGCAGGGCATGTTCGAAAAGTTCGTCCCGACATGGGCTGCTGCGCTCGGCCCTGACTTCAAGGACGCCGACGGCAGTTTCCATATGTTCTGGCAGACGCCAATTGTTCTTGCTTACAAGACCGATGGTCTTGCAGGAATGGAGGCTCCGAAATCCTGGTTGGATCTTGGCAAACCGGAATACAAGGACAAATTCACAGTCGGGGCGATAACTGGCCAGACCACGCGGATGATCCTTGCCGGACTTCTGTGGCGCTTCGCCGACCCGAAAACGGGCGAAGTCTCAAGTGAAGGCTGGGACCTTCTCAGGCGGATCTATTCGAACTCGCGCGTTCTTCCCGAAGGAGCGGACTACTGGCAGGCGGTCGCCAGCGGTCAAATCCCAATCGTACTGTCGTGGTTCGGTGGCGTCGTCAACAATGCCGCGAAAAACAATGTTTCTGTGACCTTCGTTGATACGGAAGGCGGGACGCCGATGGTTGCTGAGTCCATTGGCATAATCAAGGGCACCGACGATCTGAAGCAGGCCAAAAAATTCGTCGAATGGTTTGGATCGCCGAAGTTCATGGCGGAGTATGGCGCCAGGTTCAATCAGGCCCCGGCCCATCCGGAAGCTCTGGCAAACTCGCCCGAAGCGATCCGTGCCGGAGTTTCACAGTTCCATCCGCAGCCCATCAACTGGGCGGTTGCGGCTGGCAAGCTCAACGGCTGGTTGGAAAACATTCAACTAAACATCATGCCCTGAGGCTCGGGTGGCGGTTGGGTGGACGTTCCGCTCTGCGGCCTTCCGTTGGAGACCTATGATGATCCGCTTTGAACAAGTCGATATCGCGTATGACGGCAAGCTGGTCGTCCCGAACTTAAATCTCTCGATCAAAGAGGGGGAGTTCTTCACCCTTCTTGGGCCTTCCGGCTGCGGTAAATCCACCATCCTGCGATGCCTCGCCGGCTTCGTACCGATTACGAAAGGTCGCATCATGCTCGGCGACAGTGATATCTCCCGGATTGAAGCCGAGAGGCGCGGGGTCGGAATAGTTTTTCAAAACTATGCCCTGTTTCCCCATCTCACCATAGCCGAGAACGTTGCATTCGGTCTGCGGGCAAGCGGCGCTTCCAAGGCTGATGTGGCTGGCAAGGTCGCCCACATGCTGGAACGCACCGGGATTTCCGAGCTCGCGAAAGAGCGGCCTGCGGAATTGTCTGGTGGCCAGCAGCAGCGTGTCGCCATTTCCCGATCATTGGTCATGGGGCCGAAGATTTTGTTGATGGACGAGCCTTTGTCCAATCTTGATGTCAAGCTGCGAGTCTCAATGCGCGACGAGATCAAGCGCCTGCAGCAGCATATAGGCTTTACCACGATCTATGTGACACACGACCAGGAAGAGGCCCTTTCGCTTTCGGACCGTATCGCAGTCCTCAACAGTGGTAGCGTCGAACAGATAGGCTCGCCGGAAGCTATCTACAATAAGCCGGAGACTGAGTTTGTCTGCCATTTCATCGGCGAAGCCAATCGTATGACACCAGCGATGCTGGCCGAAATCCGTGCAGACGGCGGCGATGCCCCCGCTTTCGTCCGGCCTGAGGATATGTCGATCGGCAGTGAAAACCCCAACAATTATCGCATCATTGCAACCGTCGCAAACTCGGTGTTCCTTGGTGCTCTTGTACGCTACCGAATGCAGGCTGCCGATGGTCATTTCGACCTTGTCATGTCTGGCACGGAGGAAAGGCTCCCGGTCGGTAGTCAGCACGCGGTCTCCTTCCAGCAAAACGCACTGCTGCGTCCTGCCCGGAGGGCGTCGTGATAATCGCGTCAAAAGCCTCCGTCGGGAAAATTGCCGACGCGATTGGTCTGTTAGCCATCGCATGGATGGTCGTTACGTTTCTCTTCTACCCAGTGATCTACGTCCTAGTTGAGGCTTTCTTTCCCGGCGGACAGTTCTCGTCGGATGCGGTCGAGCGTCTCGCCGGGTCTGCCCGCGTGACACGCAGCATCTGGAGCACCGTCCTGGTCACGGTCGTGACAGTCATCACCGTCAACATCGTCGGCATCTTCCAGGTGGCGGTGCTCGAGTTCTTCAAGGTGAGACTAGCCCCATTTCTGCTCGTGGCATTCTCGACGCCGCTGGTCTTCTCAAGCGTCGCGGCTGTGTCCGGATACAACTTCGTCTACTCGTCGCATGGCTTCATCACGAAGGTCCTGCTGACGATTTTCCCGAATATCAACCCGAACTGGTTCACCGGTGCCTTCGCGGTCATCTTCGTCCACACCTTCACTATGACAGGCTATCATATTCTGTTCGTGCGTGCCGCCTTGCGACGCATCGACTTCTCCACTGTGGAGGCGGCTCAAAGTCTCGGAGTTTCGCCCGCTCGCGCCTTCGTCAAAATCGTCCTGCCGATGCTTGCGCCGGTTCTGCTCGCAACCAGCCTGCTCGTCCTACTGGGCTCGCTCAATTCCTTTGCCGCTCCCGCCATGCTGGGCGGACGCGACTTCTACATGATTAGTTCGATGATCCAGTCTTTGGTCAGTCTCGGCCGTACGGACATGGCTGCCCTCTTGTCCCTGCTCCTGGGCGCGATTTCGCTAGTGATCTTCCTCTGGATGAAGCGTGTGGAACGGCGCGGCGGCAAGATATCAACGTCAAAAACCCAGTCGCCCTTGCGAAAGACTGAAATTCGCAATGGTTACGTGAACGTCGCGGTCCATGCCATCGCCTATCTTTTGTTCGTGATTTACATGGCCCCCATTCTGATCACCGTCGCATTTTCCTTCGCCCCAACGGAGAGCATCCTAAAAGACCCATTTCCATCGAGCTTCACGCTCCAGCATTATGTAACTGTATTTTCTGATCCGCGCGCTTTCGGTCCTCTGGGCAACAGCCTCGTTTTGTCCTTCATGGCTGTTGGTGCGGCTCTGGCGATCAGCGTCTTCGCGGCCGTTCGGATCCGATCCTCAAAAGGCATTGTGAGCGACGGTCTGGAGTTCTCACTTTTTATTCCCTGGGTTCTGCCGGGAATGATCCTGGCTATGGGGCTGATCGCGGCATACAGCAAGCCGTCCATGCTGATTTTTGGCGGATCTCTTGTCGGTAGCTACTGGCTCCTGCCGATTGGCTATGTGATCGTCATCATTCCGATGATGGTTCGCATGCTCGGCGCGGCACTGGCCGGGATCGATCCGAACATAGACGACGCGGGCCGTTCGCTTGGGGCTTCGGGCCTATATCGCTTCACCCGCCTGACGGCACCGCTCCTCGCGCCGGTCATCGCCCTTGTCGCTGCCATGTCCTTCAATGAATCGTTGTCGGAATACACGCTTTCCGTGTTTTTATATAATATCAACAACACGCCGCTCGGCGTGGCGCTCCAGAATGCGGCACGCGCGGATGGACCGGACCAGATCGCCATCTCGATGGTCTACGTGGTCCTGCTCCTTACCTTTTCCCTCACTATCATCCTCGCAGCCGACCGCCTTGGCTCGGAACGCGTGAGCCGAGCCTGAACCTTAAGCCTGATTTCAAGGAGAATAGATATGTATTGCATGACCGTGTGGCATCCCGATCACGGCGACCGCTGGTATGACGAGGGCGTTCGCAACAGCCTCCGTCTGATCAAGGATGCCGGTTTCACTCATATCAACTGGAACCCGGACTCCGGATCATCTTATGTCTATGCACCGTCCGAAATCCGCTTTATCACCGAAATCGTTGCGAATGCAGGCCTGAAGACGCACACCATTCACGCTTCGAACGGGCACAACAAAGGAACCGAATGGGGTTACGCCGCGGCGCTGGAAACACGCAAGGACATCGCGTCTGCGCACAAATGGCAGCGTGAAGCCGGTATCGATCTGCTAATCAACCGCGTCGATCTTGCTGCCGCCATGAACGCGCCGAACATGGTCCTTCATGTTGACATCGATGCGTTTGATCCTAGCGGACGCGGGGCGAACGAGGAGTTTTACGGCTATTTTTTCGAATCCCTCGACACTGTTCGGCCATACTGCCTGGAAAAGAACGTTGCGATTGCTGTAGAAAATATCTTCGGCGGTGGCATTAACCAGTTCGTTGACCTCTTTGAGAACCTGTTTTCGCGATATGAACCTGATTTCGTGGGCCTTTGTTATGACTCTGGACATTCCCGCGTTATCGATCCCGACGGTTTCACGTTGCTCGAACGTTTTCGGTCTCGCTTAATCGCCACGCATTTGCACGACAACCGAGGTGCGAAAGATGACCATCTGCTACCGTTCGACGGAGTGATCGATTGGCAGAAGACGATGAGTTTGATTGCGGATTCCCCTTACGAGCTGCCGCTGAACTTCGAGACGCCATTCGATCGCTACAGCCTCAAGGAGTACCCCTTCTACGAAAAGGCGATGAAAGCCGCGGTGCAGTTGCATGACATGGTTCTCGATGCCCGCGGCTCGAATTCGCGGATGGTAGCGGAATGAGTGACCTTGAACGACGGCTACTGGATGCAGAGAGAATCTTCGCAACCTGCGCGGAGGTGGCCCTTGGCTATTTCCGCGCACGGAAGGACTTGGCGGTGGACTTTAAAGGGCTTAGGGACTTTGTGTCAGAGGCGGATCATCAGGTCGAAACTTTGGCAATCAAATTGTTGGCGGAGTACTACCCCGGAGAGCCGTTAATCGGCGAAGAGTTTTGTGGGGATGCGACAGGAAATCACAGGATCATCGGCCCTATTGATGGCACGACCAATTTCCTGAACGGCCGTCCTTTATGAGGCGTCTCGCTGGCTTCTATCGAAAAAGTTGAGCCCATAATCGGTGTCATTTCGCTGCCGGCGCTGGGGCATGTCATATCGGCAGCCAAAAACTTGGGATTGCGGTCGAACAACGGTACGTTGAAAGGCTTGAACACCGACGATTGCTGCCTCGTCGGTGTTGGCAAGGAACGGGACATGGCACCGCTCTTCTGGAGCGGATGGAAGAGCTCGCAAGAATCGAGGAGCTTCTGGTCCACGCACTTCCCGCCGCATCAGGATTTATCTGAAGTTAGGGTACGCGCCTGTCACCTTCGATGGTGACGGTCATGAGAGTATCCAGCTTCGCAAGATGATCACTTAAATGACGGTTTTTGGCGCAAAGCTGCCGAGCGCCTGGCCCAATTAATTAATACTCTAACGGGAAGAGCGCTCATTGCCGGCTAAACCTAAGACGCCGCAGGCGCCTGAATTAAGGCAGTCCAATTTTTTCAGCCGAGGTCCTGCAACATTTCTTAACAAAACGAGACCCAACCCAACACGCAGATCTGACATGTCTGTGCCTGCACCGTCGCAAACGCGTCTCACCTACGCCTGCAAATCAGGTTCCTTAGACGAAAGAGATACTCTATGGCCGACAAGACCATTGCCTGGAATGGCGCAATTCAAGACGAAGCTGTCAAACTCCTAGCTGTCGGAGGCGGCATGATCGTGAGTCCGACAAAGGTAGGCTACATCCTGATGACGAGCGACGGTCAGGGTCTGAAACGAAAGTTTTCCGCAAAACAGCGCAGCTTGAACAAGCCTGGTGTCGTCCTGTGCAGTTCAATCGAACAACTTCGAAATCTGGCCGCGATGACGGATGAAATCGATGCGTTCTATTGCCGTCATTGGGATGACAATATCCTTCTTGGCTGCATCCTCCCTTGGAAAAAGGACGCGACGAGATATCTCCCTGACGAGGAGACAGCGAATTTGGCCATGGACACCCGACAAACAAGCTGCTTCGTCATAAAGTTTGGCACTCCGTCTGAACTCATTGCCCAGGCGCTATGGGAAAGACATGGCAAGCTGACCTTTGCAAGCTCGGCAAATCCGTCCGGCCAGGGCAACAGAGGGCTTGTTGAAGGGATAGGCGAGCGGATTTATAATGAGGCCGATCTTATAATTTCCGCCAATGATTATGTCGCCTCGATCCAACCTGAAAAAGCACCCGGCACACGCTATGAACAAGGCGTTATGATATCCATGGTCGATCCGGACGGAAAGCTTGTCCCTGAACAGCGGGGACAACGCTCTGTGCAGCCTGCTCCCACACTGATCCGCAAGGGCTTGGATGTTGATCGGATCATGTCTAACCTCGCATCGCAGTTCGAAAGCTGGAACTATCGTCACGGCGAATATTACTGAGCGAATTAGGCTTGCCGGATGTCATTCTCGCTCTTCTGTATCCCGTTGTCGTCGTTTTGACGCGGCGTGGCGACAATCAACTTGTGGACGGCGTAGCGCATCGGGAACGATGCGCGGGAATTCCGCTAGATCGTGTCCCAGGGAGTGGGCGGACCGCGGCCTTTGTGCCTTCTAAAAGTCCGTTCAGGCGTCTGCTGATCGCAGCCGCCGCTCGACGATGCGTGCCAGCAGGCTTGCACCGACCGGCAGGATGCCGTCGTCCAGGATGAACGCCGGATTGTGAACCGGCACCGTGCCGGCATGCCCGATGGTGCAGTACACCCCAGGGCAGACATGCAGCATATCTGCGAAGTCCTCGCTCCCCATCACAGGGGCCGTTTTCAGATAGACCTGGTCGTCGCCGACGATGTCGCGTGCCGCTGCCATAAATCCTTCGACCAGATCTTCGGTATTCATCAGAACATCGAAGACATTGCGGATGTCCACATCGATTTCGACGCCGAAGGACAGAGCAATGCCGGTCGAAATCTCTCGTATGCGCTTGCGCATGAGATCGTTAACGTCACGGTCCAGAAAGCGCACTGTCCCCGAGATCACGGCATCCTCCGGCACCACGTTATAGGCACTGCCCGAGTGAACCTGAGTGACGGAAAGAACCGCCTGCTTTAGGGGGCTCACATTACGGCTGACAATCGATTGCAGCGCTTGGACGAGTGCAGTTGCGACAATGATGGGGTCGCGCGAGGATTCAGGGTGGGCGCCGTGGCTTCCCCGCCCGCGCACGCGGATGTCGAAGAAATCGGCACCGGCCATCGCCGGGCCGGGCTTGATTCCGATGCGGTAGGGATCGTCCTGCGGAGAATTGTGAAGAGCGTAGATCTCAGCGCATGGGAAGCGTCTGAATAGTCCGTCTGCAAGCATGGCGCGCGCGCCGCCGCAGCCCTCTTCGCCTGGCTGAAAGATCAGCACCGCCGTGCCGGCGAAAGCGCGGGTCTCTGCGAGGTAGCGGGCAGCCCCCAGGAGCATGGTGGTATGGCCGTCATGGCCGCAGCCATGGAAGCGACCGGGGTTCCTGGAGGCATAGGCGAGGTTGGTACGCTCCTCCATGGGCAGCGCATCCATGTCGGCACGTAAACCGATCGTCCTGCCTTCGCCCTTGAGCCCCCTGACAATCCCCACCACCCCGGTTTTGCCGATGCCCCGATGGACCTCAATACCGTAGCTTTCGAGCTTTTCCGCAACGATCCCCGACGTTCGGATCTCTTCGAAGCCAATTTCTGGGTGCTGGTGAAGATCGCGTCGGATGGCGGTGAGTTCGTCGGCGCTCGCCGCAATACTTTCCATGACAGGCATATCGGATGACTCTTTCGAAGAGGGATGATGGCAATGGCAGAGTGAGGTGACGGCACGTCTATCTTGGGGAAGGTGCTTGCCTTGGCGGCTGCCGTTTAATCGCCAAATCGGCGGGTTCCTTGACCAGTTCGCTACTGCCAAGATACAGGCGTTGAACGCTTCCGTCGGCTGCCAAGGTGCGCCTGATGCCTTCGCCGTGGCTTGCGAAACCGCTTGCTTCTACAATCCGTCCGCTGTCCGGCGTATCGATGGCAAGCATGGTCGCATCGTTGAACGGCTGCAAAGCAGCGGGATCTGCAAGGAGGACACTGTCGCCCACCGGCACAAGGTCGACTGCCCCCCAGAGGGTCCACCAGCGTCCTGCCCAGCCGGTATTTGTCGGATCCGGCGCCCCATAACTTGCAAAGGTATCGAAGATAGAGACGATCCCTTCCACCCACGCATTTGCCGGCCCGTCGATCGCATTGGTAACGATGGACAGGCTCAGACCCCATTCCGGCACCACCGAGGTCCGGCTGATGAAGCCGGGAAAGGCGCCGGCATGGCCGAACAACGCATGGCCCTTGATGTCCATGGAGATTGTGCCGAGACCGTAATGGCGGGCATCCGCCTGTTGCGGGACACGCCAGTGACGCCGTGTCATTTCGCGCCGGCTGGCCACCGAAAGCACGCTTGTCTCGGCCTCCGGATCGAGGCTGGCAAAGAACCGGGAGAGATCGCCAGCAGTGCTGACAAAGCCGGTGGCCGCCGCCAGAGCGAACGTCGGATTGTCGCCCCGGATGCTGCCGCGTCCGAACGGCACGCGGCCGCTGTGACCGCTCGAAACGGGAACGCCCTCTGCCAGCGGCATGTCCGGCACGGTCTGCTCAAGACCGCTCGGCACGACGATCTCACGGGCGATCCAGTCTATATAAGTCTCCCCGGTGATCGCCTCGATCACCGATCCGAGGAGCCCGAAGCCCAGGTTGGAATATTTGAACCGCGTATTGGCGTCGATTGCGAGGGGATGCGCCAGCTGGATGCCGAGTTCTTCCGCATCGAAGAACGGCTGGCGAACCTGCCAGTGCGGAGCCTCTGTTCCGTCCCGCATCAGGCCCGAAGCATGGCTGAGAAGCTGGCCAATAGTGACGTCCGCGACGCTTTGGTGCAGGCCCGGCACATAGGTGCCGACCAGATCGTCGAGATGCAGCCGACGTTCCTCATGCAGTTTCATGATGCCAGCGGCGGTAAAAGTCTTCGAATGGGACGCGACGCGGAACCGGTGCGACGTTGTAAGCGGCGTACCGGTTGCAAGGTTTGCGACGCCGAAGGCCCGCTCGAGCACCAGCACGCCATCCTTGGCCACTGCAAGCTGGCATCCCGGAAGCTCGGTTGCCGTCATCTGATACTCCATCCAGCGCTCGACATAGGCGAGTGCGGCATTCAACCATGGGGTCATGGCTCGTCCTCCAGTCTTATCGGGATCGTTCATCGGTGCACCACGGCATGACACGCAACCGAATGGCCGGAGCTCACCTCGATGTCTTCCGGATCGATCGCGGCGCATGTCTCGAAGGCGAGCGGACACCGGGTGCGGAAACGGCAGCCACTCGGCAATTGCGCCGGATCGGGCGGATCACCGAGCTTCGGCATGGGCTCGTCGCGGCGGGAAATATCGGGTGAAGGCACGGCGGAAAGCAGTGCGCGGGTATAGGGGTGCTGCGGATTACTGAACAGGTCCCGGGTTCGCGCTGTCTCGACGATCCGGCCGTAGTACATGACGGCGACGCGGTCGGCGATGTATTCGACAACCGCAAGATTGTGGGAGACGAACAGCAGGGCGAGATCGAGTTCGGTCTTGAGGTCACGCAGCAGGTTGAGTATCTGCGCCTGTACGGAAACATCGAGCGCCGAGACTGGCTCGTCGCAGACGATCAGGTGGGGCTGCAGGATCAGCGCCCGTGCAATCCCGATGCGCTGGAGCTGACCGCCCGAGAGCTCGTGCGGGTAGCGCGACCGGTGTTCCGGGCGAAGGCCGACCTTCGCGAACATGTCCGCCACAGCTGCGTCACGGTCCGCAGGGTCAAGCAATTGCTGGACGTCGAGCGCCATGCGCACCGACGCGCCGACAGTGCGGCGCGGATCGAAGCAGGAGCGCGGGTTCTGGAAGACGATCTGGGCAAAACGGCGCTGTTGTTTCAGTTCACCCGGTGTCAGCGCGAACAGATCCTGATTACGAAACAGCACCGTGCCGGCCGTGGGTGTCTGAAGCGCTATGAGTGCCCGGCCAAGCGTGCTCTTGCCACACCCGGACTCGCCCACCAAACCCAGCGTCTCGCCGCGGTCGAGCGTGAGGCTGACCTTATCGACCGCATGGATGTGGCTGACCACCCGGCCGAATGGCCCCTTGCGCACGGGGTAGCGCACCTCCAGACCATCGACCTTGAGAAGCGGTGGGACATTCATGGTCTGGTCTCCAGGCCATGGAGAGGATCGACGTGATTTAACGTCGTCCGTGGCGCCCAGCATCGGGCATGATGCGCAGCGTCCAGCTGAGCCGAAGGTGGCGCCTCGCTAAGACAGCGCGTGAGCGCGAGTTCCAGCCGCCTTTCACAGCGTGGCGCAAATGCACAGCCCGAAATCGGGCGACTGAGATCGGGTATGCCGCCTGGAATATCCCTCAGCCGGCCGATCTGTCCGAGCCGTGGCGCGGCATCGATCAGACCGCTCGCATAGGGATGGCCAGCAGCGGTCAACATTGGCAGGACCGGCCCTTCCTCGACAATGCGGCCGGCGTACATGACCGCGACACGGTCAGCAAGCCGGGCGACGACCCCGAGATCATGGGTGACGAGCAGCAGCGATGTACCGAGCATGCGGCAGCTGTCGCGCAGAAGGTCGAGGATCTGGGCTTGAATGGTGACGTCGAGGGCCGTGGTTGGTTCGTCGGCAATGAGCAGCCGGGGTTTCAGCGCCAGCGCGATGGCAATCATGACCCGCTGCGCCTGCCCGCCGGACAGCTGGTGCGGATAGGCCATTGCCTTTTCCGCCGGCGCCGGGATACCGACGGAGCGCAGCAGATCGATCGCTGCCGACCAGGCCGCCCTTCGGCTGATCTTTTCCTGGAGTAGAAACGGTTCCGCCACCTGCCAGCCGACGCGGCGCACTGGGTTCAGGCAGCTGTGCGGCTGCTGGAAGATCATGCCGACATCGCGCCCGCGCCACCGGGACAGATCCTTGCGCGACATCTGCATGACATCTCGGCCGTCGAAGCGTATATCGCCGCCGGTGATGATGCCGGGCGACTGGACAAGCCGCATGATCGACTGGGCCAGCACGGACTTACCTGAGCCGGATTCGCCCACAAGGCCGACGATCTCTCCCGGCGCTATAGTCAAATCGACTCCTTGGACGGCGGCAACAGTACCGCGACCAGTGCGGAATTCCGTCCGCAGGTCTCGGATCGCGAGCAGGGGTGGTGGAAGAAAGATCGCGCTCATCCTGTCAGCTCCTCGGATCCAGCACGTCACGCAAACCGTTGCCCAGAATATTCAGGCCAAAGATCGACACGAACAGGGCCATTCCCGGCGCCGCGACCGCCCACCAGGCGGAAAAAAGGTAGGTGCGCGAATTGACCAGCATGGCGCCCCACTCGGGTGCAGGCGGCTGGGTACCGAGGCCGACGAATGACAGTGAGGACGTGAGAAGCGCTGCAAGCGGCATGGAAAAAGACAGGTAGACGATGAGCGGAGACAGCACATTGGGAAGCACAGTGCCGAACAGAATGTCGGCTTCGCCGGCGCCGAGCGCGCGGGCGCTGACCACGTAGTCTTCACGTCGGACGGTGAGCACTGCGCTGCGTACCAGCCGCGCATAGCCGGGAATGCCCGCAATGCCGATCGATACCATGCCGGTCCAGAGGCTCGGCCCCAGAACGGCAACGACGACCAGCACCATGAGGATGTACGGGAAAGCGAGCAGGACATCGATAAAGCGCATGATGATACTGTCCGTCAGGCTGGAGCCTGCACCTGCCACAAGCCCCAGCAGCGTTCCGATGGAGGCGGAGATCGAAGCGGTGACGACACAGATCAGCACGAAGTAGCGTGTGCCGAACAGGATCCGGCTGAACAGGTCACGGCCTACCTCGTCTGTGCCCATCCAGTTATGCACGCTCGGTGGTTTCAGCCGCTGGATCGGATTAACCTTCAGCGGATCAAACGGCGCGACCAGGGGTGCGAGAACAGCGGTAAGCAACAGCAGCAAAACAATCCCTCCACCGATCATCGCCGAGCGGTTGCGCACCAGCTTGCAGCAAAATTGGCGCCATCGCGGGGTCGCAACGAACATCGGCTCATCGACGGCAACAAGGCTCATGACGTCAACTCCACGCGGGGATCCAGCCAGGCATAGAGAATGTCGGCCGCTAGGTTTATGACGAGATAGGTGGCGGCACTGACGAGGATGACGGCCTGCGTCAGGGTGAAATCGCGCCATTGGATTGCGTTGACGGCTAGTTCGCCGATGCCATGCCAACCGAAGATGGTTTCGATGATGAAGGCGCCGCCGAGCAGATTTCCGATCTGCAGCCCGACCAGTGTCAGAACCACGATCAGCGCGTTGGGAAGCGCGTGACGGAAGATCAGCCCCATCTCACTAGCCCCGCGGGCTCGTGCGGCCTGTATATAGTCACGGCCCAACACATCGATCATGCTGGTACGGGCGACCTGCGACAGCGGAGCCGCTTCTATCAGGCCAAGCGCCAGCGCCGGCAGGAGCAGCGCCATCGGGCCGCGCGGCACGACCGGCAGCCAGCGAAGCCAGACCGAGAAGAACAGGATGAGCAGAAGGCCGAAAAAGAAGGCCGGCATCGAGATCCCGAACAGGCCGACCGTGGTCGCCGTGACATCCAGCCAGCTATTACGTTTGACGGCGGCCAGAACGCCCGCCGTCAAACCCACCACCAGCGCGATCGCCAGCGACGCGCCGGTAAGGATGATCGTGTTGACATAGCGATAGCCGATCTCGTCGATCACCGGCTTGCGCAACCGGATGGATTCCCCGAGATTGCCTCCCAGGAGATCCCGTACGTAGACATAGAATTGCTGGTACCAGGGAAGGTCCAGATGATATTTTGCACGCATCACGGCGATGGCCTCGGCGGCATCCTTCTCCGAAAGCTGCCCGGAATACATGGCTGTCACTGCATCCGTCGGGATCAGCGCCTTCATCAGGAACGTGATCATGAGGATACCGGCGATCACGGGGACGAGCAGTAGCAGCCGTCGCACAATATACTGGAGCATCCGAGGTCAACCGACCATTTTCAGATCGGCAGCATAAAGATTGCCGAGGTAGTCCACGCGGTACCCCTCCAGGGCAGTCCGCACGACGGTAATCGGCCAGTCGGTCAGAATCGGCAGGATCAGCCTGTCCTCGAGGAGGGCTTTCTGGGCATCGCTCACAAACTGCAGGCGCTTGACGGGATCAAGCGCGGTATCGGCCCCGTCCAGTGCCTGGTCGATCGCGGCATTGGCCGGTAGCAACTGGCGATGCCCGGGCGAACGGAACAGCTGCGACAACACGCTGGGGTCCGACCACGTCCAACGGTTGAGATCCATATCCCAGTCAGGCTTCAGGAGACCCGGATAGAACGTGCCCCAATCCGCCGTGCTGACTTCCACGGCGATCCCGACATCGGCCAGATTGGCTTGAATGACGGCAAGGGCACTCTCTGTATTGCTCGAGGCATAACTGCGGATGGTGAATTTGGCCGGCATGCCAGCCTTTGAGCGGGTAGATCCCGACAGAACCCAACCGGCCGCGTCCAGCAATTGTTTTGCTTTTTCAGCATTGTAAGGCGTTCCATGGGCCTGCGCAACGGCATCGTCGTAGCCCGGAATGCCGCGCGAAAGGGGCCCAAGCGCAATCTTGCCATTGCCGCCGAAGGCTGCTGCCAGAACCGATTCCCGGTCGATGGCGTAACTCAGCGCTTCGCGGAATGCCCGATCACCAAATGGCTGCTTCTTGTAGTTGAATTCCATGAACATCAGGTTCTTGGCGTTCTGGTCGCTGATGACTTTGTAAAGCGGATCGCTGGCAAAAGGCTTTGTGGCATCGGCTGTCAGAAGAGCCGCGTCCAGCTCTTCCGTCTGCAATGCGGAGCTGACAACGCCTTCTTCCGGCATGACGTTCAGGATTACCCGGTCCAAATGGGGCAATCCCTGGTTCGCTGCATCCGGGCGGAACTGCTTGAAATTGGGGTTTCTGACAAGTTCGATACTGGAGCCAGGGCGCCAGGTATCGAACATGAAGGGCCCCGTGCCGACCGGATGGCGCGCATAGGCAGCGCCTGCTGCCTTGACCGCGGCCGGTGAATTGAAGCCGAAAAAAGATTGGCCGAGCAAGTTTATGAACGGCGCAAATGGCTTTGCGAAGGTGAAGACAACCGTCATGCTGTCTGGCGTCTCGACTTTCGAGAGCGGCCCGATGATGCCGTTGCTGGGTGACGCGTTTGCAGGGTCCAGGATGGTGTCGAAGAGAAACTTCACGGCCTGCGCATCGAAGGGCGTGCCGTCGTGAAAAGTCTTGCCGCCCTTCAGCTTGAATGTGACGACCTTTCCGTCGTCGCTCGCCTGCCAGCTTTCGGCAAGCCAAGGCTGAGGCTTTCCCGTTTCATCCATGTAGATCAGCGTTTCCAAGAGGTAGTTTCCGAGAACACTACTGACGACGAGCGATATGCTTTGCACATTATATAGGCCTTCCGGATCGATCGGGAGGCGAAAACGTGCCACTTGAGGCACTGCTGCCCAGGTCTTGGGCGACGCGCCAAGCATCAGCGCTCCGGTGGACAAGGCAGTAAACAACGAAAATTGGCGGCGGCTAAGCATGGAAGTTCCCCTTTTTTGAGAGGGAATTCTATCCGTGACACCCAATAAGGTGCGAGAGGGTGTCACGCCCTCTAATCCGGATGATTACTCGGATTAGAGGGCGATGCAAGAGGCATATTTTCAGTCTTGCAATTTTCTGGCCAGAATGGTGGGTGTCGTCACCAAGGGAGACACATATGGCTGAGGACGAGTTGCAGGCGGTCAAGAGAAAGCCGGTTCAGGCACGATCGAGGAAAATCAAGGCAGCCATCATGGATGCGGCCCACGAAGTCATGCGCACGCATGGCATACGTGCGATCACCACCAATGCAGTGGCCGAGCGTGCTGGTGTAAAGGTCGGATCGATCTACGACTATTTTCCCAACAAGGAAGCCATCATCGCTGAAATCTACGAAGAGAAACTCGGGCAAGTGCGGGCTTTTCTGGAACGAGGCTCGGAGGCGATTAGCCCCGACGATTGGCAAGACCAACTCGCGGAACTGATCCGTGCGACTTGGGCCTACCAGCTTTCAATCGGACTGGACCGAACGATCGTTGACGCTTCCTACTATTACGAGGACCTGCTGCGCATCGCGCGCTCCCACTCGATGCTATTTGCCTCGAACTATGTGAGACTATTGCAAAGGCTGGGCTCATCGTGGCCGGAGGACCATCTTTTCGACTTGGGGATCAGCATATACACTCTCGTAAATGCGACATGGAGTTATTGGCGCCTGACCGAGAGCGAAGACCCGGTGGCGATTGAACGACAGATCATGGCAACCCTGACCCTTATCGAACCCGCCTTCGCCCACCGCACAAATGCAGATTGAAATTTATCAGCCATCCATACTCTGCAAGGAGGCTAGCAGTTCGTCGGACTGCGGAAAGCGGGCCATATAGTCCAGCGCTTCCGCAATAGGGTCGACGATGCCAAACAAGACTGATCGTAATGACGCGCGTGCTTTGCGGGATCTTGGCTTGAGCCAGCTGTTCACTTCCTGATCTGTTAAGGAGCATAACAGCGGAACATCTCTGAACCGGCTCAAACAAACCGGTCTAGGACCGGGCAAACGATCTCCATAAGGGTCATAATTGCTGCTGAACATTCAGCCTCGTTGTCTGGCGCTTCAAATTCGGCAAGTTCTATACCCACAATCTGGGTGTGCGGGATCCACATCAGCACATCCCGAAGCTGTTGCGGCATCAAGCCGTCGCTAACCTCATAGGCGGCAGGTACGTGGCGCGGCTCCAGAGCGTCCCAATTGATATGGATCCAGAGCTTCGAGCTGCCAATGAAGTCGGCGACTGCTTCAAGGCTCGACCTCGGAAGGCGCTAGTAGGCGGACACCAGCGCTCCGTAAGTTAGCCGCTTCTTCCTCGTCACTATCCCGGATACCGGCGATGAGGACGTTCTCCGGCGCAACGCCTGCGCCGTGCCCGCTGTCCCAGAGACCGCATGCTGCCGCGAGGACCATGCCGCCGAGATAGCCTGTGTCCGTTGTGAACGGCGTGTTGAAATCACCATGCGCATCAACCCATAAGATTTCGATATCCGGTAGCCGGGAGGCGACAGCTGGAAGTGTCGCAAGGCTGGCAGAGCAGGTGTTGGCAATTAGGAGCGGTACACGATTGGCGCTCAGCGTATCCCTGACGGCCGCGTTAAGTGCGGCAAGCGTTGTGCTGGCTTGGCGAAGGCTGAGCGCCCAGCCGTCGATCTCATGCGATTGCGGCGTTCCGACTACGGTTTGGAGAAATCCATATCGCTCGGCAAGAGCAGACGCCGTCAGGCGAGCGCCTCGCATGGCGTTGCGGCTGCGGTCGGCTATTCTGCCTTGGGAGACAATCAGGTCGAAATTGTGCAAACGCACGCGGCACTCTGGAGTCCTCAAACCAGAAGCCTAAAGATATCATCTCGTCAGCTGCGATAAAGTTGGCAGGAACTAACCATTTTGGATTGTCCGCGAGTGCTGCATTTTGCAACCCGCTGTCGCGTCCCTAACGACGGCTTTATTGAATGGACGGCCTCCAACCCAGCATCTGAGAGACCCACGGCAACATATAAGCCATCTTGTTGCCGCTGTCCCGAAAACCCGACGACAAATATGCGGGGCTGGGTGCCGGCAAGAGGGGGCGAGCTCGGTCAGCGAGCACGATCTACAATAGTGGAACGTGGGAGTGACCGATCCCCGCTTGATATTTTGAGAGTCAAGACCGGTTCACCTCATGGGATGATGTCGATGCCGCGTGGCCATACCGTCTAGCCTTGGCTAGCGTTTGGTCGCCCAACGTCCATCAACATTCTGGGATAGACAGTTCCAGCTCGGCAGGTGGTGGGTGGCTGGTTTTCAGCATGAAAGCACGCAAGCTTGTCCAACCAGCTGGCAACGTCTTCTGGGATCCGTATCTCCCCGCTTTCCAGTCCTTCGATCCAGGCCAGGTCGCACTGCAGAGCGTTGACGATGTCGACAGAAGTCCAGCGGATTGAGCGTAGGCATTCTCGGAAGCGGGCAGGGGTCATTTCAGATCCTTCAGGCTATCGGGCCAATCAAAGGATCGGCCGACTGTTCAGAAAGGGATGCTATTTATGATTAGAGCCCTTTGCTTGACCGAATCTGGAGAGATGTGTGGCGGCACTGCCGCATTTCGCATTATCTTGTGGCCGTCCATGCTCAACCACCACATCCGAGGGAGGTATTTCAAATCAATGTCGAAACCGGTTCTACTGCTGCGAGTATTCGGCACCAGCCGCTGCGTTCTCGGCACTCGACCGGCACGAAATCGCGGCTGCGATGTCATCGCACCGCTTCGCGGGGCAGCTTCCTTTTTTCAGGGACACGCAGTCCAACGCCGGTGCGCCGTATATGTATGTGACGACCCCTGACTTCCTTTCCGCGTTTGGCACGGTGACGCTGCGCGACCTGCCAAATGTCGAGGCACTTGAGTGGGCTAATTAGCAGGAAAAAAGCTGCGGGCGGCCGATGGTTTAAAGGAACAGGTGAATAGCGAGCACGCAGGTGAGGAAGCCGGCGGCCGCGGTTTCGGTTTGAGAAGGAGGACGATCCATGAAGGATGCAATATTCGACGAGAGCGACGTGCGCGCGCTGGCGACTGTCGAATCCTTTACGCGTGGCCAAGAGTATTTTCGTCGCGGTGCGGTTTCCAGCTTGGAGCGTCGTGGTGAGCGGATAATTGCCGAGGTCGAAGGTAGCGAGCTCTCACCCTATGCCGTCACAATAGAACTTTATGACGGCGGTTTGGCCGCTACGCGTTGCTCCTGCTCGTATGACTGGGGCGGTGCCTGCAAACACATCGTCGCGGTGCTCCTCAAGTATAACGAGGCGCCTAGTGCGGTTCACCAGCGTCCCTCTCTTGCTGACATGATTGGCGACCTTGATCGACAGGCTCTGGTGGCCCTGTTGGTCAAGAGGGCTGGACATGATCCTGGGCTGGAACCCTGGCTCGAGGCAGAACTGGAAACCGCAACACCGGGCGTGAAGGGTAAGCTTGCAAGTTCTGTCAATTCGGAGGTCGTCATGCGGCAGGCGGAGCGGCTGTTGTCGGGAGGTTATTCGCGCCGACGTCGCTGGGGCGATGACGTCGGTGCTGTCGATGAGGAGGCCTTCGCGACGCTGATCGACAATGCAAAGCCGCTCCTCGACATCGGCAAGGGAGGCGACGCTCTAAAAATCCTGGTGCCGTTGATGGAAGCGCTGGTTCCTGCCTGGAGCGAGCAGGCGGATTTCGATGAGACATTACACGAGTTTTTCGCCCCGCTTGGACAGTTCATCGCCGAGGCAGTGCTGATGAGTGACCTCGCTGCGGAAGAATGCGATGATCTGATGGATCGGCTCGATGCCTGGCAAGGTATGCTCAACGACTATGGGCTGGATGACTACCTGCAGGTTGCAGTCGATGCCCTCGATCAAGGGTGGGATGAGATCGGCCTTGAGGATGCCTTGGCTGGGAGAAGCCGGTCCTGGCCGCCTTCGGGACGAAGCGATTGGACGACCGAGCGGTTGACGCGAGCGCGGCTGCGTGTCCTCGACATCAGCGGACGGATCGACGCGTTCCTTAACCTCGCAAATGCAGCAGGCCTCCATGGCGAGTATGCGGCCATGTTGGTGCGGCTGGGACGCATCAATGAAGCGGGGGACTATGCACGCAGATGGTTCCGCTCTGACGAGGAGACGCTCCAGCTTGCGCGCCTGCTCAAGGACGCCGGGCACGGTGATGCGGCGCTAGACCTTGCCGAGTGGGGCGTAAGCCTGGCGTCTGAGGGCGACGGTTTCGCGGGGGCGGCCAGCTTGGCCCGTTGGCTGAGAGATAATGCCGGTTTGGTGGGACGAAAGAAGCTGGCGATGGTGGCGGCGCGGCGTGCCTTTGAGGAGAGCCTGTCGCTTGAGGATTTTGAAGTCGCAGCGACGTTGGCTGGACCAGAGTGGATCGAATTACGTAGCGCTCTGTTGAGCAGCCTCGCGGCTGCGCGTCACGCCTGGGACAGAACCAGGATCTACCTCAGCGAAGACATGATTGAGGAGGCTATACGGTCCGTCGATCTTGATACCTTGCCGGGAAATCCGTCCGACACGGTTTTGATGCGGCTTGCGGACGTCGCGCACGCCACTCATCCGGACTGGGTGATCGAAATCGCCGAACGCATGGCTGGCAGCATCATGGAGGCTGGGCACTCGGGGCAATACGTGTTAGCGGCCCAATGGCTTGAAAAGGCAGCACTCGCCTACGACGCTGCCGGTCGCTTTGCGGACTGGATCGAGAGGATCGATTTCCTGATCGAAAAACATCGGCGCAAGCACAAGCTCAGACCGCTGCTCGTGGCTTTGCGGTCGCCGTCTGGAACACTTTGAGGATGAAAAAGTCGAGTAATACTATAGCTCAATTTGAGAGGCCGAAATTCAGTCATTTCCCTTACGCACGAGCAGGCAACGCGTTCGCCAAGTGTTCCATCTGCGGTGCAACATTCTAATATGGCTCAACCAAAGGGTGAACGAACCGGGGCCGCGTTTTGACCCTCTTTGTGGTGATGTCCCGATGCTGAATGTCAAAATTCACGTTCCTTCTGCGCAACCGTTTTACAGACGAACAGATCATCGGCATCTTGAAGGAGCATGAGGCAGGCACAGATCGGCTGAATTCTCATCGGTTACTTTTCAAGTTTATCGCACACTTGCGTTCGTCAAGCCCTCGCTTGCTTCGCCTGCGGCCTGACGGCTTGGGGCTAGACCTCCGCGCGCTTTCGCGATTGTGGAATAGGGATTCGGGACGGAGAGAAATGTTCTCTCGCCTCCGGCGGGATCGAACAAAGGAATGGATATCGGCTCGCCAGAAATTTCGGCTATTCGACCTCATCGATAAGCTCGGACGATTGCGTGCCGTAGGAAATCAAGATTGAAGGTGCTTCCGTCAGGGCGACCGATCTTACACCGTTGGTCGGTCTCACAGTGGCTCGTTTCGCGGGGTAGATGATAAGTCGAACCTCATCTTGGAAGCCGTGTTCCAGACCGCTTCCTCCACTTTCACTGAATTTCCAA
Source organism: Rhizobium sp. rho-13.1 (assembly GCF_007000305.1). Classification (NCBI taxonomy): domain Bacteria; kingdom Pseudomonadati; phylum Pseudomonadota; class Alphaproteobacteria; order Hyphomicrobiales; family Rhizobiaceae; genus Rhizobium; species Rhizobium sp. rho-13.1. Next base: position 12,662 of record NZ_SCFL01000019.1, on the reverse strand, counting down.
ATTGGTGTACGTTGAATGGAAATTAGAAATAGCTAAATCGGGCATGGAATTCCGATATGAAAGAGCGATCATTCTTTCTCGGTTAGGACCTGGTCGAGCCTATCGGAGAAATCGATGAGTTCAAAGGCCGTTGGAATGCCCTGAAGGCTTTATCGCCCGGATCGTCTCAATGCCTTGCGCAAAGTCGCGACAGTCGAAAGCATCGGCTCGTCTACGTGCATAGAAGGCGCGAAATTGACAGATGCTCAGGTTGGAACGTTGCTCTCGAACATCAGGATGCAGTTGCAACCAGCTTGCTGACAGCGAAATCTACCTTGGAAATTTCAGGGACGATCGCCCAACACGACACCTGCGCCAAGTGTTGCAACGCGCCACTCTAGCTCACAAAACATACGCTGATTGTCATTCCCCGGCGCAGCACTCGTCATTTGGAGTTATAGAGTTTTCACAGCGTTCTTCAACTTGTGAAAAATCACAGCCCTGACCGGGAGGCTCCCCATTGCCAGCGGCTTCCCCCGCACCGGCTTTCTCACCATCTCCATCAGCGCTGGAACCATCACCCGGCCTATCGTCAACTTCGCCGGTAGTCTCTTCTTTTCTGCTTTTGCTGTCTTGATTTCCGTGGTCACCTTGGCGACCATAAACAAGTTTTAAACCAATTCTCTCCGGGACTTTAATCGTCTCTGCTTCGTCGTGATGGCCTGTACCACCAGCCAAAAAAGACGCGTCAGAAAATTCGTTAGAGATTGGAGGCGCGGCGTCCTTATCGCCATAAGTCGTGCTGGTAGACGTCGATGGTAATAATACAGGGGTTATCGAAAACCAAATGCCAGAAAGTGCTATGAACGACAAAATACATGTGCGCCAGGACATGCGGCCTCCATCACGGTGCGGTTTCATTTGATGCCGGGCGGCGCGGACTTAACGTGCCAAATTGCAATTGAGGTCGAAAGTGAAGTTATCTATGAACCCCAGAGCTTTGGCTGTTCGCAGCGGCTTTGCCAAGTCTGGTATTTTTCCAGAGTTCGAAGTGTCCGGCGGCAATCATGTTCGTTACCTCAAAGTTTATATTTCCTGAACAACGGCAGCGGAGAAATTGCGTGCAATTTATATGCCCGCACGGCTAATGTGGCCGGCTAGGCTGGACGGATTGCAGGAAGTTCACTTGTTCATGCGTGCTTTCATGCTTGCGATAATATGTTGAGGAAGCCTTTCGTAATCTCCGCCAAAATGGTGTCCTCTGGGCATGCTGATTACCGTTATTCCGGTGCCCCGCAAAGCCGGACAGGCATTATCGTGGCTGTCATCCTGGCCATAGATGCATTGGACCATCTCCGGGTTGATCGACTTAAGATCATTGATCGGACTGCCGCCCTTGCCTTCGGTTTGAAATCCAAGCCACCCTGCAAGCGAGACCTGATAGTCGACCTTGTGAGACAGGGAAAACGTCGCCAAAGCCGCAGTACTGTTTTCAAGTGCAATTGCATCCCCCAATGCCGATGTTTAAGTGTCCAGCCGCCGCAAGTGCCCCGAACGAAAATTCGATAGACCCATAAGGACGAGGTACAGCAGCTTGCTGCGGTTGAGCGTCTGTGCGGAGCCTCACAACGGAAACGTTTACATCACCACCTACCAAAGATAGAAGGGCCCTTAGGACAGCCTACATCTGGTTCCTATTCATTATATGCAGCGTGGGGTAGGGTTACGCAAACACGAACCAGTCAGCGTCCTAAGGTCCCCTATATAACGTATCCTCTACGCCGTAGAATACTACGCACCGAGCGTTGTAATTAGCTGTAGGTCTTCTCAACCGGGCAACTTGACCAATAACGCACCGCGTACCGCTCTGCGTAGCAATGCTCCTTACCAAGCACATATCTTTCGCAATCTGCCGCGCCAGACGAAATTTTCGCCCGGGGCTGGGGACCTGTCTCACAATGTGTAGGGTATCGAGGGTTGCGTAAAGTTAACCTCGCGCAAAGCCTCATGCGTAGGAGACGGGCTTTGAAAGTTATTATCACATATTGCCCTGTGCTAGTGGATCGAATCTAACGCCTGGTGCCCGCGTTTGACAGCGGCGATGATTTTGTCGGGATCGGCGGTCCAAGTGAAGGGCTTTGGCTTTTTGTTGTGCTCAACGAGGAAACGGTTGATGGCGGCCTGGAGATCGACGACGGAATGGAAAACGCCGCGTTTCAGACGCCGCTTCGACAGCCTGGCGAAGAAACCCTCCACCGCGTTGAGCCATGAGCTTGAAGTCGGAGTGAAGTGGAAGGTGAAACGCTCGTGACGGTCGAGCCAGGCTCTCACCTTGGGATGCTTGTGGGCAGCATAGTTGTCGAGGATGACGTGGACGGCCTTGTCGTCCGGCACCTGGGCGTTAATGGCGTTGAGGAAGCGGATGAACTCCTGATGACGATGACGCTGCATGTTGCGGCCGATGACGGTGCCGTCGAGCACGTTGAGGGCGGCAAACAGCGTGGTTGTGCCGTGCCGCTTGTAGTCGTGGGTCATGGTGCCGAGCCGACCCTTCTTCATCGGCAGGCCCGGCTGGGTGCGGTCGAGCGCCTGGATTTGGCTTTTCTCATCGACCGACAACACGACGGCGTGGGCTGGCGGATCAACATAGAGGCCGACAACGTCTCGCAGCTTGTCGACGAATTTCGGGTCGTTGGACAATTTGAACTGCCGCCACCGATGAGGTGCGAGGCCATGCGCTTTCCAGATACGCCTGACTGCGCTGGCGCTGATGCCGGCGGCCGTCGCCATCATGTCGGCCGTCCAGTGCGTCGTCTCGCCTGGCGGATCAGCCAGCGTCAGGGCCACCACACGCTCGGCGACATCGGGTCCGAGCCGCACAATACGCGACGGCCGCGTCTTGTCGCGCAGGAGACCCTCGACGCCTTCTGTGGCGAAGCGCTCTTGCCAGCGCCATACACAGGTCTTCGATTTGCCGGTCTGGCGCATAATCTCGACAGTTCCGACGCCATCGGCACTCAGCAGGATGATCTCGGCCCGCCAGACGTGCTTTTGGGGGGCATTGCGATCCCTGGTCAAGGCCATCAGGCGTTGGTGATCGGTTGGCGAAACGGTGAACGATATTCCTGTGCGCATGCGCCAGACTCGCATGCCAACCCAGCAAAGGGAATCCCATACCGGACTCTTATGTCAGGCGTTAACCACTTGATATAGCCCAAAGAGCACGGGCGAAAAGATTGAATTTATGCCCGTCCTCACCTCTCGATCACACCAGTTCGCCAATTGCTGCAGCGCGCGTCACGTCAGGCATGCCGAAGCACAAACGTTGCGGCTTTCATGGGACGGATTCGTCTGATCGTCGCCCATCACCAAAAATGCGGATCTCGCTATCAGTCGCAGCAATTACGGCAAGAATACGGCGAGAATTTTTGCATGCTGCCACGACTCAAAAAAAGTATGCCTAAATATCAATGACATGATCCGTCATGAAACTATCATTTGTCACATCACGGGTTTGTGATCACGTTCTCGGCTGAGGTTGAAACAACGAGACGCAGAAGAAGATGCGGCAAAGCGCGCGCTTCACCGCCCGGATTTTAAGTTGGCTTCGAGGAAGCTTTAGGATCCCGGTTGTAAAGAAATGTAAGTGCTTAAAGCGAGACCCTAAGTGTATCCCGCAGAGTGAATGCAAGATTTGGGTCTTACCGATGGGCGGACACCTAAGCACGATAGTGACGATAAGATGACTGGCGCGTCTGAGGTGCGCCACCCTGAAGTCGGCAAGTTCGCCGTTTTCAAGCCCCTATGGCTGAAGGGCGAGAGCAATCAGCCTAAGCCTCACTGCACCGCATTAATAGGCGCTATTCTTTAAGCGTAGCCTTTCATATCAACATGGCAGGAATTCGATGACCAGTTTCAAATCATCCAGTGGATCCGATGCCAGCGACGTCCCGACGCTTTCGATGGAGACCCTCGCCAGCAATCCACACGAGGTTTATCGCCACTTTCGAGGCGAACTGCCGTTCATCCGGTCCGAAGCCGGCGTCTATCTGGTCCTGCGCGCCGATGATGTTCTCAACCTCTACAGCGATGCCAAGACGCGCCAGGTCGAAACAGAGTTGATCAATCTGCGAGGCGTCAGGGACGGGCCGATCTGGGATTTCATGACAAACGGCATGCTGACCTCGAATGGCGATGCTCACACGCGGCGGCGGTCGCCGATGGCAAAGACATTCGCATTCAGGATGATTGCCGCGCTGCGCCCGCATATCAGGCAGACAATCGCCGAGATTGCCGATGCCGTGACGCCCGACGGCTGCATGGACATGCTCGACGATTTCGCGACCGTTATTCCGGCAAGGGTGATTGCGTCGATCCTCGGCCTGCCGCAAGACGATGTGGGCAGATTTTCAGAGATCGTCTACCGTTTCAGCCCGCTCCTCGGCGGCTCCTGGCTTGCGCAGGACGTGCCCGAATTGCAGCAGGCAGCGGCCGATCTTCGGCGCTATGTCGGGGAGATCGTGACCAGGCGCAGCCTTGAAAAGGCGGATGATTTCGTCAGCGAGTTTATGTCCAACGTCGAAGAAGAGGGATCGCTGACGGCCGAGGAAGCCATCACCCAGATCATGACCCTGATTGTCGGCGGCAGCGACACGACCCGCTCCGCGATGGTCATTCAGCTCTCCCTGCTCCTCCAGCATCCGGATCAGTGGAACGCCGTCGTCGAAAATCGCGATCTGGTGCCGAACGCGGTCCTGGAATGCCTTCGCTACGAACCGGCAATCGGCTCGGTGCCCCGCGTCACCACGATGGATATCGAACTCGACGGGCACGTTCTTCCGGCTCACAAAGCGTGTTCCCTGGTCACCATGTCCGCCCTCAGGGATGAAAAGCTATATCCGGAGCCGGAACGCTTCGACATCACCCGCGAGCAGCTGAAATGGCATCCGGTTTTCGGTGGAGGCGCGCATCGTTGTCTCGGTGAAGCGCTGGCGAGGGCGGAGCTGGAGGAAGCCCTCACGGTGCTCGCCGAGCGCTTTCCCGGCGTCAAAGCCGCCGGTGAGTTTCCGAAGGTCAGGGGCTTCTCGGGCATTCGCCAGGTTCAGAACTTCGCCGTCAATTTAAATGGTAATCATCGCTACGAACATCTCAGGTCGACAGCAAACCCAAAATACTGAGCGCTCACTGCCGAAAGCCTTAACTCGGTTCCTCCCCACATCTATCAATCTCACGGAACGTCTTGCCCGCGCAGAGTGCCGTCAGCGGGCCGATCTGCTCCAGTGCCGAGAAACAATTTGCAAGGCCATCGGCGAGCGGCATCGTGCCCCATTCGTCGCCCGTCAGGATCAGGTGGTCGCGTTTCAGGGCATCCCTTGCGTCATTTATGCCTTTCTGCGCGTGGGCTTGGGCTTGTGTATGGGCCTGCGCGCCGAAGTGGTTGTTGAACGCCCGCGTATTTGCCAGTGCCGCAAGGGCTTGGCGCATCCTGCTATAATCTGAGAGCCCCAGCAGACCCGCGAACGTGCGGCCCCGCGCCTGGGGTTTGGCCGCGATGAAATTTTGGAAGGTCGGCCCGTCGAGCAGCACGAACTCACGATTGAGAGACTGGAGGATGGCGTTGCCATCCCAAGTGCCGGATGCGGATACCGTTCGAGTTCCCGAGCTATCCCGCTTGACCTCGATTTCACAGGGCTGGTTCGTCACCATTTCGCGGAGCGAGAGCTTGATAGTCGCCGTCTGGGCAGGATGGAAACGGTTGAGGTAGTACTCACCGTCAAGATCGCCCGGAGGGAGTTCTTCCAACCACGGCAGCCGCCCGGATATCGCATACCGGATGGCATCATATACGGATGTTTTGCCCACGCCGTTTACGGCGGAGACGCTATTGACCTTGTCGGACTTGAACTTCAATTCAAGCGGCTTGCCCTCATTGTTTATGCCACGGAAGCCCTCAATGCTCAGACCTTCCAAAAACCAGCCAGTGGGACCGGCAACGGGCGGAACTGCCGCAGCTGCGGTTGCGCCAGTTGCCGCAGGCGTGGGCGCAGTTGTTTGCTGTGCGGCGGCGGCTTCCGCATCAAGGATCGCTTGGACCATAGCATTCCAAACGGTCGAGGACGTATAGGTTTCATCGCGGAGGACCGGGTAGAAGGTCGTGAGCTGTGCGCTCAGGGCCGCGTCATGCAACCCGAGATGCGTATTGAACTTGGTGAGGTTGCTCTCCAGGTCAGCGTTTTCATCGAAGCCAAAGGCTGCCGTAACGGCCACGCTTCCCTCCCCCGTTGTTTTACTGAGTAATTAGCGGGTAAAGTGCATCTTGTGCAACAGCAACCTTAAATAAATCAGCGAAGCTCAAAGGTATTTGGGTAACACTTTGCCGCTCGCAGCAGCACCGCCGCTGCCACTTGGTGGTAGGCGAGGTTGGAATGTGCGACATATTCAGGAGCGTTGAGAGGGGCAAGAGAAATGGCGATTGCGTGCCTAGGTTGGGGATCGTTGATCTGGGATCCACGCGAGCTTCCTATCCGCCGAGAGTGGTTTGACGATGGGCCGCTGCTGAGGGTGGAATTCACGCGCCAGTCGAACAACGGGCGCATAACTCTGGTGCTGGAGCCGACAGCACCCGAGGTGCGATCGTTCTGGGCCATTATGGACACGGACGATTTGGCGCTCGGGAAACGGCAGCTGATGGTGCGCGAGGGGACGAAGAACGGCGACTGGGTGGCGACCTGGTCGCAGGGCGGAGCCGCGCCGGAGGCGCTGCCGGGCCTACCGGGCTGGGCCTTGGCGCATGGCGTGGAAGGCGTCGTGTGGACGGCACTGCCCCCGCAGTTCGACGGACAATCGGTGGCCCCGACCATTGAGCAGGTCGTCTCCTACTTACAGGGGCTCGAAGGTGCAAAGAAAGACGAGGCCGAACGCTATATCCGCCATGCGCCCCGGCAGATCAACACCCCGTACAGGCGGAGGATCGAAGCCGACCTTGGGTGGACGGCCCTGCCATAGGGCACTGCATGCGCCATCATGTCCCCATCTTGCGCAACGGGGAAGTGATGAAGCGGGATGACTGCTTCCGGGCGAAGGCAACGAGCGTCGGTATGGCCGCAGTGACGGCGCGTAGCCGCCTGGCAGCTATCGGTCCCCAATATCGGCTTAGGGCCAAAAGCTGACTTCGCTTGTTAGAGTGTCATTTCGCCCTCAGCCTGAACCGACCCCTTACTGGAGGCGGGTGCAGTTGACGAATGCGGCTTAGTGCAGCTTGCGACTAGAACTGTCGGCGCGCCCTTCGTCGGTCTTGTGACTGCGTGCTTGGTCGTTGCTGAACTGGCGCGACGCGCGAGAAATTATGTCCGTCCCATCTGGGAATGAAAGCCGACCCTGGAGCTATGGCTTTGCTAAACTGCGTGAGTCATATCTCAAACCATAGCCAACAAAGGCTGTTCATTGAGAAGCAAAGCATGCTCTGCTGGAAGGGAGCTTCCAAAGTCATCCTTCGGCTACGCAACGCTCAAATCCTCGGTGGTGAAGATCCTGTCGCTCGGATGGTGAACTTAATCAATCAGCAGTAGCTGCGACTAGGGGTGCCACTCCTATCTCGGTGGAAGCCACTGGATCAATCTCTTGAGGAGCAACTTCGTCTAACAACAGCCTCTTCAGCTTTTCTAAATTCCACGTTTCAAATGTAGCCCCTGTCAAGGCTTTGATCTCAGCTGAAAGTATTGGGTGCGCCGTGCCACCTCTACTCCAGTCGATTTTCTGATCCATCGTTACCATCACGACCCGGCCGAAATCGGCCCCGCCGCTTTGTGCTCTTTTTAAGCCAACCAAAAGGTCTGCCCATACAAAGAAGTCCCCGTCACCCGGGTCTTTAAATCCCGGAGGCGTTTTGGTCAATTTGCGTGAGCTAGCAGTTCTTGAAAAACGCTCACGGGGTGCGAATGGGACCAGCGCTTTGTCTTTCAAAACGTCCAAGAACGCAAAAATTCGCCCGGAAGTCTTGTCGTCGTAGATATATCCAAAATCACCGGCGAATTCATCAAGCAAGGAGTTGAAACGCTCGGCAAAGCCGCCGAATGTTTCATCAACCCCGTCGACATCGGTCTTAAGTTGTTCGAATTTCTTTTTAACGCTCTCAGCTTTTGAATCGATCGCTTGGAACTGATTGTTCCAAAATTCCTGAATTACCTGACCCGGTACGATGAGCGGGCCAAGCGTCTGAGCCCTAAGGGCGTCGCTAAGGTCGTCACTCCAGGAGTATTTCCCGATCTTTAGCAAAACGTTTGCATCAAACGCCAACGCTGTTCTGGCTAACGTAACGTTGTCAGGCTCGGGTCTCATTGCGGACATTAATGCATCAATAGCATCGATTTCCGTTTCTCTTTCAAGGATTGCAAAAACGATGTCCACATCAGTGGCCGGGATATTCATTTCACTCATCGTACCAAACCGCCCCCGCTGCGCGCGCCAACTCACGCCCTAACAGTTCAACGCTGGAGGCATCCCATTCCTCGATAGCATTCAGACGCTCTGTCCATTCACCCTCGACGCCGGTCGGCAGCATCTCCAGCTTGAGACTGGGCCAATCGGTCACAACGGCGGGACGGCGTTCCAATAAGGACAGAAAAGTATTGCCAATAGTAGATGCCCAAAAAGAACCTTCATCTTCGCCCATCTCAGGGAAGAAGTTCTGTCGGGTCCAGACGAAGTGTAGATAACCTTCCGACTTAGGCGTTATCGTTTGCTGGACAACTGACCTTCGCACGAAGTGTAGCAGTTGTTTGTTGAATGAGCGCTTTCGCAACTGCTCTTCAAATTCGTCTCTGGTTGGGTTGAGATCTCTAAGATCGCGGATGATTGATTGCCAATCACCGCGTTCGTAGACGTTCCGTGCTGCTTCACCGAACCTTCTTTCAACGTTACCGGTGCCAAGGTTGCCCACCACGATGCGCCGCACTACCAGCCGTAGAACCGCTTTCATTCCGGTGATTGAGTCGGGGACATTTGCTGCAGCAAGCAAAATCGGTCTGACAGCAATAACACCCAAGCTATTCAGAGCGGAGAACACTCTCAGAGCCTCCGGCTCTGCCGGACCTGCCAATGAAGGATCGATCATTTGTAAATACAGTGGGAGGTTATCGGTTAGCATCTCCATAAGTTGCTCAGGCGGCGGAGGTTGGCGCCCCGAGAAAATGATGCGACCGGCGAGGAAGCCGAAGAGATCTTTCGGGAGAACGTGCCCATTCCGAACAGTTACAACGTGACGTATATATTGCACAAAGTTGTTTGCCCCTTCGACAGAAAACTGCCTAGAGATGGACTGCCACTGCTCGTATCTTGCGGGTCGATGCCTCGGCGCGGTTTGACTTAGTACATAATTTTTCAGTAGGTCGGCGGTCGTTAGGTCCTTACCTCTGGTATTGATAACTTCGAAAACTTGATAGGCTGACGTAGCGTCAGGGTGCAAGAAAACCGCGAAATACAATCTATTAGTGAGGAAATCAGTCCAGCGACCAAGGCGTTTAAAAGGATCTGAGCTGAGATCATTCTGCAGATTTCGAACAAGAAACTCATACGACTCAACAAGCTTCTTCGATACAGAGTCGTCTGGGAGGCCGATCGGCGCGCGACCGGTTTCTAATATAGCTTGAAACGTCGCGTTATCGAATTGGTCAGACAGTCGTACCCGCGCGGCAGTCTCGTCAGATTCGTAATCAATTGATCTAAGAAATCCGGCTTGGATCCGATCAGCGAGAGCTTTGCGGTCCCGCGCAATAGCCTCATGGTATATTGCAATCGCTAGAAGACTTAAGGTGATAATACGCTGTTGCCCGTCAACAACATCCTTCCTCTGGCTGTCGTCATCCTTAGACGAATTGCCGTCACGACTAGGCTGGTTTGTAAGGATGATCAGGCCAAGAAAGTACGTCGGTGCTTCAATATTGTGCTGTAGATCTCCCCAGAAGTCGCTAACCTCATCGTGGCCCCACGAATACTCCCGCTGAAATTGGGGTATTTCGAAAGTAGTCGTGGAGAACAGCGCGCCAGCGTTGCTAGCTGAAGCATTCAAAGGGGTTTGCAAATCCATTTCTCCTAAAAATCGGAGGCTTCATCAAAGGAAGCCACAACTATCGTAGCCGCCAAGAATGCGCAATTACCATAAGCGACCGCATCGATCGTTGTTGAATAAGCTGAATAGCCTAGCCTACCCGGCAGCACGGATAAGCGGTTCGAAACCGTTCAGCGCCTTCATCAAACTTATAAGAGGCTTACACCCACGCGTCGATCTTATGTAGTTCCAGCTAAAGTCTTAGATGATCCCGAGCTCTGCTTTTAGCGTGTGTAGATCCGCCAAAAATTGCTCGCGCATTTTGGTCGTGTAAATACGCGTAATTTTCCCTTGGTTTTGACGTTGCACGATCTTTCGCAAATCGGACATTCGCGCTTTCCAGGTAAGGCCGTCGGTCAAGAATAGGAGCGGGGTGTCGTGGCGTTTTGCCGCAATAATCGCGTCTAGATCACCGATGATATCGGTCATTTTTGAACCAGTCGCGGCATAGGCTTTTGACTCAATGACGATCCTCGGTCTGCTCTTATCCGGAACAGCAACATCACATTTCGCGGTTGTTCCGTCAGCACCCGTAAACGTACAGCGCGTCTCGTAGCCACCTTCTCCGAATACTTCTCGAACAAGGGCTTCTGCGAAATCCTCCAAGCCGCGTCCACGGCGCTGCCCTTGGATTGCAGAGCCTCGACCAGAGCGAAGACGTTCGACAAGAATGTCGCTCCAAACAGGCTGATAATTGATTGTCGCGGACATTGCCTCGGGCAAGCCCAGGCTTTCGAGTGTTGCTAAAAATGCAATTGGATCAGTCTTATAACGCGTAGAACCTATCCCTCCAGAACCAAGGGCGCTACGAAGTTCTGTCTCCATGCTGTCTTTCGAGAGGGCAAGAAAGAGGCGTGCGCACAGCAGCCCCTCGCTGAAATCGGAATCGAGCAATTCTTGTATGTCTTGGCGATCGTACTGCGTCTTTTTTGGCAATGCTGACAGTCGAGCAATTGCAGAGGCGGCAACATCATCCATCCACTCAACGGATAGAGGACTTAAACTTGCAACAACATCGTCGATATTTTGCTCAACGACCTGCATCAGCGACCTACAATGAGATATTCGGTAACGGAGGACCGCTCTACACCAGCATGCGTGCCGAAATGATACCGATGAGGTTTCTCAAATACCCGAACACTAGACTTGTGCTTTTTCATAAGTTCTTCAAGTACATTTAAATCCGGATATCCGTTAGAGCTATATGATAAAACTATTGTGCTCTTTCTGAAACGGGAAAACATTCTATCAAATGCTTCAACCGCTGTCCGCCGATAGCTGAATGGCGTGTATTTCTTGGCTATCTTCTTAACTTTTGTGGATTCGTCTATGGGAAGTCCCTGCCAGTAGCAAGACAGACCCTCAAGGAAATGATAGCGCTTTATGTAACAATTGTCGTCTGACCGCGGCACGTATGGAGGATCGAGATAAACGAGATCCACTTTCTTCGCGGCGAGCTCGAAAACATCTCCTCTAAAGGACTGATTTCGTCGGCCGTTGTCAAAGACCGCATTGTTGTAAATCTCAATCTGCTCGAGGAAATGCTCTTCAAGCGAAAGGCGCAGATCGCGCCTCCCGTCGTCATACCTGTCGAGGTTTCCAGATATGGTGAAAACGCCCCGAGGTTGACGTTTCAGGCATGAGCGGAACAACGCGGCGAACGCCAAAGCCTGATCGTACTGCCCTTCAAGTTGGCGTATATTGCCCGACACACGATCTAGGAATTTGAGATCCTCTGGCGTGTAAAATACGTCTCGGAAAGTCTGCTCTATGAAGTGGTGGGGACCTGGCTCCGGATCGATTAGGCGTTTTATGCTCTTACCGTCGAGCCGAACACTGCTGTTTTCGATTGTAGCGCGTGCGACCAAGCTGGAAAAATTCAGAAAGTCAGAGGCTACGACACGCCGGCCCATCGACTTCATCAAATAACCAACACTCCCCGTACCCGAAAATGGGTCCATCGCACTCTCGAAATCGATGTCATCGAGGACTTGGTAGATCCAAGGCAAAAGGCGTTTTTTGGAACCCATGTAGCGCAACTCTGGGTATTTTGCGGCTTGCGCCGGCAACTCAAGCGCTTTGCGCTTCGCTACAAGCGGAACAACGCGGGTATCGGGCACGGATCTGGCTGTCGAATCTCTCATTGCAAATTCATAGCCGATGGCGAAGCCAAGCGGCAAAGGAATAAAACACATCCCCCGGTTTAATCCACGGAACTGGCAAGCGGTTACGAAATCGGCACGATTTCGCCGGCGTGTTTGATCGAACCGACCCTGGCAACGTCAAAAAACACTTGGCGCTAACCTTGTCGCGGGGCTGCAACTTTCCCGCACCATTATTTGGCAGTCAATCCAGTCTGGTCGAGGGACGAGGCAACGATCATGGCGCGGAACTCATCCAGAAACTCCCGACGATTGGAACGACTTTCTCGACAGTTTCGTCGATGACAAAGAACCCCTTGCTCGCATCAAAGTAAAATCTCCACGGTAGCATTCGTGCGGTTACGATCGAGAATAAATCAGGTAGGGATTGGCCCAACCATCCCAGTTGACGATGCGGGCAACAAAGCGCAAAGTGG
>NZ_SCFL01000018.1:0-66788 GCF_007000305.1 Rhizobium sp. rho-13.1 | reverse complement strand
AAAAAGTGCGCCGCCGCTTTGCGCCATCCCGCGTAGGCGGGGTTCGCTCCAGTCGGCTTGCGCCCGAACTCCGTGACTTTCTCAGGCTCCCGTCCTGATCGGGGCGCAGTGAGCGTCTTTATGCGGTTGACGAAGGCATTGACGTCGAACTGCTTGCTGCTGATCTCACCGCTGTCGGCTGTGAGCGACATATGGAAGAAGACCTCGAGGTTGACGACCGGGATTGTGATGATGTTTCGGACGATATCGATCTGCGGCCGGACGGTGACTGCCAGCGCGAATGCATCCGTACGAAGCGCGTCGAACAGGTCGGGGACTGTCGTGACTGCCACGGCGGGATAGCCCGCAAGTTCGAGCTTGGCGACGATGGTGTTTGCCGCGTTGGCCGGAAGAAAGACAAGAATGGGTCGTCTGTTATTTTTGCTCGCAGGTCCGCTCACGGCAAAGTCTCCTTGCTTGATCCGTCTGTTAGTTGGATTTTGTTCCGTCTCTATTGCCGAGCTGCGATTGGCGGCGGGAGGCAGGTGAGACCATCCCGGATGAGCCGAGAAAGTCTCGCCTTTGTGCTTCCCGGGCCATCCTGTCCGCGGCTAGAACTTGTAGCTCGCGCCGATCATGACCTTGTTCTGTGTGGCGCCAAAATCGCCGACGCCGGCGCCGAAATCCTTCTTGCCGAAGTCCGAATATCGATATTCGCCACGAACCAGGACGTTGTCCGTAATAGCGTGTTCGACACCTCCACCCGCAGTCCATCCAATAAGGATGTCGTCTTTCTTGCGTATGGCGGGCAGGTCCAGCTTGCCGCTTGTCGCCGCGACGCCGGCAGTTGCGAAGATCAGCGTTCGGTCGAGGGCATAACCGATACGACCGCGTCCGGATGCATCCCATTCAAGGTCGGTGTCCTTGTCTTTGGCGAAGTTGTAGTTGAAGTCGTTCTCGATGCCGTAGACGATGCTGCCCGACTGGAAGTTATAGCCGGCGTGAATGCCTGCGGAGCCGTTGTCCAGATCTTCCTTGGTGCCGAGAACGGTCGTTTGATTCCAGCTATAGCCGCCCTGGGCGCCGATGTAGAAACCTGACCAGTCATAGGCTGAATGGGCAGCAGGCGCGGCCTCCGGAACAACGGACAGGTCCGCAGCCATTGCGGGCGCTGCCGACGAAATAGCGATAATGGCAAATACGAATGACTTGATGTGCAAGGGAATAACTCTCTTTCATAAAATGGATGCAGAGGCTGACCCCACGACGGGAGGCCGGTTCGCATTGCACTATGCCGGAGAGCAATATTGCAGAGTGTCTTTTTGTATTAAGTTATGTTGCGGCACGAACGAGACGACCGTTTTCGTTCGCGCGCCGTCTCGTCGTTCAATGTTGCGTTGACCCTGAAGCACCGGAATCTGCCGTCTGTAGGTTCGGGGTCACCCGGCTGTCGAACGTAACGCAGTTCCGGCCACTCGTCTTCGCGGCGTAGAGTGCTTTGTCGGCGCTGTGGATGACGTCTTCAAGATCGCGGGCAACCGGCGTGCTAATGGCGCATCCGACGCTGGTTGTGAAAGTGATTCTGTGAGCGCCGGTGTTGACCATGGTCGCTGCAATCTCTTCCCGAAGACGATTTGCGAGCATAACAGTCGCCGCTTCGTCGGTCTCGCGAAGCAGCACCACGAATTCTTCACCTCCGAACCGTGCGACCTTGTCGGTGGAGCGGATACCGGCGCTGATGATATTGCCCATGGTGCGGATGACATAGTCACCCGCCGAGTGGCCAAACGCATCGTTTATTCGTTTGAAATTATCGATGTCGAACATGAGAATGCTAAAGGTGCCATTGCTCTTCTTGTAGTAATTCCAGGCGTCTTCAGCAAATTCCAGAAAGGCCCGCCGGTTGAGAAGGCCGGTGAGGCCGTCCGTATCGGCGAGGACCTGAAGGGTGTGGAGATCCTGCCCGAACCGACGCATCTTCTCCTCGTTGGTTCTCTTTTGAACCTCCACTTCGCGCTGCAGCGTATCGATCGTGCTGTGGGCATCCTGCTGGCCGGCTTCGGCAGATCCTAGTCTTCGCAGCAGGGAGCGGACCGCAGCGGAAAGCTGCAGAATATCCAAAGACCCGTGTTCACGCTCCACAGTCGTGCCATCTGTCTTGCGTCCGACGAGATCGAGGCTCTCGGCCAGGTTTTGCAGCGGCCTTGTGACAGCGCCTGACAGCACCCAGGCGAGGCAGGAGGCAATGCCGGCCACTGCAAGGCCAACCAGCAAAATCTGCAGCACCAGTTTGTTCGCCGCCCCATAGATCACATCGACCGGCTTGCGGGCGGCGACTGTCCAGCCGAGACCCGGGTAGTCTCCATATCCCTTGGTCGCAACCAGCGCGGTTAGCATGTCCTTGCTGTCCGCGTGATCGATGAAGACCGTGCCCCGGCTTGTCCCGGCGGCCCCGAGACGGGAAACGTCGATCTTCGCCGAATTATCGCCGATTAGAACCGAACCGTCACGCCCGACGACCCAGAGATCCGAAGGCGAGGCTTGATCCTCGTTGCTGAGAACGGTCCGTCGCACATCGTCCGCCCACGTCCAGCTCATATGGGCCCCAAGCACGCCGGCAAGCGTTCCCTGCCGGTCCCGCACAGGCATGGCAACGTCGACAAAGCGAAACGGGGCGTCGGTCGAAGAGGAGCGCAGCAGTTTGTCAAGCAGTTTTGCTTCGTGCACGTCCTCGACAGTGGGCGCTTTCAGGCCATTTACAAACCAGGGGCGTGCAGACACGGATTGACCTTCGAGCATGCCCTTGGTGGCAGCCCGCACGATCCCGTCCGGCGATGCAAAGCCCAGCCAGGCATATTCCGACAAGCTCTCCTGGAGCCGCTGGAGAACGACGCGCACCGCATCGGGTTCGCTTCCCCAGATCGGCTGAAGCGGTGCAAGGTTGGCGATATTCTGGATTTCCCGGTAGCGTTCGAACATGTGCTGGTCGAGACGTTCTGCCATGTGGCGTGCCAGGGTCAGCAACTCCTGGTTTGCGCTGGAGACCGCGTTCTGACGTGCTAGAATTGCAGCGCCGGAAGCAGCAATGCCAACGGCTCCGACGCAGGTAACCGCTGTCAGCAGTGCCATCTGTGCCCTGATCGTCAACCGGTCGCGAAGACTTTGGAAAGACCAACTGCCTAGCGAAACATGCACGTTGAAAACCTCGCCTGCAAGAAACCCACCTCCAGAATTAACGCCCGTTTTGACGAGGCTGACCGACAGAAACCACACAACCATTTAAAATTGATGCACGCATGACACGTCGCCGATGTCCACATTGGGACGTTCGTTGTTACAGGTCCATAGCCATCCTGCGGCAAATTGCTGTGAATGCTGTCGAGACGGTACTGATCCGGCCAAATATCTTAAGCAGCACGAAGGGCTGGCATTCACAATTAATCGCTTTTTAAGCAAGATGTCAGACAATTGGGCCAGCATCTTAACACTGACATCCTTGGAGCCGCGCGGTGGTAAATTTTCTTTCTTCAAATTCCAAGCAAGTGCTCGGCGCCCTTGATCTTTCATTTGCCGTCATCGAATTCGACATCAATGGAAAGATTCTGGCAGCCAACAAGAATTTCTGTGATCTGATGGGGTATGCGCCGTCGGAAATTATCGGGAAGCATCATCGGATCTTTCTCGACAAGGAGTATGCGGACTCTGCCGAATACGTCGCATTCTGGAAAAGGCTCCAGAACGGTATATTCGATTGCAGGGAATTCACGCGCCTCGCCAAGAACGGCAGCGAGGTTTACATTCGCGGAAACTACAACCCCATCAAGAACAGTCGCGGTAAAGTCCTGAAGATCGTAAAATTCGCCAACGATATTACCCAGACCAAGATCCACGAACTCGACAGCGCCGCGAAGATCACCGCAATGTCTCGTGCGCAGGCAATGATCGAGTTCACGCCCGACGGAAAAATCCTTTCGGCGAACGCGAATTTCCTGAAGGCGCTCGGCTACACTCTCGAAGAGGTCGTCGGCAAACATCACCGGCTTTTCGTTTCTGCCGCCGAAGCCAATTCCGCCGAATATGCGGAGTTCTGGACGCGTCTGCGAGGCGGAGACTTTGTTGCGGACGAGTTTACCCGTGTCAGCAAGTCGGGACATCAGGTCTTTATTCAGGCGTCCTACAACCCGGTCTTCGATCTCAAGGGAAATGTGATCAAGGTGGTGAAATTCGCTACGGATGTCACCCAACGCGTTGAAAACGTCGAGAAGCTTGCCGATTGTCTGACGAAATTTGCGTCAGGCGACCTTTCGCAGCGGATCGACACCCCCTTTATTTCCTCGCTGGAGAAGCTGCGGGCCGATTTCAACGCCGCCTCCGCAAAGCTGCGGGAAGCCATGAGAACCGTCGCAGAAAACGCAAAGGCGATTTCTGCGGGATCCAACGAAATTCGCTCGTCCGCCGATGATCTGGCCAAGCGGACCGAACAGCAGGCGGCATCCGTAGAGCAGACGGCGGCAGCTCTCGAGGAGATCACCACGACCGTCAAGGATTCCAGCCGACGCGCAGAGGAAGCCGGACAGCTGGTTGCCCGTACAAAGGAACATGCGCACCATTCCGGCGCAGTTGTGCGCGAGGCAATCGGGGCGATGGACCAGATCGAGAACTCATCGCGGGCGATCTCCAATATCATTGGCGTCATTGATGAAATCGCGTTCCAGACCAACCTTCTGGCCCTCAATGCCGGAGTGGAAGCGGCTCGAGCCGGCGAGGCGGGCAAGGGCTTTGCCGTCGTCGCACAAGAAGTGCGGGAATTGGCGCAACGCTCGGCAACGGCGGCCAAGGAAATCAAGGCATTGATTACAGCCTCCAGTGTCCAGGTTGGCAATGGCGTTGCGTTGGTCACCAAGGCCGGCGGCGCCTTGCAGGAAATCGCGCAGCATGTCGAAAACATCAATGCCGATATCTCGGCAATCGTCGATGCTTCCAGGGAACAGTCCACGGCCCTGATGGAGATAAATCGCGCCATCAATACGGTCGATCAGGGCACGCAGCAGAATGCGGCAATGGTCGAGGAGCAGACGGCTGCAAGCCACAGCCTTGCCAGCGAAGCATCAGCACTCTTCAGCCTGCTCGACCAGTTCAGATTTGCCGACGCTGCCACGGCCAAGTCGCAGCTCTATCCCACGACTGCCGCTCTCCGAAAGGTGGCATGATCGCTTTCTGAAACATGCCCGAAAGGTCGGTGATCCGGCCTGCTGTCAGCCCGCTGCCAGGCATCTAGCGGACAAGGACACGGCTGCAAGGCCGTGTGCTCGGGCCTTGAATGCCGGTGCTGGCGGCCTGCGATCTTTTGTTGGGATCCTGTTTTGTAAAGATTGTGCCCCAGTGCGCAAGTGTCCGGTTGGTCGGAGGCGGCGAAAGGGAGGTTGGCGACCCCTCCCGGCACCCCAATCGGACTATGCTGCCGGCAGCGTGATCATGCGCCTTTGTTGATCAGTTTCAGTTCCCAATGCCCGGCGGATTAACCATTCGCTGGTTTCATTTGCGTAGATAGAACGCGTCATTTTGCTTCCTCGACTTGCAACTGGCGCTGGCGCCAGCAATCATGGGGAATGACAATCGACCGACCCTTGTTTCAGCCACCAGCGAGCAATTACGCAGACATTGTGCGTCGGGATATTCTGACGCAGTTGCAGCGTTCTGGATCGCGGCGGTTGACGACGATCATTGCTCCGGCTGGCTACGGCAAGACGTCGCTTGCCGCACAGTGGTACCAACTCTTGAAAAGCGAGGGTGAGCGGCCGGTCTGGCTGACGCTTGATGCCGAAGATTGCGACGAGCGTCGGTTTCTACTGGCGTTGATGGATGCGCTTGCGCCGCTCTTGCCGGACGAAGGGCGGGGGCTCGATGCCAGCAGCATGGCCGTGCCCTCAGTCCTCTCGGTGTTCATCACGCGGCTGCGCCAAATCGAGATGCCGGT
This sequence comes from Rhizobium sp. rho-13.1, assembly GCF_007000305.1. Lineage (NCBI taxonomy): Bacteria > Pseudomonadati > Pseudomonadota > Alphaproteobacteria > Hyphomicrobiales > Rhizobiaceae > Rhizobium > Rhizobium sp. rho-13.1. The sequence goes on along the minus strand of NZ_SCFL01000018.1, from coordinate 60,832 downwards.
CACTGTGTTCGTCGACGACTATCATTTCGCCCAGACCGATACGACGGAAGCACTTCTGGCAAGACTGCTTGCCGCAGCCGATCTCACCCATATCAGCTTCATTCTCATCTCCCGCAGCGCGCCCCGGTTTCCGCTGTCCGCACTGCGCCTCAACGGCGAACTCAGGCAGATCGGCGTTGCCGATCTCAGCTTTTCAGACTGCGAAGCGCAGGAATTCTTTGCGGGTCGCTCGACGCTGCTGACGAGCAGGCAGGTCGGCGAGTTGAACAAGCGGACCGAAGGATGGGTCGTCGCCCTGCAGATGGTCCGGGTCCTCGTCAACGATACCGCCGACAGTGCCGCGATCCTCAATTCTTTCGATGGCAGCAATGCTGAGATGGGGCGATACCTGTCGGAGCAAGTGTTCTCCAGCTTGCCGGAAGACATCCAGCGGTTTCTGATCGAGACCGCCACGCTTCCGGTTATCGGCCGGACGCTTGTCGCCGCCGTTTGCGATCTGCCGGATGCCGTCGGGCTGTTCAATCGGCTAGGCACTTTTGCGCTGCCGATCGCCGTGCTCGATAGGCATGGAGCATGGATCCGGTATCATCCGGTGTTCAACGGTTTCCTCAAGGAGGAGGCTGCCCGGATCGGTATCGATCCAGGTCGAGTGCTGAGAAAGGCGGCACGGTGGTTCCAGGCATCTAACGACTGCGACGCGGCCGTCCGGCATGCAATGCTGGCGGGCGATATCGCGCTGGCGGCCGAGATCATCGAGGCTGCCGGCGGATGGCGGCGGGTGTATGCGACGACACGAGGCGGCGCACTTTTGTTTCAGGCGCTGATCGAAAAGGCTCCGTGCATCAATCTCTCGGCATTCCCACTGACGACGCTCGGGCTTTGCGTCATCAGCGCCAAGGCCGGACAGCTCGATACGGCCAATCACTACCTGACGCTGGCCGAGCGCTCCTGTGGTGAAGGGGAATTGTCCCGCGACTTGCGGGTCGTCCGGGTGCTTCTTTCGCTCTACACCGACCGGTGGGCAAGTGCTGGCGATCTATCGGCTCTGGAAGCGGATCTGTCGCAGGCTAGCGACATGGAGCTTATCCATCGCGCCCTGGCCTTGAACATGCTGTCCTACAATTTCCTGATCCGGACCGAGCTCGATCGAGCCTTGCATTACGGGCAACTCGCGCTTCGGGCTTTCCGCGATGGCGGCGCCGATTTCGGGGCGATGCACCTCTACACGCATATCGGTCAGGCGTCGTTTTTCAGCGGAGACATCATAGGCGCCGCCGAAGCCTATCGTAACCTCATCGTCGAGGCGCAGACGCATATTGGCAAGGGAAGCGATCTCGATGCCGTCGGGCAGGTGCTGGAAAGCGAAATACTCTCCATGCGCGGCGAGCGGCAGGCCGCGTCATCGGCGCTATCCTGGGCTCTGCCGCATCTCGAGCGCCACGACACCTGGTTCGACCTGCTCGCCGCTGGTTTCATGGCGCAGCAGCGCGTGCACCGGCTGAACGGTCACATCATTGCGGCCCACGCCGCCATGGACAGCGCTCGCGCGGTGGCTGCCCGTCGTGGCTTTGACCGCTTGACGCGGCTGATCGACGGCGAGCGTGTCACTCTGCTGATCGCCTCAGGCCACGTCGACGAAGCAGCCCGATTTGCCGAGGTCCAGGGAATGAGCCGGCAAAGCGCTGCCACCGATAGTTTCAACATGTTCGCCTACCATCTGCGGGGAGCCGTGCCGGCGTTATTATGGACCCGTATCGATGCGGCGCGCGGCGAAATCGCGGCAGCGCGCGCAGGGTTTCAGCGGCTGATGGCCCAGCAGCCAGCAAAGCCGCACATCCCCCGCCGTATCGAGCTCGGCTTTCTCGATATCCGCCTCCTGCTTGCCGAAGACAAGCCGCACGAGGCAGCGGCGAAACTATCGGACATGCTGCTGTCGCTGCCGGTCTTCGACTACCGCGCCATACTTCTGGTGGAAGGTGCGGAATTCGCCGAGCAGCTGGTTGGCCTTGCGGCGTCAATGGACGTGCCCGACGTCGTGTCGCAACGACTTGCCGACGCTCTGAAACTCGAGCCCGAATTCGATCCGCCGGTAGAGGAGGTGGCTGTCATTGCCAAGGTCGAGCCGGGCGGACTGACGGAACGTGAGCGCGGCGTCATGCAGCTACTCAGCGAAGGCCTGAGCAACAAGGAAATCGGCCGACAGCTGAGCCTCAGCGACAACACGGTCAAATTCCACCTGCGCAACATCTTCGCCAAGCTCAATGTCACGACACGCACCGCTGCCGTGATGGCGATCAGGCACCGCTGACCTATCCATATGGGTGGGGTGCCGCGAAGGCAGCCCACCCATATGGCAGGCTACCCGCAATGCGCGAGGTCGCTTAATCTGCCCTCAATATGAATGATGAGGGTAGAAAATGACCCCAGGGAACATGACTGTCGATCCCGTTACTCAGGAGATCATCGAAGGTAAGCTTATGGCGACCGTCGACGAGATGGGGATCGTCATGGCGCGCACGAGCATGAGCCCCGTGATCTACGAGGTGCTGGATTTTGCCTGCGGCCTGCTGACGGCTGAGGGGGAACTCGTTGCCCAGATGAATGGCATCACCCTATTTACCGGCACGTTTGGCGTCCAGGTAAAGGCGCTGATCGGTAGATTTGACGGCAATCTTGTCGATGGCGATATCCTGCTTTCGAACGACCCCTACGCCGGCGGCACGCACGCTTGCGACTTTGCCATCGTCAAGCCGCTGTTCGCCGATGGTACGATCGTCGCCTATGCGATCAACGTCGCCCACTATCTCGACGTCGGTGGATCGGTGCCCGGCAGCCTTGCGCCGGATGCCACCTCGGTCTTTCAGGAAGGCCTGCGGCTGCCCGGCGTTAAGGTAGTGCGCTCGGACGTGTTTTCCGACGAAATCCTCCACATCATCAGTGAAAACGTCCGCCTGCCCGAGATCGCGCTTGGTGACCTCAATGCGCAGGTCGCGACGGTGCGTGTGGCGGCGCGGCGGATGATGGAGCTATCGGCGAAATACGGCTCCGAAACGGTTCGTGCTGCGTTCACCAGTTTGCTCGATGCCAGCGAAAAGCGCAGCCGGGCTGCCATCTCCCTCATCCCCGACGGCTGTTACGAGGCAACCGATATCATCGATGGCGACGGCGTCAGTTCGGCGCCTATTTTCGTCAAAGTTGCCGTGACGATTTCCGGGGACAGCATTACAGCCGATTTCACCGGGTGTCCGCCGGCCGTGGCCGGACCTATCAACTGTGCACGCGGCGCGCTGCAGTCCGCAGTCAAGACCATCGTCAAGGCAATGGTCGGGCCGCAGGAGCCCTCCAACGAAGGCTGGTTCCGGCCGCTGACGGTGATCGCGCCGTCCGGTACGCTGTTTACGGCTGAAAAACCCTCGCCGACGGGTTGGTACTACGAGGGATCGGTGCATGCATCGGAGCTGGTCTGGAAGGCGCTCGCCGCCCTGGTGCCGTCGCGATTTTCCGCCGGTTCCTATTCCAGCCTTTGCGTCGTCTATATTTCCGGCAGGGATGCCAACGGGCAACCGTTTATCCATATCGAGCCGCATCACGGCGGCTGGGGTGCCAGTGAGCATCGAGATGGCGCCAATGCTGTCATCGCACTCACCGACGGCGACACCTACAACTATTCTGTCGAGCTGATCGAAGCCCGTTTCCCGTTGCGCGTCAAACGCTATGCCTTGAACGTCGAGGGTGGAACCGGCGAGGGGCGCCGACGCGGCGGCTTCGGCATCGTGCGTGAGTACGAGATCTTGAGCGGCGGTGCATCGGCCTACGGCAGCTTCGGACGCACCAGCACCCTTCCATGGGGCATGGATGGCGGCGGAAGCGGCACTGCGAATGTGCTGCAGATTGCGCCGGCAGATCGAGGTGCGCCGCAATCGCATGGCCGCGTCGCCCATATCGATCTTGCGACCGGCGACATCCTGCGGGTTGTCACCGGCGGCGGCGGCGGATGGGGAGACGCGCGCGACCGCGAAACCTTCAAGATCGAACAGGATCTGCAGGACGGATTTTTGACGGAGGCCGACGCGTCCAGGCTTTACGGATACAAGAGAAGGATTGCGGGATGATCAGACTTGCAACGGATGTGGGGGGCACGTTCACGGACCTCGTCGGCTATGACGAGCAGAGTGGCGAATTGTTCACCGCCAAGAGCCTGACGACTGTCGACGACCAGTCGATCGGCGTACTCGACGCCATCGCTGCTGCCGAAGCGAAAGACGGGTTGCGCACGCGGGACGTGACATTTTTTGCCCATGGCGGCACGACGGTCATCAATGCCATCACCGAGAGAAAGGGCGTGCGTACTGCGCTGGTGACCACTGCCGGCTTCCGCGACGTTCTGGAAATCGGCCGCGGCAACCGGCCCGATCTCTATAACCTCCAGTTTCACAGCCCCGAGCCATTCGTCCCCCGGCATCTCCGTTTCGAGGTTCGGGAACGCCTTGATGCTTCCGGCAAGGTGCTCATGCCGCTGGAATGCGACGACCTGCGGCCGATCATCGCGAAATGCCTTGAAGAGGATGTCGATGCTGTCGCCATTCTCTTTCTCCACAGCTACGCGAACCCCGAGCACGAGATCCTGTGTGCCGATATTCTGGCCGATGCGCTGCCATTTACGACCATCTGTGCGAGCCATGAGGTCTCGCGGCAGTGGCGGGAGTACGAGCGCTCGAACACAGTCGTGCTGAATGCCTATGTGCAGCCAATCATTCGCAACTACTTTGCCCAGCTGGAAAGCTCTCTGACGGGTCGTAACCTGACCTGCCCCTATTACGCGATGCAATCGAACGGCGGGATCTCGACGTTCGACCAGGCCGTCAACAGCCCGCTGACTTTGGTGGAGTCGGGACCGGCGGGCGGTGTCGCCGGTGCGGCACGTATTGGTACCGCCATCGGCGAAAGTGAGGTTCTGTCGCTGGACGTCGGGGGCACGACGGCAAAATGCTCGCTGATCCACGATGGCCGCCCGACCCTGAATGTCGAATACAAACTGGAACATACACGGATCGCGCCCGGCCATGCCATCCAGGTCCCGGTCGTCGATATCGTCGAAATCGGCTCCGGCGGTGGCTCAATTGCGCGCATCGACGATCGCGGCGCGCTAATCGTGGGTCCGCAAAGTGCCGGCTCGACACCGGGTCCAGCCTGCTACGGGCGCGGCGGCACTCAACCGACATTGTCCGATGCCATCCTCGCCATAGGCATCTTCGATCCCGCAACATTTGCCGGCGGCAGCATGCATCTGGACAAACGGAAGGCGGACGAAGCGATCGCGACTGTGGCTGGGCCGCTGGGGCTGAGCATCGAGGATGCAGCACTGGCGATCATCGATATTGCCCATGCGAGCATGATCAATGCCCTCAAGCTGGTGACCGTCCAGCGCGGTCACGATCCGCGCGACGCCGTCTTTGTTGTCAGCGGCGGTGCCGGACCTGCGCTCGCGACCCGTCTCGGCCGCGATCTCAGCGTCAAGGCGACGATCATCCCGCCGCATCCCGGGATCTTTTCCGCATGGGGCATGCTGGCGGCAGAACCTCGGGCGGATTTTCGCGGCACTTGGTTCGCGCAGTTGTCGGCAGGCGCTCTGGCAGAGCTGGCGCCACGGTTCGAGAGCCTGGAGAGGGAGGCCATTGCCTACTTCGCCAAGGGCCAGGAGGCCAATATCAGGTTCACCTATCAGCTCGAAGCGCGGTATCGCGGACAGGAGCATGGCGTCTATGTGCAATTCCAGCGCGAAGACAACGTCGACAGCCTTGCGGAACGCTTCCATGCGGCGCATGAACGATCTTATTCATTCAGGCTCGCGGATGCGGCTATCGAGATTACGACACTGCACCTCGAAGCGGTCCTGAACGGAACGGTCATCGCCTTGCCGAAGATAAAGTCGGCCGTCGAGCGCGTCGCGCCCGGCGGACAGAGAAATGTCTATTTTGGCGGTCCGAAGGGATGGATCCGTTGCCCCGTCTATGCGCGTGACAAGCTCTGCGGCGGCCAGCAGATCGAAGGGCCGGCTATCGTGGAGGAGGCGACGGCAACGACCTTGATCCAGGAAAATCAGACATTGAACGTCACGGATAATGGTATTCTGATTGTTCGCGAAACCAGCGCCAAGGCAGGGTAAAGATGGCGATATCCATCCAGATCGATCATGTCAGCAGGGAGTATGGACCTGTCAGGGCACTAGACGACGTGACGCTCGAGATCAAGGCGGGTGAATTCTTCACGCTGCTTGGATCCTCCGGATGCGGGAAAAGCTCGCTCTTGAAGCTGATCGGCGGCTTTGACCGCCAGACCTCGGGTCGTATTGCGTTCGACGGCAAGGATGTCGGCGATGTTCCGGCCAATCGCCGGCCGGTCAATACGGTCTTCCAGAACCTGGCATTGTTTCCGCATATGAGCGTTGCCCAGAATATCGGTTACGGGCTTCGTCTGAAGGGGATGTCCAATGCCGCACTTCAGGCAAAAGTAGACGATGCGCTGGATCTTGTCGAACTCTCCGGCTTCGGCCCACGCGACGTCAATCTGCTCTCCGGCGGCCAGCGGCAACGGGTGGCGCTCGCCCGCGCCCTGGTCATGGAGCCGGGGATCCTGCTTCTGGACGAACCCCTGACTGGGCTGGACGAACGCTTGCGCCAGCAGATGCGCGACGAATTCGGACGCTTGCACAAGCGCACCGGCGCAACCTTCATTCTGGTCACACATAATCAGGATGAGGCCCTCAGCCTCTCTGATCGCATGGCGGTCATGCATCGCGGCCGCATAGAGCAGGTCGACGTGCCGGCGCGGTTTTTCGAGGCGCCCGCCAATGCCTTCGTCGCCCGCTTTGTCGGCATCGACACGGTCCTGCGGCCGGAGGCGGTGATGTCGGCGGGCGATCATGCGCAGGCGTCTATCGCCGGTCAGATGATGCCCGTGCGCATGGCCGGACCTTTGGACACAACTGCAAGCGTCGTTGCCATCCGGCCGGACCGGTTGTTTGTGGCGCCGTCGGGCGCGTCCCCGTCGCTGCGGCTCACCGTGGTCGGCACGACATTCAGGGGACTGCACCGCGATCTGAAACTCGCCTTTGCCGATGGGCAGACGCTGATGATTGCGATTGATGCTGATCGTGCGGATCTCGCGATCGGGCAGGAGGTTTCGGTCGGCCTGAAGCCCGATGCTGCCGTTCTGATTGCAAGTTAGAGACTGCCGCCTGACGGTTTCGCAGGCTGCTCGAGCAATGCATGCCAACAAAAAAAGGGGAATGACAATGACGATCCATGACAGACCACTTTCATCCAATCGGCACAGCAATGTGCAGCGCCGCGATTTCCTCAAGATGATGGGCGCAGGTGCTGCACTGTCTGCCGGCGGCCTGGGTTTCGCCTCGCGTCTTGCCGCACAAGAGGCTCGCACGGTTGCCTTCTGGGCTACGGCAACGCTGGACATCGGCGACAAATGGCAGGCGTTTGCCACGCAAAGCGGCGTGACGCCTGAGTTTACCGACAACGGCAACGACCTCGGCCCGGTGATGGCCCGCCTCGCGGCCGGCAATGCCAACGATCTCTTCGATGTCGGCGGCTTCCAGGGCGGCGCCGAAAAGGAACTTGCACGCCAGGGCGTCATCGTTCCCTGGGACCTTGCAAAGATCCCGAACTATGAGAGCCTGTGGCAGTGGGCAAAGAACATCCCCTACTTGAAGCAGGACGGAAAGCAGTACGGCATTCCGACCGTGGTCAACGCCGACTCGATCATCTACCGGCCCGACAAATTGGGCAAGATCGACAGCTACGGTGCGATCTTCGATCCGAAGCTGAAAGGTCGCGTTGCGATGGAGGATGCGTGGATCAACAGCGCCATTTTCACTGCCATGTACCTGAAGGAAAGCGAAAGCAAGCCGATCGTTGATCCCGGCAACCTGACCGAGTCCGAACTCGGAATGGTCATGGAGTTCCTGATCAAGCACAAGACCGACGGCCAGTTCCGCACGTTCTGGAATGGCTGGGAGCAGGGTGTGCAACTCGTTGCCGACCAAGAGGTCGACGCGATGACCGGATGGGAGCCGATTGTCTATGAAGGTCGCAAGCGCGGGCTCCAGGTGGAATATGCCGCCCCCGTCGAAGGATACGAGGGCTGGGGCAACAACACCGTTCTCCTCAAGGGGGCTGCAGATCGCGGTGTAGCCGACGCTGCGCATGGCTTCGTCAATGGCCTGCTAGGCGGCCTCTACGGCTGCGAGCTCGGCCAGGCGCGCGGCTATCTCGTGCCGACCGACAACAATGTCGCCTATGCCAAGGCGCATCCGGAGGAGTACAAGCCGGAAGAGGTGGAGAAGCTGGCGGAACACGTGAAAGCCAAGTTCGCCGGCAAGATCTACTGGCAGAACGCCCGGCCGGATAATTTCCAACTCTACGAAGAGTGGTGGCAAAAGCTGCGCAACGCCTGAGCCCCACAATCGGCAGCGTTCGTTTTCACCGCCGCTGCCACCGAACCCCGGAGATGCCGATGGTCAGATTGCGCCTGCCCCTATCGTCGATGCTGATGACGCCGCCGCTCCTGGCGATCCTGACGCTTGGGCTGGTGCCGCTGACCGTCGTTATCGTCTGGAGTTTCTGGAGCTGGGATCCGCAGACCTATTGGATTAAACCGGATCTGAACCCCGCCGGATACGAGGCCATTCTGGACGCGGGCCGATGGACTGTCATCGTTTCGACGCTGGTGAAGGCTTTTGCCACGGCATTCCTCTGTCTGCTGATTGCCTATCCCACCGCCTATGCGATCCATTTCCTCGCCGGCCGGCGGTTGAGCATCCTGCTTCTGGCGCTGATCACCACTCCCTTTTTCACGTCATACCTCATCCGCTCCTTTTCCTGGCGGCTGGTGCTCGGGCGCACGGGTGTGATCAACACGTTGCTGCAGGATTTCGGCATCACCCACGCACCCCTCGACTGGTTGCTTTTCAGCAATTTCGCGGTCGTGGTGGGGCTTGTTGCGTCCTATCTGCCTTTCGCGATCTTTCCGTTGCTGCTGTCGATGCGGCGCGTTGATCCGACATTGCTGGCGGCTGCTCAGGATCTCGGCGCCGGCTTCTGGAGAAGCCTTGCGACCGTCCTCATTCCCCTGACCTTATCGGGCATCTTTGCCGGCTTCCTGTTCGTCTTCGTCATGGTGGTCGGGTCTTCGACAGAGGTCCAGATGCTCGGCGGCGCGGGCGCTTCCATCGTTTCTGTGATGATCAACGACGTCATGCGTGTCGCCAACTATCCGTTGGCATTTGCAATTTCGACGGTGGTGCTTGCTGTCATCTTCGGTCTGGTGCTGGTCGGCAACCGGCTTTTCGACCTTGCCTCGCTCTTCGAGGATCAGTCGCCATGATGATCCGTGAAGGACTTTCCAACCGCATCCTGCTCTGGGTCGTCACCATTGCGGGACTACTCGTCATCTACGCGCCGCCACTCTATCTGCTTGCCGTGTCGTTCAATCCGGCGCTGCAGCCGGGTCTTCCGAGCCTCTCCAACCTCAGTCTTCAGTGGTACCTCGCGCTGCCTAAGGAAACAGCGCTGATATCGGCGTTGGAGCAGTCCCTGATCATTGCGACGGTCACGGCGGTTCTGGCGACAGGGATGTCGCTGCTCGCAGGCCTTGCCTATTTCGAATTGCGAGCCCGGCGGCGGGCATGGTTCCTGACCGTCATCCTGCCGATGTTCGTGCCGGGCGTGATCCAGGGGCTGGCTCTGTCGGCCGTTTTCACGCGCGCCGGTATCAAGGCGTCGAGCATGACGGTCATCGCAGGCCATGTGCTGTGGGCGATGCCGTTCGCCTTCGTCGTTATCCTGACGAGCTTTGCTGCCGTGCGCCGGTCCTATCTCGTCGCGGCCGCCGATCTCGGCGCCACCCGCTGGCGCCAGTTCATCGATATCACCTTGCCGCTTATCCGGCCGGGCCTGATAAGCGCTTTCATATTTTCTTTCCTGCTTTCACTGAACGAATTCACCCGGGCCTTCTATCTGGCAGGCCGCCAGAACACGCTTCCGGTGGTGCTGTTCGGCAAGATGAATTCCGGTGCGTCGCCAGTCATCTACGCGATGTCCGGCGCCATATTCCTGGTGTCGGTCGCCTGCGTCACGCTCATCGCAATCCGCTCTCTCATTCGCAGGTCAGAACCGGCGACCGGCTGATTGCGCCGGAAAGGGCGCTGGAAGCCAGCGCCCCCCAATGCTCATATGTTCACTGACATCCTCAGGCAGCTTTCTTGGCTTCAAGTTGTGGAGCGGTCGTGCTCGCGGCCAAAGTCGGGCCTGTCTGGATCTCGATCTTGCGCGGCTTCATCGCTTCCGGAATTTCGCGGACCAGATCGATGGACAGCAGGCCATTCGACAGACCAGCGCCGGAGACGCGGACATGATCTGCCAATTCGAAGCGGTGCTCGAACGGGCGACCGGCAATTCCGCGGTGCAGATAACCTTCCCCCTGCGTTTCCGCCTTGTTTCCGGTAACCGTCAGCAGGTTCGACTGGAACGTCAGGCTCAGCTCGTCCTGCGAGAAACCGGCGACTGCGACCGATATGCGGTAGGTATCGTCGCCCGTCTTGACGATGTCATAAGGCGGCCAGTCGCTGATCGAACGCGCGCGCTGAGCATTTTCGAGAAGATTGAAGACGCGGTCGAAACCGACGCTCGAACGGAAAAGCGGTGCATAGTCATAAGATGTTGCCATAGCCATATCCTCCTTGAAGCAACATGGGTACGAAGACGCCGAAGCAACCGGCGCCTCGGTGATCGCTGGCCCTTTCTGGCATCCAGCAACAATTATCTGGTTTTCCAAAAATTCGGTTTCAAGAGTTGTTTTGCAAAAAAAAGTGAGGGCTTCCGACGGACTGAATGTGGTCTCGCCGCGCTGCACCCGGTGTCATTTCTCCGACAGCCTCTCCACGAGCCAGCGACCCGCTGTGCCCAGGGCCGTGCCCCTTCTCCGTGCAACAACGAAGGGAAATTGCGGCATCCTGTCCAGTCCATCCCATTCTGTCGGATGGAGCTCGACGAGCTTGCCCGCTGCGATATCTGCTGCCACTCGCGACCGTGGCATGCTACCCCACCCGAGGCCGGCAAGCAGCATAGCGTGCTTGGTCTCGAGTTCGGTCGTATACCAGCGATTGACGGCGATGATCCCGTGATCCTGCTTTGTCGAAACGGAGGGACGTGCTGCAAGAATGAGCTGCAGGTGATCTCGCAGAACTTCAGGCTCGATGGGGCCGGCGATCCTGGCAAGAGGATGTGCAGGTGCCGCGACTGCAACGAGTTCGATCAATCCGCACGCACTGCGTTCCAGCTGGTTGGTCAAGGGGAAATAATCGACGGTTATCGCGACATCTGCCCAACCATCCATCAGCGCCCGGACAGACGTCTCGACCGGCTCGACCATCAGACGCACCTGCAGGGTCGGGAAGGTCTCGTGAAAAGCCTTTAGGATCGTCGTCACGAGGTCCATCGGAATGAACGGATCGATCACGAGCCGGACCTCCGTCTCCACACCTTTTGCCAATCCCGTGGCAACGAGATGATATTCCGCGACGACATCGAGGATCCTTCGCGCGCGCGGCAAAAGCGCAATGCCCGCTTCGGTGAGCACCGGACGGTAAGCGGAGCGGTCGAAGAGCAGCGCGCCCGTCTGGTCCTCCAGTTTCTGGATGGCATAGGTTATCGCCGAGTGCGCCCGGTTCATGCTTTTGGCTGCCGCCGCGAAGCTGCCCTCGTCAACGATGGCTACGAAAACAGCGAATTGGTCGAAGGATGCAGCGTTCATACCGTTCAGATTATCCGAACGTCTCCTTCGAAACTATCCCTATTTCATTTCACGCACGGCGAGGGCAAGTTCTCGCGGAGCAGACGAATTCACCAGAGATGTGAAGAGGCACGACATGATCCCCTCCGCAATCGGCATCGAGACCAGAAATAGTCACAAGCTGCTCAAGGGCGCGCTTTGGGTGGCTCAGGGGCTGATTTTCGCGAGCTTCTGTTTCTTCGGCTTGACCAAGCTGACCACACCGATCTCCCAGTTGGCCGGCATGATGCCGTGGACAGGTGCCGTTCCCTCCAGCTTCGTGCGCCTGATGGGGCTCATCGATATCGCCGGCGGCATCGGCATCTTCATCCCAGCGCTGACCCGAATCCGGCCCCGTCTCACCGTGGCTGCAGCATTTGGCTGCACAGCGCTGCAGATCTGTGCCTCAGCGTTCCACATTTCCCGTGGCGAATTCGCGGTGTTGCCGCTGAATGTCGTTCTGCTGGCACTCTGCCTGTTCATTCTCTGGGGTCGCACACAGCGCTTTCCGATTGTGTCTCGGACAGACCAGGTCTGACGGAGCGAGGATTGCTTGCTGTGCAGTCCTTCCTCGATATTACCCATGATGTGCAAAACGACACCCTTCGAACCTACGTTGAAACCGAAGCGGTCGCCTATAGTGTGAGAAAGCAAATCTTATGAAGTTCGAGGAGGATCGTTTTCGGCTCCTGCGGCGTAGCGTGATGACGATGATGTCGTTTGGGCTCGTCGGCTTTGCCACCGCAAGGCCTGCCTTGGCGTCCCAGCCAAGCCACACCATAACGCCCGCCGCAAAATGGAAGAAGCCTCACCGCGTGATATTCCACGTCGATAGCAGCGATGAGGCAATCATGGGTCACGCGATCGGCGGCTCCATGAATCTGAGCCGATACTATGGCGACAAGGGCGAGCCACCGCTGATCGAGATCGTCGCAAACGCCGCGGGCATCGCGATGTTTCGCGCCGACAAATCTCCCCTTGCCGATCCCATCCGCGTGCTGCGGGAACTCATCCCCGGGCTGACGCTCAGTGTCTGTGGTTCCTCGAAGGCGATTGCCGAGAAAAAGGAGGGACAGGAAATAACTCTACTGGAGGGCGTGAAGGTCGTCCCTTATGGTGTAGGGAGACTGGTCGATCTCCAGGAAGCCGGATGGAGCTATATTCATGCATGATTTGACGACGCGCGGGCTGCGCAATCCGGTAACGCGGCGGAGCGTAGTTGCAGGCGGCCTTGGCGCGGCAGCGACCCTTGCATATCCGCACGTTGCGCCGGCCCGCTCTTTTGACAATCCGCCGGTGTTTTATTCTGACCATCACCAGTTCACCATTCTGGAGCCATCGCTTGTCATGGCGCCGACGACGCTGTCTGGCCTCGACGGCAAGCCAAAAATCCTGAAGCCAGCCAGTGGCAAAGTAACATTGGTAAGCTTCTGGGCGACGTGGTGTGTCTTCTGCAAGACGGATATTCCTGCCCTGGCGAAACTGAAGGCTTCCATGGGAAAGCGGATCGACGTCGCCGCAGTTTCAATCGACAAGGGCGATCGCGGAGACGTCAAGCTCTTCCTCTCCGATCTCTCCGTCGCGGGCTTGCCGATCTACCTGGATCCGAACGGTACAGTAGCGGGAACGGATGCTGCCTCAGGCCAGCAGTTTCCGCTTTACGGAATGCCGATTACCTATCTGGTAACCCCTGATCAGCACATAGCCGGTTACATCGCAGGGACAGCAGACTGGCTAAGCAAACCGGGCCAGGACCTGCTTTCCTATTACAGTTAGCTGTCAGCCCGCGGTCCGCAAATCCGGTCAGGTCGGCAGGATCTTGAAGTCGGCGCCTTCCGGTAACAGCTGTCCGCCATCGACAACGATCGTCGTGCCCGTCACGTATTTCGCGTCGTCCGATGCGAGGAACAGGAAGGCGTTGGCGACATCCCGGGGTGTTCCGAGACGGCCGAGCGGGATCGAATCCTCCATGTTCTTGATGAAGGCAGCGCTGCGGTGCATCTGTACGGCCTCGGTCAGGATATTGCCCGGCTCGACGCCGTTGACGGTGATGCCGTAGGACGAGAATTCCAGCGCGGCCGAGCGGATAAAGCCGTTGATGCCGGCCTTGCTGGCCGAATAGTGGCCATGGCCCGGGCTGGTGACATGCGGCCCCGTTATCGACGAGGTGAAAAGGATGGTGCCTGACCCTTGCGCCTTCATTGGCGTAAGGGCTGCGCGCGCGGCGTTGAAGCAACCGCGCAGGTTGACGGCCAGCACCCGGTCCCAGTCGTCGGGCGTGGTGTGTTCGATCAACTGCCAGGGATAGATGCCCGCGTTCTGGACGATGATGTCGAGGCGGCCATGACGCTCGATGGCGAGCGAGACGGCAGCGACAGTCTCCTCCATCGATGAGACATCGGTGCGAATGAAATCTGCTCCGAGTTCGCTGGCGGTTGCCTCGCCCTCGTTTTCTTCGAAATCGGCGAGCACGAGCTTCGCACCCTCTTCCTTGAACCGCAGGGCGACGGCCTTGCCGATGCCACGCGATGCGCCGATGACCAATGCCACCTTGTCTTTCAGTCTGTCTGTCATGCGAGCCTCTGGCGAAGTCTTTGTTTGAATGTATCGAGAAGAACTGCGGCGAGTACCAGGAAGCCGTGGATGACCTGGGTGTAGTTTGCCGGCAGTCCCATGAGGTTGATGGCGGTATTGATGGAGGAAAGCAGCAGCACGCCGGCATAGACGCCCGGCAGGCCGCCGACGCCGCCCTTGAGGCTGACGCCGCCGATCACCACCGCTGCAAAGGCATTGAACAAGAGCCCGACGCCGAGGTTGGCAGTGGCACCCGATGTCCGGATGGCCAGCAACCAGCCTGCGAGCCCGGCAATGGCACCTGCCATGACGAAGGCGAGGATCAGGTTGCGGGTAACGCGAATGCCGGCCCGGTATGTCGCGGTTTCGTTGCCGCCGATCATGACCAGATGCCGACCGAATTTCGTTTTCGACATCATAACCGAGAAGATCAGGAAGCAGCAGATGGCGATCCAGGCCGAAAGCGGAATGCCGAGGAAACGCTCGATGGCGAACCAGCGGATGGCCGGCGCAAGGTCCTGGGCCGATCGTCCGCCCGAGATCGCAAGCACGATGCCGCGCACCCAGATGAACGACGCCAGCGTGATGATGAAGGCACTCATCTTCAGCTTGACGACCAGCACTCCGTTGAGGAGCCCGATCAGCCCGCCGATGGAACAGGCGATCAGCAGGGAAACGGGGACCATGAGCCATTCGGGCGACAGCTTGATGCCGAGACCTATGCCGGCAGAGCAGAAGAGGATACCAACGGCCATCGCCGAGAGTGCGGCCACTGATTCAACCGAGAGGTCCATGTGACCGGTGATGATCACCAGCGCCAGGCCGATCGACATGACGCCGAGCACGCTCGACGCTTCGATGATGTTGGTAAAGATGCCGATCTGGAAGAAGTTCGGGATCACCGCCGAAAATACGGCAAGCACGAGGATAAGCATGAACCAGACGAGATTATCGAGAACGTATTCGAGGGTTTTGCGTGTACGAGGCGTCATCAGGCAAATCCGAATTGGAGGGGAGGGGTCCGGGGTACTGTGACCCCGGACGGAAAGTCCGACTACTTTACGGATTCAATCGTTCCAGCAGGTGGCTTGAGGTTGCCCCAGAATGCGGGGTTGTCGACATTGGCCTTGGTGATTGCGGAGCCCGGGACCTTGATGTTCGGCCCCCATGGCTCGATCGTTACCTCGCTCTTCAGACCCAGCACGTCATAAGTGCCGGCCTTGATCTCCTGCTTGGCGACCACCTTGTCCATGAACATGGCAACGGCGGCGGCCTGGGCGTAGAGCGGCTGCTCGACTTCGGTATTGAGCCAGCCCTTGCGGATCAGGTCGAGACCGACGGGAGCGCCGTTCGAGCTCATAATCATGACATCGCCCGGCTTCTTGCCGGCTGCCTCGAGCGAAGCCACCGCTGCCACCGAGAGATGGGCGGCATGCAGGAAGATCAGGTCGATATCGGGATTGGCGAGCATCTGGTCGGAGACGATGGTACCGGCATTGCTCGCTTCCCACTGCATGGCGGGAACCGAAATGATTTTGACGCCGGGAAAGGCTTTCATCTTTTCCTCGAAGCCCTTCTGGATATCGAGCGTGTAGGGGTCGCCAGGGTCGCCGAGGACCTGCAGAATCTTGCCCTTCACGTCACCTTTCCTGGCCTTCAGCATCGCCTCGGCCTGATCTCCGGCGATATGGCCGATCTCGACCGTGCCGGCCACGGAGGTGAAATCAGACGGCGTCGAGGTGATCTGGCGGTCGAATTCGACGACAGGAATGCCGGCAGCACGGGCTGATTCAATCGAGGGCTTCAGCGCGTTGAAATCGACGGCAGCGAGAATGATCGCCGCAGGCTTCAGCGCCATGACGTCGTTCATCTGCGACTGCTGGGCGTCAGTCTTGTTGTCGGCATTCAGTGTCTTCATGTCATAGCCGGCCTGCTTCAGGAACAGCTGCAGGGCGTTGACCGAGCCGGTCTGGAATTCGTCGAGCAGGGTGGGCACGAGGTAATAAACGGTGCCCTTGCTTTCGGCGGCGGCTGTCGTGAGCATGGACAAGCCGAGCACCATCACGCTCAGCAAGGTTAGCATTATTCGCTTCATGATCGTTCTCTCCAGTTTGAGCCGGACCCCTTTCATTGTCTGCCCACCGGTCCGGCTCCGGCGAGAGTTTGCCCTGTGATCATCTCGATCACTGCATCCGGGCTTGTCTTGCTGCATTCGACATCGCCGGCGACGACGCCGTGGCGGATGACGACAATGCGATCTGCGACCTGGAAGGCCTGCTGCATGATGTGGGTGATGATGACGACCCCGATGCCCTGGTTGGCAACGTGGCGGATCATGTCGAGCCCGCGCCGCGTCTGTTCTACGCCAAGCGCTGCGAACGGCTCGTCCAGCAGCACCAGCTTTCCGCCCCAGTGGACGAAGCGGTTGAGCTCGATCGCCTGGCGCTGGCCGCCGGACAGGTGCTCGACCTTGGTGCGCATGGAAGGAATGCGCGTTCCGGCGCTGGACAGCGCCTCGCTGGTGATTTTCTCCATCGCTTTCTCGTCAAGAAACGGTATGCCGGCGAACTTGCGGGTGATCTCGCGACCCATGAAGAAATTGCCGACCACATCGACATTGGTGCAAAGGGACAGGTCCTGGTAGACGGTCTCGATACCGGCTGCCTTTGCCTCCGCGGGGGTTTTGGCCTGGAACTCCTTGCCCTCGAAAAGCATGTGTCCGGCAGTTGGCTGCAGGCCACCGGAGATGATTTTCACCAGTGTCGACTTGCCGGCGCCGTTATCACCGAGAAGGGCGACGACCTCGCCCTTGCCGATCGAGAAACTGATACCCTTCAGGGCTTCGATCGCGCCGAAGTTCTTGCGAACACCATCGAGGACGAGCAGTTTCTCAGTCATACGGCAATCCCTTTTTCTGAAGTTTCAAACATCTGGCCGAAGCGTGGCGAGAGCGCCCCGAAGACCGCAAGCGCCGCCGCACCGCGGAGCGCTGAATGCTGGCAATCGCTCGCCACCATCACGCGTGGATGGGCGCGGTCTGAGCGGTCGGAAACCGAGCTGTTGAGCCCGTCGACCAGCGACGCCAGCTCGTCTATCAGCGGCTGTGGTGCTAGCCCGCCGATGACGACGGTTTCGGGATCGAAAAGGTTCTCGATGGTGCGGATCGTGTTGCGGAAGATCGGCGCGATCTCGCGCACCCAGTCGGCCTCCGACAGCCCGCGCCTGTTGAAGGCATCGAGGGACAGATAGCGCTCCAGGCAGCCGCGGTTGCCGCACGGGCAAGGCTCGCCGTCGGGGACGGCCGGCATGTGGCCGATTTCCCCGGCATTCCCCCAGGCCCCGCGCATAACGAGGCCGTCATGCATCATGGCGCCGCCGAGGCCGACGCTGAAGAACAGGTAGTAATAATCCGAAAGCTGCTGCCCGAGGCCGTAAAGCTGCTCGCCGAGCGCTGCGGCTGCCATGTCGTTCTCGAAGAACGCAGGCAGGCCCGTGGCATCGGCGAGGCGCTGGCGGATGTCGACGTTCTTCCAGCCGATCATCGTCGTGGAGCCGACGAAGCTCATGGATTCGACGTCGAAGGGTCCCGGCAGCGCCAGGCCGGCACCCAGCAAACGGCCGCCGCGAAGGCCTGCCTTCAGCTCGGAGATCATCTCTTCGATCAGCGCGAAAGCGTCGTCCGGAATTGGATTCAAGGCGACGCGATGGCGGCTGTCGACAACGTCACCGAGCAGGTTGACCAGCGCCGCTTCGATGAAAAGCGGTGTGATGTGGATCCCGATGGAAAGCCCGCCGTCGGGATTGATGGTCAGCGTCGAGGGCGGAATGCCGCGTCCCCGGGGCTCCTCTTTTACGGACAGGATGAGACCCTGTTCCTCAAGCTCGCGGACGATGGTGGAAACGGTCTGCACCGTCAGTCCTACTCGAGTGGCGATATCGCCACGGGTGGTCGGACCCAGAAGCCGGATCGATTCAAGCACGATCCGCCTATTGTAGGGCCTTCCCGACTCCTGATTGGTGCCCCGCAATGCCATCCCAAAACTCCATGCAAGCTCAGGATGGCAGCACAATTCTATTTAGTCAAATGGTTTTCATAAATAATGATGACTGTTGCTTCTGCCGGTTTCCTAGGCAAAAAATCGAATATTAACGCACCGAACCATCATGATCCCAGGCTCGCCGCATGGCGCGCCGATGGATTGGAGGGGAAATGGTCGAGCAGGCCCCAGGCCCCGTGAGCGATCAGTTCGGCGCCATCCATTGTCTGGCGGACGGTCAGAGATGCTCGGAACATCGCTCTTGTGTGATCTTCGGTTGACAGCCCGTCCAGCCTTGGGGACGCTCGCGTGCGAGGCGACGAGTCGCCACCCAGTTGCCGATAGCGCCAGGAGTACAGATGATGCTGCATGCCCGCCCCTTCGAAATGATGCCCAAGCCGGGCGATGCGATTGCCGACCTTTCAACGCCGCGACCGGTCATCGACGAGGACAGGATGACGGCGAACATCGAGCGGGTGCAGGCCTATGCGGATAGCCACGGACTGGATTTTCGCCCACACATCAAGACACATAAGCTGATTAGCGTCGCAGCACAGCAGGTTGCAGCCGGTGCCAAGGGGATAAACTGCCAGAAGGTCACCGAGGCGGAAGTCTTCGCCGATGCGGGTTTCGACGATATCCTGATTACTTTCAACATCCTCGGCGCCGAGAAACTCGATCGCCTGGCCGCCCTCAACGAGCGCATATCGAGCCTCAAGGTCGTGGCCGACAGCCGGATAACGGTCGACGGACTATCGGGCCGTTTCAACGGTTCGAAGACGCTGAATGTCCTGGTTGAATGCGACACCGGTGCCGGTCGCTGCGGTGTCGCCGATCCTGATCAAGCCTTTGATCTGGCGCGATATATCCATGAGAGCCCGGGGCTCGTCTTCGGCGGGCTGCTGACCTATCCAAAGCCGGATTCGGCGCAGGCGGTCCAGGCCTATTTCGCCCGTGCTGCGATGCTGCTGGCAGATGCCGATATCCCATGCCCTGTCATCAGCCATGGCGGCACGCCGAGCCTGTTCGATGGTCACGATGTGAAGGCGGCAAACGAATACAGGGCAGGCACCTACGTCTATAACGACCGCTCGTTGATCCGCGCCGGGCACTGCACCGAGGCCGATTGCGCCATGACCATTCTTGCCACCGTCGTTTCACGCCCGGCACCCGGCCGCGCCGTGATCGATGCTGGAGTGAAGGTTCTCACCAGCGATCTGCTCGGCTTTTCCGACTACGGCCTCATTGTCGACTTTCCGGATGCCGTCATCAAGGCGCTCTCCGAGGAGCACGGCGTCATCGACATCTCCGCCTGCAGCGACACCTTTCCCGCCATCGGTGAAAAGATCCGCATCATCCCGAACCACACCTGCGTCGTGACAAACATGTTCGACACCATGATCTTCCATCGCCACGGCATCGTCACCCGCACCGAAGACATCGCCGCCCGCGGCATGGTCTGGTGAGGTTCCGAAAATTGGCGCTATTCCGTGAAGCGAAAGAGCAGGGTCGAGTTTTGGCTCTCATCAAGAGCTAAATATTGCCGACCGGTCCTGCGTTTCGGTTCTAACGAGAGGCTTGCGCATGCGGATGAAGCGTCGCACCAACTTTTTGTGCTGCTGCCGTCAGACGCTTATCTCTTGTCCACAAGCGTGACCCCTGGTCGAGCTTGTTGAAGTCAACAAGCGTGCGTCGTTGTAACCGAAGTCCATGCTGAATATCGAATGGCGATCAATTATCGTCATTACCTCTTGCATGGCTCGCGATCATTGCTTCGCGTTGAGCTGTGCCCCTTCGCCCGCGACGCACCTTGGTTTTCAAAGAGAGAAGGCTTTGGCTGGCGTCCTAGATCGGTAACGGCCCGGCATCGATCCACCATCTCGGTTTGCTTGGCGTGTTTCCAAGTTCAACACCGAAGGTCAATCCGCTCGGGATCGTCCCTGGAGGCCCGCCCGCGTACACGGGCGGGCCTCCGTGATGCGCTAGAAGTCCATACCAGCGCCGGCAGGCAGCGCCGGTGCGGCGTCCTTCTTGGGCTTGTCAGCAATCATTGCTTCTGTCGTGACCAGCAGGCCGGCGACGGAGGCTGCATCCTGCAGCGCGGTGCGCACCACTTTGGCGGGATCAATGACGCCCTGGGCATAAAGATCGCCGTATTCGCCGGTCTGGGCGTTCCAGCCAAAGGATAGATCGGTCTTTTCGCGCAGCTTGCCGACGATGATCGAACCCTCGGCGCCGGCGTTTTCCGCGATCTGGCGCACTGGTGCCTCGATCGCCCGACGAACGATGTCAATCCCCACGCGCTGATCGTCATTGGCTGTAGGCAGGCCATCCAGGGCCCTGACCGCGCGCAGGAGTGCCACACCTCCACCGGGTAGTATACCTTCTTCGACGGCGGCGCGGCTCGCATGCAGCGCATCGTCGACGCGGTCCTTCTTCTCTTTTACTTCGACTTCGGTCGATCCGCCGACACGGATCACGGCCACACCGCCAGCGAGCTTGGCAAGACGTTCCTGAAGCTTTTCGCGGTCGTAGTCCGAGGTGGTTTCCTCGATCTGAGCGCGGATCTGCGCAACGCGACCGTCGATCTCGACCTTTGAGCCAACGCCATCGATGATGGTGGTATTTTCCTTCTCGATTGCCACCTTCTTGGCGCGGCCGAGCATATTCAGCGTGACGTTTTCAAGCTTGATACCGACATCTTCCGAGATGACTGTTCCGCCCGTCAGGACGGCGATATCTTCAAGCATCGCCTTGCGGCGATCACCAAATCCCGGAGCCTTGACCGCGGCAATCTTGAGGCCGCCACGCAGCTTATTGACGACGAGGGTTGCAAGCGCTTCGCCTTCGACGTCTTCTGCAATGATCAGCAGCGGCTTACCGGATTTCACCACCGATTCCAGAACCGGCAGCATCACCTGCAGGTTGGAAAGCTTTTTCTCGTGGATGAGGATGTAGGGATCCTCAAGCTCAACCCGCATCTTGTCCTGATTGGTGACGAAATAGGGGCTGAGATATCCGCGGTCGAACTGCATGCCTTCGACGACTTCCAGCTCGGTTTCAGCCGTTTTGGCTTCCTCGACCGTGATAACGCCCTCATTACCGACTTTTTCCATTGCTTCAGCAAGATACCGGCCGATCTCCTCGTCGCCGTTGGCGGAGATGGTGCCGACCTGGGCGATTTCGGAATTGCTGGTGATCTTGCGAGCGTTGGCTTTCAGTTCATTGACGACCGCATCGACGGCGATGTCGATGCCCCGCTTTAGGTCCATCGGGTTCATGCCGGATGCCACCGCCTTGGCACCTTCCTTGACGATCGCCTGGGCCAGAACAGTCGCGGTGGTGGTGCCGTCGCCGGCGAGATCGTTGGTCTTTGACGCCACTTCGCGTAGCATCTGTGCGCCCATGTTTTCGAACTTGTCTTCAAGCTCAATTTCCTTGGCGACAGATACGCCGTCTTTGGTAATGCGCGGTGCGCCGAACGACTTGTCGATAACAACGTTGCGACCTTTCGGGCCGAGCGTGACTTTCACGGCATTCGCCAGAACGTCGACCCCACGCAGCATGCGTTCACGGGCATCGGTGTTGAATTTGACTTCTTTCGCAGCCATTTTTTTAACTCCTCAATAGGCAGCTATTTGACTGATGGTTAGACAGGTCAGGCTCAGGCGGCCTTCTTCTGCTCGACTTGGGCCTCGATAACGCCCATGACGTCGCTTTCCTTCATGATCAGCAGGTCTTCGCCGTTGATCTTGATTTCGGTGCCGGACCACTTGCCGAACAGGATGTGGTCCCCGGCCTTGACGTCGAGCGCCTGGATCTGACCGGCTTCATTCCGCGCGCCGGGCCCGACGGCGATGACTTCGCCTTCCTGCGGCTTTTCCTTGGCGGTATCGGGGATGATGATGCCGCCCTTGGTCTTCTCTTCAAATTCGACGCGACGGACGAGAATGCGATCATGAAGCGGTCTAAACGACATGTTTTCCTCCATGGACAAACAATGTTGACGTTGTTGCCCGGCCGGATTGCCACAGTCGGGCGGGAACGAAACCTCTTTGAGCGTTTCGTGCAAAAAATCTATTTTCCTATTTTTTTGATTTCAAGAGGGTATCGGAGAAAAATTAGCACTCGGTTTTGACGGCTGCTAACACTCTGGAAAGGCATGATAATATCATTTTTTCGTTTGGAAAGGTTGATGACCGCAGACAGTTGAGGCATCCTCCTGATGTCACAAAACGGAGATGAAAGCATGAATTTTTCATCTGATCTGGAGCGCCAGCTGAAAGGCTATGGGCTGACAACCGCCCATATTCTCTATCGCATCCCGGATTTCGAATCCGTCCTGCAGACCTACGTCTGGCAGGATTACGATCTCGCCCCTGACTTTCCCGAAATGCGCAGGTTCTTGGATTTCTGGCAGGCTTCCCTCGATGGGCCGCTGCATTCGGTGCGTTATAGCCACCAGCGCCTGATCGGCCCCAATGAGTGGCGGCGCGTCGACGGGGAATTCCAACTCCACTGAGGCTTGAAGCTGATTTCCTCACTTCCTAGCTCATCGGGCGGCCGAGGCTTGATGAGCTCTGCCGACTTGTCCACGTTTGTATGGAGTGAGGCCGCATGGAAGAAAACATCAATATCATCAAAAGCGCAAGCATCCCCGAGCGGGAGGAGATCATCGTCGATTTTGCCCGTTGGCTTGAGACCGCCTCACAGGAGGCTGTGGTGTATGGCGAGGGACGTTTTGCGATACTGTCGGCCAATATGGCAGAAGCAATCCGCATCAATGCCGATGAACTTGCTCGTGACAGGCCCGAGGTTGCCGAGCGGGTCTTGCAGCAGGCCTTTGCGATGATATCGCAATTCAAGGCAGCTTATCCGCATCGTGTTATCAGCCGCTCTGTACATTAAGCCGCGAGGCAGACAATCGGACCAACCGACCGTTTCACAAGGACGATCGGCGCGGTCGTTGCCGCGTGTTTCAGGCTGCGTGTCATTCGAGAAGTTCTTGTCCGGGACAAGGCGAGCGAATTTTTTCACAATGGCCCTTGAACCTAAAAATTGCAAAAACCAATTCGAATGAGGTCAGCCGCTGATGACAGGTCCGACATCGGTCCGACGCTGCCTTTTGGCGCTTCCGTAACCATGCTGCTTAGAGGAGGATATGGCTATGGCAACATCTTACGACTATGCACCGCTGTTCCGCTCGAGCGTCGGCTTCGATCGGGTGCTCAACCTTCGGGAAAACGCTGAGCGCGCCCGCTTGACCAACGACTGGCCGCGCTTCGACATAGTCAAGAATGATGACGACACCTACCGGATATCGATCGCGGTGGCTGGCTTTGCCCGGGACGACCTCGACATCAGCTTACAGTCCAAGCTGCTGACTGTCACTGGCAGGAAGCAGGAAGCATCCACCGATTGCTGCCTGCATCGCGGTATCTCCGCCCGTCCGTTCGAGCACCGGTTCGAGCTTGCCGATCATGTCCGGGTGAACGGAGCAGATCTGAGCAACGGTGTCCTGTCGATCGATCTCATTCACGACATCCCAGAGGCCCTAAAGCCGCGCACAATCTCAATCCAAAACGAGGCCGCTTTGACCTCTGCCGCTCACGCGCAGATCGAAGCTCGCAAGGCTGCTTGACTCTGTCGTCTTGGCTAAACCGGGCGCAGTTGTAGCGGCGCCCATCAACATTCGGGGTTGGAAAGGAGAGAGCTATGAAATCCGATATGTTCAGACAGCCCGTTTCCATTCTTGTCGGTCTTGGCTTTCCGACGGAAGTATGCGGCGTGATGGACGCCTACCGGCATCTCATCGAATGGCCTGCCTCACTTAGAGACCCAGCCCATTCGGTTGTGCTCAAGGCATGCAATGCCGCGTTGCGGGGTGAGATCGAAGCAGAGACCGTGCGGGGACTGTTTGCCGCCTTTGCCGAGAAACACGATCTGCTGGCGCCCGAAACAAACGTGATCGCCCCGTCACGCCAGCGGCGTGACCGGGATCCTCAGGTACGATGAGGTAGACCGATGATGCACACAATGTTGCAGCAGGCCGCCAACAATGCAATGGCGATGGGGCCGTCGGTTCTTATTCAGGGCATGAAGCTTCGGAGGCCGATCGACGTGGTGAGAGCGCCGACTCTTTCCGTCGATGACAAGCGCGCTATCCTCGCGGCGTGGGCGTCGGATTTCTATGCGATCGACTCAAAGCCCGGCCTTCGTCAACTGCCAGGAACGCCAGAGCCAATCGCGATCGATGAAGTGCAATCTGGCCTCGAAGAGCTCGATCGGCGGTATGGGATCTGATGGGTTGCGTGTTCAGGCTAACTGCTTGATCGCCTGTTCGAGCGACCGCTGACCGTCGCATCGGCACCTCACGGGTTTCAGGGGGCGATACGACGTTAGCAAGACATTTGGGGACCCCACTGCCGGGCACTCTGTTGTCACTATGCCGGAAGGAGCCCGGCAATGCGATAGGCGTCGATCAAGGCATCATAGAGTGTTATGTCTGATCGACTCCTTGCCATTAGCTGGGCGCCGGCCACGGCGGCGAAGATGGCATGAGCTCGTGCTTCGCTCTCTTCATGGCCGACAATCCCTGCAGCAAAAAGGGTTTTGCTCAGCCACGCCACGTTGACATCGGCGAAAGTCTGCACTTCTTTTTTTAGCGCCTCAGGCAAGTCGTCGTACTCGGCACCCATGAAGCTGCAGAGGCACATGCGGTTGTCGTTCTGCAACGCCCAACGAAATGTCTCAGGATATCGATGCAGGGAGCGGCCCGGATCGTGCGGCGTCTCTGCCAGCAGACCCTCAAGGTATTCGGCCGAGTCTTCCCAGTATCGCTTCGCCACGGCGGTCGCGAGATCCGCCTTGCTCGGGAAGTGGTAGTAGAGGCTTGCGGCCTTGATGCCAACATCCGCCGCCAGATCGCGGACGCTCAGTCCTCCGTAACCATGCGCCTGCGCCATTGTTCTGGCTGCCAGCAAAATCTTCTCTCGAGAATCCGAACTCATTGTCTACCTCGCTTCCGGTTTCGTTCTAGCGGCAGGAAGGGGCTTGACCAACCAATTTTTACGCTCTAGCTTTTGACTACCAAACGTTAGGTAGATATACAAGCGAATCTCAAAGGAGCCTCACATGAGCACAACTCTCACCAATCTCGATGCCACCAAACTGGCCGAACTTATCCGCACCAGGGATATCTCGCCCGTTGAAGTCGTCCAGGCGCACCTGGATCGGATCGCTTCAGTCAACCCAAAGGTCAATGCGATCGTCTCGCTGGCAGAAGGCGCACTCGACGCTGCCAGGTCAGCAGAGGCATCCGTCCTCGCCGGCGAAAAGCTCGGCCCACTCCATGGCGTCCCATTCACAGTCAAGGATTCAATCGACACAGCAGGTGTCCTCACGCAGCGCGGTTCGCCCATCTTCAGGGGCCGCACTCCAGATGCCGACGCCACAAGTGTTGCCCGAATGAAGGCGGCTGGCGGCATCCTCCTGGCAAAGACCAATCTTCCGGAATTCTCCTACTGGATCGAAAGCGACAACCTGCTTACGGGCCGCTCGAACAACCCCTGGAACCTCGACCGCACACCTGGGGGGTCGAGTGGCGGCGAGTCCGCTGCAATTGCCGCCGGCATGTCGCCGCTGGGTCTGGGCACCGATCTGGCGATCTCCATCCGTGGACCGGCGGCGCAGACCGGCATCACATCGATGAAAGCAACCCATGGCCGCATCCCCATGACGGGGATCTGGCCGCGGGCACCTCGCCGCTTCTGGCATGTCGGTCCGATGGCCCGTAGCGTT
This sequence comes from Rhizobium sp. rho-13.1, assembly GCF_007000305.1. Taxonomy (NCBI): domain Bacteria; kingdom Pseudomonadati; phylum Pseudomonadota; class Alphaproteobacteria; order Hyphomicrobiales; family Rhizobiaceae; genus Rhizobium; species Rhizobium sp. rho-13.1. Next base: position 34,577 of record NZ_SCFL01000018.1, on the reverse strand, counting down.
CGCGACGTCGCATTGGCCTATTCGTTGATGGTCGGGCCGGACGGGGCGGATGGCTTTGCATCGAGCACGGCCCAGTTCGATACGGGCGTCGGGACGTCGCCAGATCGTCCGATCCGTGTTGGCTGGCTGGTCGAACCTGGATTTGGTCCGATCGACTTGGAGGTGGCCGCCACCGTTAAGGCCGCCGCCGAAGCGCTCGAAGGCCAGGGCGCGATCATTGAGCAGGTTCGTATTCCGGCGCTTGAGAAGGATTTTGCGCTCGATGTGTTCAACCGCCTTCACGTGATGGAGATGAAGCCCGATTTCGCGGAGGCGACGGCCGGTCGCGGCCAGGACGAATTGTACATGATGGCAAAAGCCATGCTTGCTGCGACCGACACCATTATGAAGGACTATATTGAAGCCGAGCAGGCGGCCGAGCGCCTGAGGGATGGTTTTGCCGACTATTTCCAGCGCTACGATGCGCTGATCACCCCTGTGCAGCCAATCCCGGCCCAGAAACATGGCACTACGGAGTTCCTGATCAACGGCCAGACTGTAGATGCGACCTATCTCCAGGGCTCGACCGTGCCCCTGAACGTCACTGGCCTGCCGGGTTTGACAATGCGGTTTGGTACCAGCCACGACGGCATGCCGATCGGCATCCAGTTGGTTTCAAGGTGGCAGGCAGAAACGACGATCCTGCACCTTGCTGCACTGCTGGAATCGGTCAGTACGGTTCGCGATCTGCGGCCCGTCGTCTGAATTGACGCAACCAGAGCACTCCGGCATAACCGCGGTGCTCAGTTGCCTGCTGTCATTCCAAGAAGACAGGTCAAACGGGAAGTGTCATCCGCATGAGCAGACCGCCTTTGGCAGGAAGCTCCGCTTCCACATGGCCGCTGTGGCTGGCGAAAGCATGTTTGGTGATTGCCAATCCGAGTCCGAAGCCGGGGGTACCTTCAGGCACATCGTTTCCACGGCGGAACGGCTGGAATATGGCGGCGAGGATGTCTTTCGCTATGCCGGGTCCTTCATCGAGGACTGTGATGACGAAGTTTTGGCCGGCTCTTTCTGCGCAAATGACAACCCTTGAATCCGGCGGCGCGTATTTTACTGCATTGCGCACGACGTTTTCGATAGCCCTGTAAATAAGCTCGCCATTTACCGATGTGACGAAAGATTTCGCGCCTTCGTAGGTGACGTGGATGTTGCGGGAGGCGCCTTCAAAAGCGCAGTCATCGACAATCTCCTGAAGAAAATCGACCAGATCGACAGTCTGCCGCTCCATTGGCTGTTTGTCGCTCGCCGTCAGTCTCGCGAGCGTCAAAACTTCACCGACGAGGTCGTCCATCCGCGCGATCTCTCGCTCAAGGCGCTCGGCCATAGCCTGCAACCGGCTGGGATTCTGCTTCAGCAGCCCCACGGCCGCCTGAAGTCGAGATAGGGGCGACCGAAGCTCGTGAGACACGTCGTGGAAAAGACGTCGCTGGATATCCTGGAAATCCTGAAGACGGGCGGCTGTCACGTCGAAGTCATGGGCGAGCGCTTGAATCTCGTCTCTTTTCAGATTGGTGTCGCCGCCAATCCTGACATCGAAGTGACCCTGCGCAAGTGCGCGAAGACCGCCTCGCAACTGCTCTACCGGTCGTGTCAGATACTGGGCTAGCCAATAGGCCGTAACCGCAGCAGCGAGCATTGCCGACGACCAGGGGACGAGCTTTGGCAGATTGCGCGCCAAAAAATCGATTTCTGTTGTGACTGCGATCACTTGATAGCACTGGCCACCATAGAGGATACGTCGCTCGAATTGACCCGTAACCTTTGTTGCACATGCCATGGAATCTCCAATGACCGCCAGGCTCAGATGAACGGGTGAGGGTGTCGTGGCGACTGCCGTCAGGTATTGTTGTGTTATCCCAACACCGTTTTTCGCCAAGAGCACTGCGGCTGTATCAAGTGCCAGGCCTGTTCTTTGATCGCGAAGTTCCTCGGGGAGGGGTACTACGCCGAAAACGGAATTGATGACGAACAATAGCGCAAGCGACGCCGCCATCGTCAGCCAGACAATCGCGAAAATTCTCCAGAAGAGCCTCCGCATCAGAGTGCCTGCACCAGCTGGTATCCTTGCCCACGGATCGCGCGGATCCACGAGGTGCCGTCAGCACGAACACCGAGCTTTTGACGGACGCTGCTGATGTGCACATCTATGCGCCGGTCAAACGGCGTCAGCGGTCGACCGAATGCACGCCGGGAGATTTCCTGTTTCGGTACAAGCTGTCCGGCGTTGCGCGCCAACACGTCGAGAATATTGTATTCGGCACCCGTTAATTCTAGCGGCTTTCCCTGCCATTGCGCTGCTCGGCCCGCAGAATTCAGGATCAGGTCGCCGACACGAAGAATATCCTGTTCATCAAGTCGGCCTCCGGCTCGCCGGAGGATGGCGCGGATGCGCGCGACAAGCTCACCCGGAGAGCAGGGCTTGGCGACATAATCGTCGGCGCCGAGGTTAAGGCCGGAAATCCGGTCGATGTTGTCCCCTTTCGCCGTGAGCATCAGGACGGGAACATTGCCAAGGCGGCGGATACGCTGCAACGCATCGATGCCGTTCATTCTCGGCATCATGACGTCGAGAACGATGATGTCGACCGATTGGTCGGCGGCACCGGAGATGCCGACCCGGGCGTCAGTCGATGTTTCGACGTCGAATCCCTCTTCCACGAGATATTCGCTGAGAAGCGTCGTCAGCTCGATATCATCGTCGATGAGAAGAACTTTCGGCATCTTGGCTTCCACGTTGTCAGAGATAAACGAATATACAGAAGATGGCGAACCGGTAGAAGTTTTACACAACTTTACACTTCCTTAACGGCGCTTAACATCGCAGTCGCTATCAGAAGATCCGTCGGCAATTGCCTCGGAGCCAGTTTGACCAAGATGACCATAGCCCAAGCCCGGTTTCTCTGGCCGAGCGTCCGTGAAAATGCTCCTCCCAGGTCCAACGGCGCATTACCGGCCAACCGCCATTTCCATGTTGCCCGACATCATCGTCTCTGGGCAGGCCTTAACGGAGCGCCCCGCCAGTTGTGCGCGCTGCTTCTGGTCGCCGGCGGGCTCAGTGGCTGCGTCGTGGGTCCGGACTACCAGAAGCCAAGCTTCCCTATGGCTGCAAGCTGGAGCGGGAAGGCGGCCGTCCATGCCGATAAGCCGCCTCAGTTGGCTGAGTGGTGGAAGCAAATAAAGGACCCAATTCTGGACGATCTCATCGCGCAGGCCGTTGCCGCGAACCTAGATGTTGCCACCGCAAAGGCCAAGGTGCGCGAAGCGCGTGCCAGCTATCGAGAGCAGGTGGGCACACTGCTTCCATCGCTCGAGGGTACGGCATCTGCGACGCGCAATCGCACCGCCGCTGCCGCCGGCGCGCCGGCGACGATCTACAACAATTACCAGCCGGGCTTCGATGCAAGCTGGGAACTCGATCTGTTCGGAGGCAACAAGCGCGCGGCGGAAGCCGCGAAATACGGGGTCGATGCGGCAGACGAGGAATTGCGCGATACGCTCGTGACCCTGATCGGGGACGTTGCCACCTATTACATTCAGGCACGGGAATACCAGCAGCTCACCGAACTGGCTCGCGATTCTTCCAAATCCCAGAGCCAGACTGCATCGCTCACACGGACGGAATATGGGGCGGGCGGCTCATCGATGGTGGATGTCTCCAAGGCCGAGGCGCAGGCTGCCTCCACCCATGCCGATATCCCGACCTATGAAATCTCCTATGCCAAGTCCGTCAACAGGTTGGGTGTGCTGCTCGGCAAGTCCCCGCTCCTGCTTGACGGCCTTCTTGGCAAGAAATCGAGGCTTCCAGCGCCTCCTCCGAGGCTATCGGTCGGAATACCCGCTGACATCTTGAACACCCGACCCGACGTCCGCCAGGCTGAACGGCAACTGGCCCAGGCGACCGCAAAGATCGGTGAGGCTGAGGCCAACCGGTATCCCTCGGTGAGCCTGACCGGATCCATCAATTCATCTGCCGCGAGCGTCTCGGAGCTCGGAAAGAAATCCACGATCGGCTGGTCGTTCGGGCCGTCGCTTACAATCCCAATCTTCAAGGGTGGCCAGTTGAAGGCAGCGGTCGATGTCGCCAAGGCGCAGCGCGACCAATACGTGTTCGCTTATCAGTCAGCCGTCCTCTCCGCTTTGGAGGACGTTCAAAACGCCATCGTTTCCCTCAATCGATCGCGTGCCCGGTCGGTGGACCTCGGCAAGGCTGTCGAAGGCTATCGCACGGCCGCCAATCTCTCCAAAAAGCTCAAGACATCCGGTGAAGGCGATCTGTTCGATGTGCTGGACGCCGAGCGCTCGCTGTACTCCGCTCAACAGAACCTCATCGAGACCAGGACCGATATCGCCACTTACTACGTCTCGCTGAACAAAGCCCTCGGGGGCGGTTGGACCGGCCCAATTGACATTTCACAGCCTGCCGCGCGCGACCTGGTCGAAGCGCCGCACCTACGAGCAAAGCCAATCGCCCAATGACAAATTCGCGCCAAATCGAACCGACTGAAAATTCCCGACATCGCTCTAACCGTCTCGTTCATCGGGTGCTGGCGACTGCCATCGTCACCTGTTGGGTAGGCGTGGCACAGGTCTCGGCGGAAGAACAGGCAAAGACCGAGGGAGCAGCTGCATTGACGGTGGTCGCGGTCAAGCCGGAAACCAAGGACTGGCCCGAAACCGTGCCGGCGACCGGCTGGCTCAAGCCGTGGCATGAAGCCGTCATTGAATCCGAAACGAGTGGGCTGCGTATCACCGAGGTCCTGGCGGACGTCGGCAGCGTTGTAAAAAAGGGCGACATTCTGGTTCGGCTCAACCAGGAGACAGTAATTGCGGATCTGCGCAAGGAGGAAGCCGCTGTCGTATCCAAGCAGGCATCCCTGACAAAGGCGAAAGCGGATGCTGACCGGGCCCGCCAAATGAGCGGTTCGGGAGCACTTTCCGATCAGAAGCAAGTTGAATATCTCACGACAGAACAAAGTGCGCAGGCGGACCTCGATTCCGAACAGGCTACGCTTACAAGCCAGCGCATCAAACTTGCGCAAACCACGATTGCCGCCGTCGATGACGGCATCATCACGTCGCGATCCGCGTCCTTGGGTGCCGTGGTATCCACAGGAACGGAGTTGTTTCGTCTCACGCGTCAGCAACGCATCGAGTGGCAGGCTGAGATTCCGACCCAATATCTTATGAAAATCAAAGAGGGGCAAACCTCGGAGATCAGACGTCCCGACGGCGCAACTTTCAAGGGTACCGTCAGGCTCATCGCGCCGACAGTCAGCACCGATACGGGTCGCTCGATCGTGTACGTGGCCTTGCCCAAGGAGCCGCAGCCCAGGTCGGGCCTCTATGTGTCGGGCACAATCGATATCGGCAACAAGGACGCCCTGACTGTGGCGGAATCCAGCTTGGTCTTCAAAGACGGCATCAATTACGTTTTCACAATCGATCAGGCGCACAAGGTTCACCGGACACGCGTCGATGTCGGTCGCCGCAGGGACAACCGGGTCGAAATTTCTTCTGGCTTGAAGGGCGATGAGGCAATTGTTCAGTCTGGCGGTGCTTTCCTGTCGGAAGGCGCGCTCGTGAAGGTTGACGGGGCGGCACAATGAATATTTCCGCATGGTCCATCCGCAACCCTGTCCCGCCAATCCTGCTTTTCGCATTGTTGACCGTTTGTGGGCTGCTGGCGTTCTCCAAGCTGCAGGTCCAGAATTTTCCGGACATGGATCTTCCCACCATCAAGATTGCCGCATCGCTGGAAGGCGCGGCGCCGACCCAGCTCGAGACGGAGGTGGCACGGAAGATCGAAGACAAGCTCGCGACCCTGAGCCTTCTCGATCACATAACGACGACGATCACCGACGGGTCTGTCGCCATCAGCGTCTCGTTCAAGCTCGAAAAAAACAGCGAAAGCGCACTGAACGAAGTGCGCAACGCGGTCGACAGCGCCAAGAGCGATCTTCCGTCGGAAATGGATTCGCCAACGGTCTCGAAGGTTACGGTCCAATCATCCGTCCTCGTCGCCTACGCCGTGCGCTCGAAGCAACTGAACGAGACCGAGCTCTCCTGGTTCGTCGACAACGACATGACCAAGGCGCTCCTGTCGGTCGGCGGGGTAGGGGAGGTCGATCGGCTGGGCGGGGTTGATCGCGAGGTCCATATCGACCTCGATGCCAACACCATGACCTCGCTCGGGGTGACCGCATCAGATGTGTCTGCACGGGTTAAATCTGTGCAGTCGGACAAGTCCGGCGGTCGCGGCGACATCGGCTCTTCGCGTCAGACCATTCGCACGCTCGGTGCCGTTCCGTCCGTCGAGGATATAGCGACGTTGGCGATCCCCCTCTCGACGGGACAGAGTGTCCGGCTCGACGAGCTTGGGAAAGTGACGGACAGCTTTGCGGAGCGCTCGTCCCTTGCCTATCTGAATGGAGACCGGGTGATTGCCGTTCAGATCAAGCGATCCAATGGGTTTTCGGACACGGCCGTTGTCGAAGATATTCAAAAGGAGATGAAGGCGTTCGCGTCGCAGCATCCCGAAGTGGAGATCGTCGATGCGTATACGACAGTCAATCCCGTCATCGAAAATTATGACGGCTCGATGGAGATGCTTTACGAAGGCGCCATTCTCGCTGTCATTGTGGTATGGCTATTCCTGCGGGACTTCCGCGCAACATGCCTGTCCGCAATAGCCCTGCCGCTTTCCATCATCCCCACCTTCTTGGTGATGCATTTCTTCGACTACAGCCTCAATACCGTTACACTCTTAGCATTGTCACTGGTGGTCGGCATTCTGGTCGATGACGCTATCGTCGAGGTGGAGAACATTTCCCGCCATCTCCAGGCGGGCAAGACGCCGATGAACGCGGCGATCGAAGCTGCCGACGAAATCGGTCTGGCGGTCATCGCAACCACATTTACCCTTGTTGCGGTTTTTCTACCAACGGCCTTCATGAGCGGCATTCCCGGTCTGATTTTCCGGCAATTCGGGATCGTTGCCTCCGTCGCCGTGCTATCCTCACTTCTGGTGGCCCGCTTTCTGACGCCGATGATGGCCGCTTATCTGTTGAAGCCGGGTCAGGCTGAAGCGGCAGACGGCCGGATCATGGGGGCCTATATTGCGCTGGTCAAAACCTGCCTCAACCATCGCAAGATGACGATGCTTGTGACCGGCATCTTCCTTGTCCTGTCCTTGTCGAGCATCCCGTTCCTGCAAACCGGCTTTTTCCCCGCCTCGGACGACGCCCAAACGCAGGTCACCCTGACGCTTCAACCCGGCAGCACACTGGACCAGACGGATGCCGTATCGAGACGTGCGAGCGACATCGTCTCCAAACTCACCGATGTCACGCAGGTCTTCAGCGTCGTCGGCAGTTCCTCAAGCAGCAGCGGGATAGATTCCACGACAACGGCGGATGTGACGAAGGCGACCCTCGTCGTGAACCTGACCGACATCAAGAAGCGCAGCAGAAAGCAGGCTGCGATCGAGAGCGACATCCGTAACGCGCTCTCCTCTCTTGCCGGCGTGCGCGTCGAGGTCGGGACCGGCGGTAATGGCACCAAGCTCGAGTTGACGCTGGCCAGTGATGATCCCACCAGCCTGGAGCAGGCGGGAAGTGCGCTCGAGGAACAGCTCCGGACACTCAAGGGCATCGGTGCGGTCACATCGAGTGCAGCGCTGCAAGCCCCAGAAATCCAGATAAGGCCTGATTTCGCAAAGGCTGCGGCGCTGGGGATTACATCGGAAACGATCGCCGAGGCGGTCCGGGTGTCCACCAATGGCGATTACTCCAGCGCACTGGCCAAACTCAATCTGCCGCAACGCCAAATTCCAATCCGCGTGCGTTTCAATGCCAACTCCCGCGAGGATATCGATGCCATATCGCAGCTGCAGGTGGCCGGCGCGAACGGCAAGGTCGCGCTCGGAAGCATCGCCGCGATTTCGATCGGCGGCAGTCCATCCGAACTCGATCGGATCGATCGGGCCCGAAACATCACGCTGTCCATCGAGTTGAACGGGCGCATCCTGGGGGACGTGAACAAGGAGGCCCAGGCGCTCTCCGCACTTCGCCAGCTTCCGCAGGGTGTTCACCAGGTGGAGCAGGGGGAGTTGCAGCGCAGTTCCGAGCTTTTCACCAGCTTCGGGACCTCAATGGGCATCGGGATCTTTTGCATCTATGCGGTCCTTGTTTTGCTCTTTCATGACTTTTTCCAGCCCGTCACCATCCTGATGGCGCTTCCGCTCGCACTCGGCGGTGCATTGGCACCGCTCCTCATCACGGGAACGAGCTTCTCCATGCCAGCCATTATCGGGCTGATCCTGCTGATGGGCGTGGTGTCCAAGAACTCGATTCTCCTCGTCGAGTACGCGATCATGTCCCGCCGAAACGGCATGGCGCGCTTCGAGGCACTGGTCGACGCCTGCCACAAGCGAGCCCGGCCCATCATCATGACAACCATCGCCATGGGAGCAGGCATGATGCCGGCCGCCATGAGCCTGAGTGGCGGCGATTCGAGCTTTCGCCAGCCGATGGCGATCGTGGTCCTAGGAGGCCTGATTACATCTACGTTCCTCAGCTTGCTCATCATCCCGACCGTCTACACCTTCGTGGACGACCTCGTCGGCCTGCTAAAACGACTGTTCGCAAGCAAGGCGGAGCAGTCGGCAGAGGGCCTGCAAACGACGACGGCAACGGCAACAAAATGATCTGGATCATCCCAGTCACGGGAGGACTTCGGCTCGACGGTAAAAGCCCCTCGCCGATTTCGTGCGTCCAAAGCCGGCCTTTCGCCCCTATGCAACCGCAAGCCGGTCATTCTCATCGGGTCGGAACGGGCATCGGCCCGCTGGCGGCTTTGCGCGCGCCGACGACTCGCTGCAGCCGATTAACCTTCAATTCGGCACCCGTCACCCTCTAAATGACGCGCTATGGGCCGAGGAGATTTCCGATTGGAGGACTAACGCTCGGCTGACCTTGGTCTTGGCCGCTTATTCGGGGACACAGACGCCTAGGTCCTGGACATTCTGCGCAACGAGCTCGTTCTTTCCGTCCTGTTCCTGTATTATGACCTCATAAGCTCTCTGGATGCGGTCTTTTTGAATCTTGAATTGTCTCAATCCGGAATTGGCTGTTCTCATTCAGCGATTGCACGTAGAAAACCATCTTGTCTCTCGCATCGGCTGGCTTCGCGCCGCGGTTCTCGGCGCAAATGACGGTATCGTCGCGACGGCGAGCCTGATCGTTGGTGTAGCGTCCACCTCCACTGCTTCTTCGGATATACTCGTGGCCGCCATTGCCGGCATGGTGGCGGGTGCAATGTCGATGGCGGCTGGCAAGTATGTATCCGTCAGTCAGCGTGAACACTGCATAGTTCAAGCTTCTTCTGGCCAGGTCAGGTCGGGGCCAATCCGATCCGCCACTGATAAGGCGGCGGCGTGCCGTTCACGGCGAAATCGCCAACGATTCTATCTTTGTAAATGCGTGGATTATGTGATGCCAGCGTCCGGGCATTGCGCCAATGGCGGTCGAGGCCGGCTGAAATCCGGGTGGCGGACGCCCCAAGCGCGTCGAAGGCAATCGTTGCGGCTTCGAGAACGAGATTGCTTGTGACGGTGACGGCCTGCGAGGTTTCCAGCTCGGCGATGGCATTGGCCCTCTCCTCGGCCTCTGGATCGCCGGCAAAATGGGCCTTATGGGCCCGCTCCACGGCGGCGGCAACCTGCAGCACAATCGCACTTGCGGCATAAGCGTTGGACCGCAAGCGACCGACTACCTGCAGGACCTGTGGGTCCTGGCTTGAGCGCGGCGCGGCGCTGTTCGAATAATGGCGAGTGCGCGCCGCTACAGCCTGCGCCACCTCGTTAGCGAGCGAACGGCCGATACCTGCGAGAGTGGCAAGATGGACTAGCTGGTAGAAGGCGGCGCCGTAGCGGAACTTGTCGTCGTCGACGACAATGTCACCGGGATCGACAACCGCGTCCGTAAAGACGGTCGTGCCGCTCGCCGTCAGCTTCTGGCCAAAACCGTCCCAGTCGTCGACAACGTTGACGCCGGGATCGTTACGCCGAACCTGTAGCGAGACGCCCTCTCCCTCCAGCCCTGTCGCGCCGACGTCGATCCAGTCGGCGAAGATGGATCCGGTGGTGTAGTATTTGGTGCCGTTAACGACGAGCCCGCCGTCCTTGCGCGAGACCCGCGTCGAGAAGGCATCCTGCTTGGCGGCCCCGACCTCCGTCCACGCATTGCCAGCTATCTCGCCTCGGACAATGCGTTCGACCCAGCGCTGGCGAGACCCGCCGGGCGCCTTGTTAACGACATCCTCGACAAATCCGAAATGCCCGCGCAGCGCTTGGGTAATGTTTGAATCGGCGTTGGAAAGCTCGATCAGTATGTTGGCCAGTTCCGGCAAGCTCGCACCCATTCCGCCTTCGGCGACCGGTATGCGCAGTGCGCCCAGTCCCGCTTGCTTCAACCGGTCGATCTCGGCCTGTGGCAAGGTACGCATCAACTCGCGGTCGAGCGCGCCTTTGGCAATATCGTTGAACAGAGGGCGGAAGCTCGAAGCCAGTTCCTCATAGCGTTCGGTTGGGCCTGCACCCCATGCAAGATCTATCTGGGTGGTCATCATGAAGTCCTTGTCAGTTTTGGATCTAAAGGAACCGTCAGTTAATTGTGACTGCTGCCGCGCCGCCAAGATAAAAATCCTGAACATCCTCGCGAGCGCGCAAGTCAGCTGCAGTCCCCGAAACGGCGATGCGCCCATTTTCCAAGATGTAGCCGTAGTCGGCGTATTTGAGCGCGAGATTGGCATTCTGCTCAGCCAGCAGGAAGCTGACGCCAGACTGTCTGTTCAGCGCCCGGATGATCTCGAATATCTCCTGGACGATAATCGGTGCCAGGCCCATTGACGGCTCGTCCAGCAGTACGAGGCTGGGCTTTGTCATCAATGCTCGACCGATTGCCACCATCTGCTGCTCGCCGCCCGAGGTCAGGCCAGCTTTTGTTCGACGCTTGTCGCGAAGACGCGGGAACCAAGCATAGATCTGCTCGAGATCGTCGAGTAACGCCCGGCGCGACGGTTTTCGGACGAATCCGCCAGCGAGAATGTTCTCTTCGACTGTCAGTTGCGGGAAGCAATGGCGACCCTCCAGAACCTGAACGAGTCCTTTGCCCACCAGCCTTGAAGCTGACGACGTACTAACGGATTGGCCGCGCCAACTGATGCTGCCACGACTTACCTTACCGCGCTCGGAGCCCAAGAGATTGGAGATTGCCTTCAGGGTTGTCGTCTTACCGGCGCCGTTCGCGCCGAGGAGGGCAACTATCTTGCCTTCCCCGACCGAAAGCGACACATCCCGCACGGCGAGAACGGCCTGCCCGTAGACGGCCTCTATCTCCTTGACTTCGAGAAACCCTTCCGCCTGTGTGGCCATGTTACATATCCTTTTAGTGTTAGTTGACCGCGTCGGACGGACGGGGCGTGATGCTTTTTTCTTTCGCGTAGGCTGCGGCCCTGGCGTAGATGGCATCCTTGAACAGCGGTCGATCTCCTTTCAGCCAATCGGTTTTTGCCGTCCATCTCGTGCCGTCCCACTGGACGATCTTGGCAGCGGGACTGCCCTCGTGATCCTGTGGCGTCACCTTGATTGGGCTTATGAGGCCCGTGGCACCGAGTTCCTCGATACGCTCGGCGGTCAGGTTGAGATGTTCAACGGCCCACTGCCCTTCGGCTGAAGTCAAAGGCCGGTTTCCGTACTTGGCTTGTCCCGTCCGCAGGATCTCGGTGTAGAGGATCGCCTGCAGCAGGCCGGCATTGTAATAGACCGAACCGAACTTCGAGCCGTCGCTCAGATCTCCCTTGCCGGCATCGATGATGTTCTTCTTAATCTCCTGGCTGACCTTGAAATCTGTCCCAGACGGGAACACGGAGACCGCCAGATAATTTTTGGCGGCTGGTCCGGCGGGACGCGCGTCTTCTTCCGATCCGGTCCATATATCGCCTATGATGTGGTCGGCCGGGAAGCCGACGCGGGCCGCAGTCTTCAGGCCAACCGGCGACATCACGCCCCAGGCTCGGAAGAAAACCCAATCGACGCCGGCGCGCTTGATCTGCTGCCACTGCGCCTGCTGCTGTTGGCCTGGGTCCGGAACGGGGATCTGGATATTTTCGAAGCCGTATTTCTTGGAGAGGATCGCCATGGGCTGGATGGTTTCACGCCCATAACCCGAGTCGTGGTAAAGGGTGGCAATCTTCAGTCCCTTCAGCTTGTCATAGCCGCCCACCGTATTGGCGATGTGCTCGACGACGATTGAAGCCTCGGTCCAGTAGTCGAATAGCAGCGGAAACTGATAGGGAAAGACGCTTCCATCGACGGCATCGCCCCGACCGCCGGCGACCGACACGATCGGCAGCTTGTCTTGGCGGGCCTTGTCGGAGACGGCGGCGTCGAAGCCGCTCGATGTGGTGAAGAGCACAGCAACCGGAGCGCCGGCATATCCATTTTTATAGCGCTCGTAGCATTCGAATGCGCGTTCGAGCGTATACGCCGTTTCACATTCCTGAACGAAGATCTTGACGCCGTTTACCCCTCCGTTCGCATTAATATAGTTGAAATAATCCCGATAGCCGGCCCACTGCGGAATGCCGGATGGCGCGTAGGGCCCGGTGCGGTAGGAAAACAGGGGGAAGAGCTGCTGGCCACTTCCCTCTTCCGCGTGTGCGGCTGCGCCGAGAGTTGATAAAGCGATCAATGCTGTGGCGCTGAGCGTGATTGTCTTAGAAAAAAGAGACATGGTAACCCCTTGATGCGGTGGTTGAAGGATAGCGATGAGAATGATTGATCGGGGCGACCGCCATTTGCGCTTGTCGCCAACAGGCTTCATTCGGACCTTTTTGCCCTAAACATGCCGACCGCGCGGCGAATGAGCGCCGTCAGGCCGTCCGGCTCCTTGATCAGCAGGACGATGATGATGACGCCAAAGACGATGCGCTGCAGGTTTGTCAGGGCGCCTTGGTCACCGATGAAGGACAGGTGGGCTGCCAGGACGACGCGATCGAGCAGGATCGGCGTCAGGACAATGAAGGCGGCGCCGAGGAAGTTGCCGAAGATGGTCGCAACGCCTCCGATCAGGACGATGAACAGGATCTGGAAGGACTTGTCGAGACTGAAGGTGTGGGCGTCCGACGTACCGAGATAAGCGAATGCCCAGAGAATGCCGGTGATGCCAAGAAAGAAGGAACTGATAGCATAGGCTTGCAGCTTGCGCCGCGCGACCTTGATCCCGAGCACCGATGCCGCCGTCTCCATGTCGCGGATAGCCATCCATTCGCGCCCCAGGCGGCTCCGGACGATGAGCAGGGCGAGACCGACCAAAAGGGTCGTGACGCCGGTGGCCAGCAAATAACGGCCCAGCGGCGTTTGCAGGTCGTAGTTAAACAGGGTCAGACGCGGCGCCGAAATAGTCAGCGACTGACTGTCGTTGGAGAACCAGCTGAAGTTGCTGAACAGCCATTCGAAAAGGAACTGCGCACCCAGCGTTGAAGCGCTAAGATAGAAACCCTTGATGCGCAACGCAGGCAGGCCGAAGACAACGCCGGCAAGTGCAGCAACGAGCCCCGAGGCCAAGAGGACGACTGGCAGCGGCATGCCAGGAACTCTCAGGATGAAATTGTACGCGGAAAAGGCGCCGATGGCCATGAAGGCGGCAGAGCCAAGCGACACCAGCCCTGTATAGCCCTGCAGAAGATTGAGGCCGATGCCGGCAAGTCCCATGACGACCGTCGGGATGATGATGGAACTCAACCAATAGTCATTGGCGATTGCCGGTATGAGTCCGAAAACGACGGCTAGGCCGGCGGCGATCAGGAGGTATCGCGCATTGGGCGCAATACGCCCACTGGTGGGAAGGCTTGTATATTGAAATGCGGTCATCATCACACCCTTTCGATTTCGCGCTCGCCGAACAAGCCTGAGGGCCGAACGAGGAGGAAGGCGATGGCGAGAATGTAGGCGAACCAGGAGGAGACACTGCCGTTGACTAGCGGGCCTATGTAGATGTCGGCCAGCGCCTCGCTGGCGCCGACGATCAGACCGCCCGCAATAGCTCCCGGGATTGACGAAAAGCCGCCGATAATAAGTACCGGTAGCGCCTTTAGCGTAATGAGGGACAGCGAATACTGAACCCCTTGGCGTGCGCCCCAAAGTAAGCCGGCGACAAGGGCGACGATTCCTGCAACGCTCCAGACGATCCGCCAAATAGCGGGCAAGCGGATGCCGATCGATTGCGCTGCCAGCGTATCGTCGGCGACAGCCCGCAGCGAGATCCCCATGAGGGTCTTATTGAACACCAAGGCCAGCACTGCCACCAATGCAACGACGATGAACGACGCGACGATGTCAAACTGGCTGATGAGGATGCCGCCGTAACTCTCGGCGATATCCTCGACACCGATGTCGAGCATATGGACGTCGGTGCCCATAAAGAACTGCGAGGCGCCGTCAACCACGAAGCTCAGACCAAGCGTCGCCATGAACAACGTCAACGGATCACGGTTGCGCAAGGGTCGCAGAACCGTCGCCTCAATCAGGACAGCCGCAGCTATCATCAGCGCGACCGTCAGCACGAATGCGATCCAGAAATTTACCCCATGTTCGACAAGCGTGACAAAGGCAAGGGCGGCGAGGAACACCATCGATCCCTGGGCATAATTGAACACGCCGGAGGCCTTGTAAATCAGCACGAAACCGATGGCGACGAGCGCGTACATTAGCCCCGCAAACAGTCCGGTGACCAAGGTTTCAAAGAAAAAGGACATGCGCTCTCCTCAATGAACCGTGCCGAGATAGGCCGCGATGACGTCTGGATCGGCGCGCACTTCAGCAGGAAGGCCGTCGGCGATCTTGCGGCCGTAGTCTAGAACGACGACATGATGAGCAAGGTCGAGCACGATGCCGACATCGTGCTCGATCAGCACGACGGTCGTCCCGAAGGTCCGGTTGACCTCCGCAATGATCCTGCTCATCTCATGCTTTTCCTCTTGGTTCATGCCGGCCATCGGCTCGTCGAGGAGAAGAAGTTTGGGATCAGCAACGAGGGCACGACCAAGGTCGACCCGCTTCTGCAAGCCGTAGGGCAGGGTCGAGACGATGGTCTCGGCATGCCGCTCGAGGCCGAGGAAGGCTAGTATACTTTCGGCGCGGGCAAGGAATGTCCGCCGCTCCTCCCAATCGCGCCCGATGCGTAGGATGTTCTCGACAAAACTTGCCTTGCCATGCCGTGAAAGACCGGCCAACACGTTCTCGCGGACCGAAAGCCTACGAAAGAGAGCATTATGCTGAAAGGTTCGCCCGATGCCGAGACGCGCGGCCTTTTGCGGCCGGATTGCCTCGAAGCGCAGGCCGTCAAAGACGACGTCGCCTGAATCGGCATGATAGACTCCGTTGATCACGTTTAGCAGCGAACTTTTACCTGCGCCGTTCGGCCCGATCAGGGCGCAGATTTCCCCCGGCTGCACCGAGAAGCTAAGGGCGCTGATCGCAGTAACGCCCTTGAAGGAAAGTGAGACGTGATGCAGTTCCAGAAGCGCCGACATTACAAGCCCGCAGTTCTAAGCTGTTGCGTTGCCGCCCGTTCAGTCTGGCGGCGCTTGAAAGCCTCGATGTCGCGATATGCGTCTGCGGGATGAGATTTGGCAAGATATGGACCTTCGCCGAACAGTTTTTCCCGCAACGTTCCCGGCCGGTACGCGGTTGGATAGACCCCGCGCTTCTGCAATTCCGGTACGAGCAGATCGACGGCCTGCTCGAAGCTTTCGGGCGTTACCGCGTAGGCAAGATTGTAGCCATCGACATCGGTCTCTTCCGACCACTCCTGCAGGATGTCGGCGATAGTCGACGGCGAACCCACGAAGACTGGCCCAACACCGCCGATGCCGCCCCAGCGGGCGAGTTCCTCCACGGTCCACGCCTTGTCCTTGCCAGCGAAATGCTCGACCATCGAAACGATCGCATTGGTTTCGACCTTCTTCAAAGCATCGGTCGGCGCGTACTGGCCAAAATCGATGCCGCTCCAGCCTGACATGAACACCAGCGAACCGTCATAAGAGCTATGGGCCTGGTATTCCTCGAAGCGCTTTCGTGCCTTCTCGTCCGTCTCGTCGATGATCAGCGTTGAGAGATTGTAGATCAGTACCTTGCGTGGATCGCGACCGGCATCGGCAGCCCGCTGGCGGATCTCGGCGACATAGGCTTTGAGCAATGATTTGGTCGGCGCGCCAACGAAGACGCATTCCGCGTGTGCTGCGGCGAAAGCCTTGCCCGGCCCTGAGGCGCCAGCCTGGTACAGGACGGGCGTACGCTGCGGCGAGGGCTCGCTCAGATGATAGCCCGGGACATCGAAGTATTTGCCTTTGTGGCCAATCTCGTGCACTTTGCTGGGGTCGGTGAAGATGCCGCGAACCGCATCGCGCTGAACTGCGCCTTCCTCCCAGCTGCCCTCGAACAGCTTGTATAGGACCTCAACATATTCGGCAGCGATTTCATAGCGGTTGTCATGCCCCTTCAGACCAAGCTGGCCAATATTCTTCGCACCGCTTTCAAGATACGAGGTCACGATGTTCCAGCCAATGCGCCCCTTAGTGTGGTGATCGGCCGTCGCGAGGCGGCGCGCGAAGGTGTAGGGATGTTCGAACGATGTCGATGCGGTGATGCCGATGCCCAGGTGTTCGGTCGCAAGCGCGATGGGTGCCGCCAACTGCAGAGGATCGTTGACTGGAATCTGTGCCGCCTGCTCAATGGCGTGATAGTTCGAACCCTTATAAACGTCATAATAACCGATCACGTCGGCAATGAAGATGCCATCGAAGATTCCCCGCTCAAGTGTTCTAGCCAAGTCCTGCCAGTAATCTAAGTCTTTGTATTTCCAGGACCTATCACGCGGGTGTTTCCATAGGCCGGGAGACTGATGTCCGACGCAGTTCATATCAAAGGCATTGAAGCGAATTGAACGCGACATGGCGGCTCCGGCTGCTCGTTTTACTGAACGAGAATCTAATCGGCCGCTTTCCAAATGCATAGTTAGTATATATTTTTAATAGAGTACTTCGTAGAATTTTTTTCTCCTTTTGCGCTGCCGGAGGTCATCTCTGACACTTGGTCAGCCGTGAGCTCGAATTATTTTCCATTGACTATAATCCTTCCACACATTGGCTAGCGAGCGCTTCAAGCCCGCTATAATCCAATCAACCATCGCCACTCATGCGGTTGATCGAGAAGCTTTCGTTCGGCGTCGGTTTGAAATTTAAGGGCCTCGCTGCGCTGTAGATTGCCACCATCTGGTAAAGCGGCCCAGTGGGGATGCCCTTGGCGATCCAGTTCGAGACTTTTTTGCGAGTCGGCGAGGCGGCGCTTGTCGTCTGAGGACGAGCCAGCCTTGTTGACCAGGCTGCCGATTTCCGGCCTTTTCGCGACTGTCCAGCTGCTGCCGGGGTGGAACAATGAGGAGAGGGCGTCGTCGGCATGCGCAGGAGAACGCGCTGATGGCGAGGGTGGGGCCATCTGCCGTCCCCTTCTGGATAAGCTGCAGAAAGGCGGGGTGTCGACCTGAACCATATCGGCATCGAAACCTAGGTCCTGCAATTCCTGCAGGATAGCTTCAGCAACGCGTTGGTCGAAGAACGCGCCAGTCGTCAGGTGTAATTTTAGGGGTTTGCCGGCTGCGGCGATCAGCGCCGTGGCTCTGTCGAGATCGTATTCAAGGCCCGAAACACTGTCGCTCCAGTCGAAATGCGCCGGAGTCACCATCTGCGCAAGCGGCTTGTTGAGGCCGTCGAGAATACCTTGTGTTATGCCGTCCTTGTCGATGGCATAGACCGGCGCTGACGCAGCGCCGAATTGTCGAATGGCGGCTTCTTTGAATTGATGCGGATACGGAAGCGTTGCGCCGAAGACAGTGCGCGCAGGCGAATTTTTCGGGCTCAGGTTCAAGGTTAGGCGTTCATTTCTTCAATCTACTAACTCTATCGACAATATTGGTATGTGGCGGCCGACCGGGCTGTATCTGGCACCCGCAAGCCGCAGATACCACGTCGACGATAGGATCATTCAAATGCTCAATAGACAGAAGGGGATCAGCATGAAGCCAAAATTTTTTGGACATTTGACACTGCGTCTCGCCACTCTTTTCGAGCGTGGACAGCGGCAGAAATTGCGCACCCCTGAGGTGTTTCCAGAGCACGAGCGCGAGCGCCCGACCAGTGAATACGAGATGTACTATTGGGGATTCAGCCCTGCACCGTGGTATTGAGGCCCATATATGAGCTATGTCATTGGATACACTTGGCATTTGCAGCTTATTCAGCCGGTCGATCTGAGGCGCAGCTTAGCGCGCTGCGCTGACGGGGGCGGTCGTCTTCGCATTCCTGTTCCTGTTCGCATTTGTCGCGGGACTGGTCTGAGGGGAGCTCAACGAGCAGGACCAGGGATTGTTCGCGTCCCAGAATCCTCTTGAGGGAGAAAATCAGGTCATGACCGCAGTCCTAATCTTGCCGGGGCTATTCGGATCGGATGAGGCACACTGGCAGCAGCATTGGTTGCGGGACCAGCCTGACAGCCTATGCGTCGTTCAGGATGATTTCAACAATCCGAGGCTCAGTGATTGGATGCTGCGTCTGGAAGAGGCGCTCGATGCTGTCGGCGAGGCTTATATCGTTGCCCACAGCCTTGGCTGCCTGCTCGCCGCACACCTCGCCGGGAGAGGCGCCGCCAGACAGGTCAAGGCCGCGCTGCTCGTCGCGCCCTGTGATCTAGAGCCGACCCACACTCTTCACCCCGGGAAAGTCCTCTTCGGCGACATGCCGATGGGGCAATTGCCTTTTCCCACTAAAGTCGTTGGCAGCCTCAACGACCGCTACATGTCGCTCGACCGCCTGACGCTGGTCGGCCGTTGCTGGGGCGCAGAGATAAAGAATATCGGTAACGCCGGACACATCAACACGGCCAGTGGCTTTGGTCGATGGAGCGGCGGTTATCAGCTGCTTGAAGGTATGAAGTCACGCACCCGCCGTCGCAGGTCAGTGGCCGAACTGCCGACGTGCCCGGTTCGGTGACGTCGGCGATGTCCGACTGGTAACACACTGATCACGATCGACTTGCGGTCATCTGACACGCTGCAGATTGTAACGACATATTCAGAAGCGCCAGGATTTCGCGTCTTTTAGCTTCAAAGGCGGGGGCTGTCCTGTCTCGCTTTCTTGGCAGCTGGATCGCAACCTCATCGAGTATCTGACCAGGACGTGGGCGCATGACAACGACCCGGTCTGCCAACGCTACTGCCTCCTCGATGTCGTGAGTAACGAGGATCAGCGTCGGCCGCGTATCATCCCAGATATCGAGAAGATGGTCTTGCAGATCTATTCGGGTAAATGCGTCCAAGGCCGAAAACGGCTCATCGAGAAGCAGGACTTTTGGGCGGGTCACCAAGGCACGCGCAATCGCCACACGTTGCGCTTGACCACCCGAAAGCTCCTTCGACCACCGCGCCGCATAGGATGAGAGGCCGACCTTCTCCAGCGCCTCATTTACAAGGCCAACCCGGTTGATAGCGGTTTGTTTCGGCAATCCAAAGCCCACATTGCCCGCCACCGTCAACCACGGCAGCAGCCTCGGCTCCTGGAAAATCAGATTGATGCGAGGGTGCGGTTCCAAAATCGTTTCTGCGCCCAGCATCACACGGCCACGGCTTGGGTGATCAAGGCCGCTAACTAGACGCAGCAGCGTGCTCTTGCCGCAGCCGGAGCCGCCGATCACGGCGACGATCTCGCCGGGTCTCACCCGCAGTGAAACTCCCTCAAGAGCGTGCATGCCGCCGGCGAATGTTTTTGAAAGACCCTGCAACGACAACATCAGCTCTGCCCCCGGTTGAAAGTGTCCTGCCAGCGAAGCAAAGGGGCGGTGGCCAAGACCAGCAAGCTGTCGGTTGCCTTGCCGATAATTGCAAAACAGACAATAGCCGCCATGATCTGCGCCGGTTTCCCCAATTGCTGGCCGTCGACGAGCAGGTAGCCAAGTCCTTCGGAAGCGCCCATGAACTCTGCGGCGACAACGAACATCCAGCCAAGTCCAAGACCAGCCCGCAATGCAATCACGTAGGCAGGAAACACCGCTGGCAGCAAAATGCGCCCGACCATCGCAAAACCTGACAGCCGAAAGATGCGACCGACCTCAACGATCTTGCGATCGACCGACTGCAGCGCGCCGGAAAAGCCAAGATAGACAGGAAAGAACACGCCGACGGCAATCAGCGCGATTTTTGATGTCTCGAAGATACCGAGCCAAAGGATGAACAAGGGCACCCAGGCGACTGAGGGGATGGCCCTTAACGCCTGCAGGGTCGGATCGAGCAACTGGCGAGCCAGCGGAAAATAGCCCGTCAGCGCGCCGGCAATGGTGCCAGCCACGGTTCCGATACAGAATCCCAGCAGGACGCGAAGCGTCGTGATCCACACATGTGTCAGCAACTCGCCACTCTGCAACAGTGCCCAGATTGTCTTCATCACCATCGACGGCGGCGGCATCAACCGTCCACCCATCCAGCCGAGATCGACAGCCACTTCCCAGAAAATGAGTAGACCAGCGGGAATGATAATTGCCTTGGCAATGCGCACGGAAAAAGCCGCGAGCGCCCGTCGTTTGCGGGCGCTCGCGGCTTGCTTATCGATAGTCTGCCTGACTTCGGCTGCATCCGTCATGGAGTGAACCGTAACCCTACCGAGTATCTGTGACGGCAAAGTCCGTATCGATTAGTTCACCTGCCACCTTCTCGACATCCGCCCCTGCCTGTATGACTCCGGCCTTCTGTAATGCCTTTCCAGCCGCGACAACGGTTTCCCTCTGGGCTGTACCGATGGTCGGCTTGGTGAGGTCGGTGCGCTCGAGTTGCTTGTCGATCACGTTTTCCGGTAGCTTCGCTGCCTCGACCAGCGCCGCCTTGAGCGCTTCAGGGTGCTTTAGGGCATCTTGGCGTGCCCGCTCGTATACCGCAATCACGCGCTTCACGATGTCTGGATGCTCTGCAGCGAACGTCTCCGTGGTGTTCAGCACGCCCCAGGTATTGTTCTCGGGCTTGCGGAAAAAGAGCTTCGCGCCCTCTTCGACCTCGGCCGATGCCATCAGGGGGTCGAGGCCCGCCCAGGCGTCAACATCGCCACGCAATAGGGCGAGCTTACCGTCGGCATGTTGCAGCAGCACAAGCTTGACATCCTTTTCTGTCAACCCGGCATCTGCCAGCGCGCGCACGAGGAATATGTGTGGATCGGTGCCACGCGTGACTGCGATGGATTTGCCCCTGAGGTCGGCTACAGACTTGATCGGGCTGTCTGCACGGGTGACTAGAGCCGTCCACTCAGGCCGCGAAAAAACATATATCGATTTGACCGGATTGCCGTTGACACGGGCAATCAGCGCCGCGGCGCCGGCTGTCGAGCCGAAATCGATCGAGCTCGCATTAAGGAATTCCAACGCCTTGTTGGATCCGGCCGACTGCACCCAGGTGATCTTGATGCCGTCATTCTTGAACTCCTTTTCCAGCAAGCCCTCCTTCTTGAGAAGCAGGCTTACCGGATTGTAGGTAGCCCAGTCGATGCGGATCTCTGAAAGCTGGGCCGCCCCTGCAGACCCGGCGACCATGCCGACGGCGACTGCAACTCCCAAGAATGTAGCTCTGATCGTCGACATCATCTGGGGCTGCCTCTTGTTTTTGATTTGACGAAAAAATTGTCTTATCGCAATCGTAAGAGAAGGCACCCCGATGCGGGACGCAGATTTCTCTCATTCGGCTGCCTCAACAGGAATAATTTTTCGAGAATAGCTGTGCCGACGGCAGTGGACATCCCGAGCGGTGGGGATAGGCCAACTGATGTCTAGGCCGCGTGCCGCATTCACGGCGACAATGCCACGGGCAAGTGCTGGCCGATGTCGCAGTTGTATACCGAACGAGCCGCGAGACAGGGTCTGCGGATGGGATCGGAGACAAGTTGCAAGGAAAGATGATCTTACGCGTCGGTTGTTTTGCATATACCGACAAAAATAGCACACTAATTTAATAGAGAATATTGCGCCTGCAGCCGCATGCCGTACCCTTGAGAGGAATTCACATCAAGGGCTCTCCCATGCGCAACAAGACTACCTTCATGGCCGCAACATTCGCCGGCATCGCATCGCTGCTGTCATCGACTGCCTTTACGGCGGATGTCGCGAAACCGGTACCAGGTGGCACGCTGGTCTATCTCGAGCAGCAGGCCCACACCAATCTCTATCCGCCGGCCGGCGGCTTCTACCCGAACGGCGGCATCCTCAACCAGATCACTGACAAGCTGACCTACCAGAACCCAAAGACGCTGGAGATCGAGCCGTGGATAGCCGATTCCTGGACTGTAAACACCGATGCCACCGAATATGTCTTCAAGCTGCGCAAGGGCGTGACCTTCTCCGACGGCACGCCGCTCGATGCCGACGCGGTGGCCAGGAACTTCGATACTTTTGGACATGGCAACAAGGCACTGAAGCAGCCGGTTTCCGAAGTCATCAACAATTATGACCACAGCGAAGTTATCGATCCGCAAACGGTAAAATTTGTCTTCAAGAAACCGGCGCCCGGCTTCCTGCAGGGGACCTCTGTGATCGGCTCCGGGTTGGTGTCGTTGAAGACGCTAGGCCTGCCCTTCGAGCAACTCGGCGACGCCACGAAAATCATCGGTTCCGGCCCCTTCACGGTCGCAGCCGAGACCATCGGCAAGGATCTGACGCTGACGGCACGCGGCGATTACAACTGGGGTCCTCAGAAGCTCGTGCATCAGGGGCGCGCCTATCTCGATAGCCTCAAATACATAATTACCGGCGAAGACAGCGTTCGCATCGGCGCGCTGCTGTCAGGGCAAGCGGATTTCATCCGCCAATTGCAAGCCTATGACGAAAAGAAGGTCAGCGACCAGAGCTTCCCGATCTATGCCGCGCCGACCCGCGGCGTCAACGACAGCATTGCCTTGCGACCGGAGAACCCGCTGGTGGCCGACGTGCGGGTGCGCCAGGCGCTTCTGCATGCGACCAACAACAAGGAGATCGTCGAGACCCTGTTTTCTGCCAACTACCCGGCTGCCAAATCCGTGATTTCGTCATCCGCCGCGGCCTATGAGGATCTGTCCGATAAGCTATCCTACGACCCGGCGCTGTCGGAAAAACTTCTCGATGAGGCTGGTTGGGCGAAGGGGGGAGACGGCGTTCGCCAGAAGGACAGCAAGCCACTAACGCTGGCCGTCTACGAATCCCTGCCGCAGCCGCAGAACAAGGCTGTGCTGCAGCTCGTGGCGCAGCAGTGGGCAAAGGTCGGTGTCAAGCTGCAAGTGCTGGCCGGCACCTCGGGCAATGTCGTCGTCGACACCGTCAATCCCGATAAAACGCCGCTGGTGGTTGCCGAAGTCGGCCGCGCCGATCCCGATGTGATCAAAAGCCAGTTCTACCTGCTCAACCGCGATGCATTGCTGCAGAAGGGCGGTCTCAACGCCAAGGCGACCTTCGTCGATGCCAAGCTGAACGGACTCCTGGAAAGCGTTGCGTCGGGAACCGACAGCGCCCAACGCTTTGCCGCCTCCAAGGCGGCGCAGGCATATCTGCTCGACCAGGCCTATGTCATCCCGATCTTCGAAGAGCCGCAAGTCTTTGCCAGCGCGCCTTATGTCCGCGGCATTGCCTTTGAATCCGTCGGCCGTCCAAGCTTCTACGACACCTGGCTTGCCGAACACTGAAACATATCTGGCCCGGCCAGACGTCCGGGCCAATGCAGTTGATGAGGTCTGTCATGCCAAGATATATCATGTTGAGAGTAGGGCAGGCGGTGCTGGTACTCTGGGTAAGCTTCACGGTTTCCTTCTTGCTGCTGCAGGCGATGCCTGGAGATGCGGTGCTGATCAAATTTCAGAATCCGGACTATGGCCTCAGCCCCGACCAGCTGGCGGAGCTCCGTACCGCCTACGCTGCTGATGGCTCGATATTGCAGCAATATTTTCGCGCCATAAGCAAGTTTCTGACGGGCGATTTCGGCTATTCGTTCAAGGCCGGCGTTCCGGTCAGCTCCGAGCTTGCCACCAATCTACCGGCCACCCTGTGGCTTGCCGGCCTCGGCTTTGCGACCGCAACGCTGTTTGCCATGGTCATCGCCGTGCTCGCCAACATCGCCGGCTTCGGACGATTGCGCACCCTCATCCAGTCGATCCCGGCGCTTTTCATCTCTGTACCGGCCTTCTGGCTTGGGATCATGCTCATTCACCTGTTTTCGTTTCGCTTCCACCTCGTCCCGGTAATCAACCCCGGCCCCTGGCAGGGTCTGATCCTGCCGGTGCTGACACTTGCCGTGCCGATCTCGGCGCCGATGGCGCAAATCCTGTTGCGAAACATCGATGAGGTCTTGACGCGGCCCTTTGTCTCGGTGGCCCGTGCCAAGGGTGCGTCGCATGCCTGGGTGCTTTGGCGGCATGTCGCCAAAAACGCGGCGCTTCCCGTCATGACCGTCGCTGGCGTACTGTTCGGCGAACTTTTGGCCGGCGCCGTCGTTACCGAGACCGTCTTCGGGCTGAATGGCATCGGCAGCCTGACGGAACAGGCGGTCAATAGTCAGGATGTCGCTGTGCTGCAGGCGATCGTCGTTATCTCCGCCACCGCCTTCGTGGTCATCAACCTCGTCGTTGACCTCTTGTATCCAGTCTTCGACCCGAGGCTGAGAGTTGCTTTTGGAGGGATCCGATGAGCCTTCTCGATGTAGCCGGACATACCGTCGAAACAGCGGAAACCGGCGTTGGCGCAGCTGCGCCAGCACCAGTCCTGCTGCCCGAACATCGACGCTCTCGCGGGTTGATCCGTCGTCTCCAACCGGGCCTGATCCTTGGCATCATCGTTCTTGCCGTCGTCACTTTGTGGGCCATTGTGCCGGGTCTGTTCACGATCTACGACCCCTTTGCCGGCCAGCCGGGCCAGCAGCTCAAGGCACCGAGCGCGCTGCATCTGCTCGGCACAGATTCGCTCGGCCGCGACGTCTACGGTCGCATCGTCTATGGGTCGATCAATTCGCTGTCAGGCGCGCTTGCGGCCGTCTCCATTGGGCTTGTCGTCGGCACGACGATGGGTATTTTCGCCGGCTCGCTCAGCGGCTGGGTTGATGCCACCATCATGCGCTTCGTCGATGTGCTGCTGTCGATCCCGGCGCTGCTGCTTTCGCTGAGCGTCATCGCGCTACTTGGCTTCGGTACGACCAACGCCGCCATCGCCGTCGGCGTCACCTCAATCGCCAGCTTTGCCCGGCTGGTGCGCTCGGAGGTCGTCACCGTCCGCCGCAGCGACTATGTCGAGGCCGCCTTCGGCAGTGGCGGCACTTTCCTACAGGTGCTCTGGCGCCATATCCTGCCGAACTCCCTGACATCCGTCATCGGGTTTACGGCATTGCAGATCGGCTGGGCCATCCTGCAGCTGGCAACGCTTGGCTTCCTCGGTTTCGGCGCACCGCCGCCGACACCCGAATGGGGGCTATTGATCGCCGAGGGGCGAAATTATATCGCGACCGCCTGGTGGCTGACGGCCGCACCCGGCATCGTCGTCGTATTGGTCGTACTCTCTGTCAATCGTGTCAGCCAAGCCATTGGGAGGGCGCGGATATGACCATCGTTCAGACAGTTAACAACGCCGCCTTGCATGCCCTCGACGTCTCCGGCCTAACGGTCGGCTACGAGGACCGGAACGGATGGCGCACCGCTGTTCATGGCATCGATTTTACCGTCGCCGCCGGCGAGGTTGTGGCGCTGGTCGGTGGGTCCGGTTCCGGCAAGAGTTCCACGGCGCAGGCTATCATCGGGCTGCTGCCCTCTAACGGCCGGCTTGAAGGCGGCAGCGTCCGCCTTAATGGCCAGGACATTGCACGATGGCCGCAGAAGCGATTGAACGGTATTCGCGGTTCGGTCGTCAGCCTTATCCCTCAGGACCCGGGCAATGCGCTCAACCCGGTCAAGACAATAGGCCGACAGGTGGCAGAAATCCTCACCATCCACGGCAAGGCCTCGGGTGCGCAGGCCTATAAGCTCGCCATCGAACTGCTGCATCGGGTCGGCCTCAATCAGCCCGAACTTCGCGCCGGGCAATATCCCCACGAACTGTCCGGCGGCATGAAGCAGCGGGTGCTGATCGCCATCGCCATCGCTCTCAAGCCATCGCTGATCATTGCCGATGAGCCGACCAGCGCGCTGGATGTCACAGTGCAGCGGCACATCCTCGAGCTGATCGACAGGCTGCGGCAGGAATCGGGGACGGCGGTGCTGCTTGTCACCCATGACCTCGGGGTCGCCGTCGACCGCGCCGACCGGCTGGTCGTCCTGCAGCACGGCGTCATCCAGGAGCAGGGCCGCACCGCCCAAATTCTGCGGCAGCCGAAAAGCAGCTATACCCGTCAGCTCTTGGCGGATGCGCCGTCTCTTAACATCAGACGAAGGCTCTTTGCGGCCATTGCCGCGCAGCAGACAGACGATACGCAGCCGGCGAACGATCTCTCGAAGGACATCATCGTCGTCGAAAACCTCGTCCAGGAGTTTGGACAGGGCAGGGGTGCGGGTTTTCGGGCTGTCAACGACATTTCGTTCCGCGTCCGGCGCGGCACCACCCATGCCATTGTCGGCGAATCCGGCTCCGGCAAGACCACGACCATCCGCGCCGTCGCCGGCTTCCAGCGCCCGACGACGGGTAGGATCGTCATCGATGGGTTGGAGCTCGCTTCGCTGAAGGGCGAGACGCTGCGGCTTTTTCGCAAGAAAATCCAGCTCGTCTATCAAAACCCGTTCGGCTCGCTCGATCCGCACCAGACGATCCGCCGGATCGTCGAGGAGCCACTTTTGAATTTCGAGCGGATCGCGCCGGCAGAGCGGCTCGACAGAGTTGCGGCGATGGTGGAAGAGGTCGGCCTGCCGGCCGATGTGCTGCAGCGCCAGCCGCGGGCTTTGTCCGGCGGCCAGCGGCAGCGCGTTGCCATTGCCCGGGCGCTGGTCCTCGATCCGCAGATTCTTGTGCTCGACGAAGCTGTGTCCGCCCTCGATGTTACCGTCCAGGCACAGATCCTGACGCTGCTGGAAAAGTTGCAGCAAAATCTCGGCCTCACCTATCTGTTCGTCTCACACGATCTTTCTGTCGTCCGACAAATCGCCGACACCGTCTCCGTGCTCAACAACGGCAGGCTGGTCGAGGATGGCGCGGTGGAAGACGTTTTCGGCAATCCGCAAAACGCCTACACCCGCGAGCTGCTCGAAGCCATTCCGGGCAAGCGCTACCAGCTGTTGACGCGCGCCGCCCTTACCAGTGCAGGATAATCCCATGACCGCTTGCTCTCAGCCAAAGCGCCTTGGCTTCTTCAGCCGCGTACTCGACCAGACGGACGCACAAACCCGCTATCGCCTTGTCGGCGAACAGATCATCCATGCCGAGAAATTCGGCTTCGACAGCGCCTGGTTGGCGCAACACCACTTTAACGGGGAGGAAGGCGGCCTGCCGGCGCCGCTCATTCTGCTCGCCGATATTGCCGCCCGGACCTCGCGCATCCGGCTCGGCACCGGCGTCATCACCCTGCCGATGGAAAATCCCGTGCGGGTGGCCGAAGACACCGCCGTGCTCGATCTCTTGTCAGGTGGTCGGCTGGAGGTCGGCTTTGGCACCGGTGGCACGCCGCAAGCTTTCTTGCCCTTTGGCCTTGAAAGCGCCGAACGCGGACCCGTCTATGCAAGCCACCTCGCCACCATCCGCAATGCCTGGAGCGGCGGCGAGTTGCCGGGGGGCAACAGGCTCTATCCGGGGGCGCCGACCCTCGGGGATCGCGTCTGGCAGGCGACCTTCTCTGTCGGCGGCGGCGAGAGGGCCGGCCGCGATGGCGACGGCCTGATGCTGTCGCGCACCCAACCGCGACCGGAGGAGGCACCGTCTGCAACCCTCTGGGACCTGCAGAACCCGATCATCGACGCCTATCTTGCGGCGTTGCCGACCGGGCGTGCACCCCGCATTCTCGGCTCTCGCAGCCTGTTTGTCGCCGACGACCGGCAAGAGGCGTTGCATCTGGCGGAAATCGGCCTTCAGCGCAGCGTCGAGCGCTTTGTCGCTAGCGGCCATGTCATCGCCGACCGGACGACCGCCGGCCTGATCAAGGCCTTCGACGTGCATGTCGGGACGCCGGATGATGTCATTGCCTCGTTAAAGGCCGACACGGCGCTGTCGCGCGTCACCGATCTTGTCTTCCAGGTGCACTCCGTCGATCCACCACACGCCTATATCCTGCGCTCGCTCGAGCTGATCGCCAGCGAAGTCGCGCCGGCGCTAGGCTGGAGCGGGCAGTCGATTCGACCGCTTGGGCGCCTCAGTGTGGCAACCATGTGATCGCGTTTTCAACAGAAAGGTATTCCCATGACATCGTCAACACCTGACGTCATCGACCTCCTGACCAGAATAAGCTCCGGGTCCAAGATTGATCGCATTCGCAGCGAGCGACCTGAAACACGCGCCAATGCCCAGAAGAGCTATCTAGAGCTGTTCGAGCCAACCGAGCCGGGCGATGTCAGTCGGACTGAGCGCCTGACGGTGGCCGCCTTCGTCGCGGGGCTGCATCGAGCCGATGCGGTGGCGGACTTCTATGCCTCGGGCCTGGCCGAGATTCCTGGCGGCGCGTCGCTTCTCGGCGCCATCAAGGCCGAGGTTGAAAAGGGACGGACGCAAGGGCCTTACGGACGCTTCCCGAGCGGGCCGCTTTCGGCGGAGGACAAGCCGGGGCCGGCCTTCGCCATCTCAGAATTCAACGCCGTGACGCTTGGCAAGACGCTGACGGCAGCGCTGCAGCACAGCCATCTGCTGGTGTTCCGGCCGCGCGAGGCCGGCCCCGCGGCGTTGCAGAGGCTGCTGGATGCCGGCTGGAGCACGACGGCCATCGTCACACTGTCGCAGATCGTCGCCTTCCTGGCCTTCCAGATCCGCGTGGTTGGCGGTCTGACCGCCTTGGCCGCTGCCGGCACCAAGCGACTGGCTGCTCCAAACACGACGGCAACCGTGAACACGTAGGAGACAACTTTGACCGAGACGATCATCCACACCGATATCGACAATCGCCCGAACGCCTTTACCCAGGCCGAGATCGGCTGGACACCCTGGCTTCAGCCATTGGAAGAGGCCGACCTGACCGAACGGCATTGGGCCGGCCTCGTCGATGCGGCCCGCGCGAAATCAAGTTATTTCATGCTGCTTGCCCGTGATCCCGACATCTTGGGCGCCCGCACCAAGGCGGACAAAGACATTTTCTACAACACCAGGTCCGGCTTGCCGCGCGCCGAGCGCGAACTATCCGCCGCCGCCGCATCGCGCTCCAATGGCTGCATCTTCTGCGCCTCGGTGCATGCCCGTTTTGCCTCGCATTTTTCCAGGCGAACGGAGGATGTGCAGCGGCTTCTCGATGAGGGCACCGATGCCGATCTCGGCAGCCGCTGGAATGCCATCGTCGCCGCCTCCGTGGCGCTGACGGCCACGCCCTCCGTTTTTGGAGCTGCCGAAATTGAGCGCTTGCGGACCGAGGGGCTGGACAATCTGGAAATTTCCGACGTCATCCATGGCGCAGCATTCTTCAACTGGGCCAACCGCTTGATGCTGTCGCTCGGAGAGCCAACGCCTGCGGCCTGAAGGGGCTTGCGCGTCCGACCTCTCCCACGATCCTGCCGCAAAGGAAACCAAGCCATGGCTTTTGCCCTCGACCATATCGTCATCGCCGTCAACGATCTGGCGCGGGCCGTTGCGGATTACCGGCTACTCGGCTTCACGGTTTATCCCGGCGGCGTGCATCATGGCGGCGTATCGCATAATGCGCTGGTGGTGTTTGCCGATGGCGCCTATTTCGAGGTCATCGCCTATCATCGGCCCGATCCCGGCAATCCGTGGTGGACGCTGCTTGCTGAGGCCGGCGAGGGCTTTGTCGACTTCGCCCTTGCTCCCGACGACACGCAGGCGGGTATCGCCGCCGCCCGGGCGCGGGGCCTCAGCTTAACAGAGCCCGCCTCCGGCGGACGCGTGCGGCCGGATGGCGTAAGGCTAGATTGGCAGATCGTTCGGCCGGAAACGCGCGACCTGCCCTTCTGGTGCGGCGATGTCACCGCGCGGGATTTGCGCGTGCCTCTAGGCGAGCACCGCAAGCACGCCAACCGCGCTGAGGGCATCGCCGTCGTTCGTGTCGATGTCGCTGACATTGCGGCGAGCGCCGGCCGTTATCGCGCGCTGTTGGGCGACGATGCCGTCACGCGATCCGGCGAGGATATCCGCATCGCCATCGGCACGTCGATTATCGAACTCGTCGGGCCAGACCATGGCGCGGAGCAGGGCCGTCTGCAAACGCGTGGCGAGGGCGTCTCCTCAATCGATCTGCATGGGGGCGTCGCCGCGGATCTCGACATCGGCCGCTCACATCGCGCCGTCCTGCGCATCCGTCCTTAGCGGCGGGTCGTTGCCGGATGATCTAGAGCCGAGGGTTGGCACCCGGTGGTCATCTTTTTCAAGAATTGCGACAGGAGCGGGGCTGCATTTCTTTAGTCTACTCGCTGGATAGACTAATTTGACAGAACCGTTTCCGCGGAGACATCCACGTCTGACATGGAGAACGCTATGAGCGTCCTGCGCTATTTCGGTCGCCTTCGGTCTTGCCGCGACAGTCTGGAAGACAGGCTGAATCTGCACGAGGCGCGCCGCTGCTTTGGAAGTGACGATTGCGAGGACGGCACCACCGACGAGCTGCTAGCGCAGATTTCCGAACTGGACGGCAGCTTGTCTTCTCTGCGCTATCGGCGGCGTCGTTAACGCACGGCCGATGCCTGCGCGACGAGCGCAGCGTGGTCGGCGTCGCCGATGATGCGCCCCTTCTCCATCGTTATGGCCTGGTCATATGTCCGATGACGCCGGGATCATGGCTGACCAGCGTCATGTCATGCGATACCGCGAGATCGTTGAGCAGGTCGAGAATGCCGGCCTGGACGGACGCATTCAGCGCCGAGGTCGGCTCATCGAGCAGCAGCAATGACCTCATTGCAACAGTATCTCGCTACTTCGATCCTGGCACCCAATGCAGGAAAAATAGCCCTCTTCGGCGACCTCTGCCAATGAATTGCAAAGCCGCACGAGATCGTCAAGTGGGCGAAACTCGCGCATCTTGAGCCAGCTTCCTGATGGTGACCTACTCTCTTTTGTTCCGCGGAGGTTTCGACTGACAGGAGCGTCAGCTCTTGCCTTTCCAGGGCACGAGCCATGCCTCCAAGGCACGCATCACCAGCGTAAAGGCAAACGCGCAAGCGGCGATGATGCCGATGCCGACGAATACCACATCCGTTGCCAGAAATTGCGAGGCCGACATGATCATGAACCCAATTCCGCGGGTTGCCGCGATCAATTCGGCCGCCACAAGCGTTCCCCAGCCGACGCCGAGCGCGATGCGGATGCCCGTCAGGATTTCCGGCAATGCCGAGGGCAAAACGATGTCGAAAAACAGGTTCCAGCGGCTGGCGCCCAGCGACAGCGCAGCGTTGACCCGCTCGATCGGTAGGGACCGCACACCGGCCTGGGCAGACAGGCAGATTGGCGCGAACATCGCCAGAACCAGCAGGGTGATCTTAGACGTCTCGCCAATGCCGAGCCAGATGATCATCAGCGGCAGGTAGGCGAGTGGCGGCAGCGGCCAGTAGAATTCGATGGGCGTGTCGAGTACGCCCTTGGCCCAGCGGTTCAATCCCATGGCCAGCCCGACGGGCACGCCGAAAAGACAGGCAACGAACGCGGCAGAGAGAATTCGAAACAGGCTGGCCGAGACATGCTCCCAGAGTGATGCGCCAGCATAGCCGTCATTGTAGACGGCGACTGCCTGCTTCACGACTTCTTCCGGCGTCGGCAGAAAGAGATGGGCGACGAGCCCAGATTTCGCCACGCCCCACCAGGCGGCCAAGAGCAAAATACCGGTGATGATGCTGATCGGTGCAGTCGATCGCTCGCCTATGCCGAAGGTGCGCATCTTGACGAGGCGATGGGTCGCCTCCGCCTCGGGATGGAGAATGCTCGCTGCTTCTGTCAGTTCGGTCATTCGGCAGCGCTCCTGACGTCGTCGGTGCTGTGGATGATGGTGCGGATCTCTTCGCGCAGATCGGCAAATTTGGACGATGTCTTGATCGCCCGCGCATCGCCACTTTTGGCAAGATCCTTGACGAAATCGAGGCTGAATCTAGCGACGACCCGGCCTGGGCGCGGCGACATGACGATCAGTTCTGTGCCAAGGAACAGCGCCTCCTCGATCGAATGGGTGATGAAGAAGATGCGCTTTCGCGTCCGGTGCCAGATCGACACCAGAAGCTCCTGCATTTGCTCGCGCGTCAGACTGTCGAGCGCGCCGAACGGCTCGTCCATGAGCAGGATATCCGGCTCCGTCGCCAGTGCCCGGGCGATGCCGACGCGCTGGCGCATTCCACCGGAGAGCTCATGAGGCAGGGCGTTGCCGAACTCGCCGAGACCAACCAGCTGCAGCAGCTCCTGCGATTTCTCGCGGCGCTCGAATTTTCCGGCGCCCGCAAATTTCAGCCCCAGGCCAACATTGTCGAGGACCGACTTCCAGGGCAGGAGCGTATCTTTCTGAAACACGACGCCACGGTCGGCACCGGGCTTTTCGATCGGCCGGCCGTCCAGCGTTATCTTGCCTTCCGACAGCGGCAGAAATCCGGCGATGGCATGCAGCAAGGTCGACTTGCCACAGCCGGAAGCACCCAGTGCAACGACGAAACCCTGGTCGGGGATGTCGAGAGACACCCGGTCCAGAGCATGCACAGTGCGGCCATCCCGCGCTTTGAAATAGACGGAGGCGCGTTCGACTTTCAGCATATGTGAAATCCAATTCGTTTCCCGCGCTGCGAATAACGACAGCGCGGGACAGCTGCTATCAGTTACTCGGCGCGACGACGGCGTCCGGCGTGACGAAGGCGGCGTAGCTTGGCAGGACGTCCGAGACCTTGCCCTGGTCCTTAAGGAACGTTGCTGTATCCTTGAGGATTTTGGCCGCACCGGACTTCTCACCACCGCCGAGCCAGGCATCGGAAGCCTGAACTTCAGGTGTCAGTAATGTCAGGTTCTTCAGTGCGGCAGATTGCTGTTCCGCCGTGCCGCCGAGCTGCTTGGCCAGCAGCTTGGCGTTGTCGCTGTCCGGCCCCCAAGCGGGCTTGTCGTTGGCGAAGGAAGCATAGGAGGCGTTGATAACGCCGGCAAAGTTTTTCAGGAAACCGGGGTTCTTGTCGGCGAAGTCGGTAGCGGCGACCCAGGCGGAGAAGGTCGGCGCTCCTTTGTCGGCAACCTCCTTGGAGGTGATAAGCACCTTGCCGTTCTTTTTCAGTTCAGTCAGCGCTGGATCCCAAACGAAGCCGCCATCGATATCACCGCGCGCGAAACCCGCAACGATCTGCGGCTGGGGAATGGCGAAGACCTGAACGTCCTTTTCGGTCAGGCCGAGGCTCTTGATGAGAGCGAGAAGCTGGTAGTGGTCAGTCGAGACCGGAGCGGCCGCCAGCTTCTTGCCTTTCAGATCCGCTAGCGTATTGATCCCAGAGCCATTGCGCACGACAAGCGCTTCGTCGATGCCCGAAATCGACGAGAGGTAGAAGGCCTTGACGGCCAGGCCGCGCGAAGTCGCCGCTGCAAAGGGGCTGGAACCGACATAGCCGACCTGCACGTCACCGGAGGCGATGGCGGCAAAGATATCGGCGCCAGAATTGAATTTACGGAAATCGATGTCATAGCCGGTCGCCTTGGCAAAGGCGCCGTTAGCGATGCCGACCGACGACGGCAAGGCATCCGTCTGATAGCCAACGACGACTTTTTTGTCGGCCGCACTGGCTCCGAAGGCAGCAACCAGTGTCATTGCGCCGAACAAGCTGGCAAGCAGTCCCTTGTGGAGTTTCATTGTCCCGTCCCTACCCATGTGGCGCACGTCGCCGTTTCTTGAGCCGTCGCCTTTCGTGACGCCGGCGACTATAGGCTAAGCAGGGGCTTTGAGCTTTCACAGTTCAAATATACTAAAATTCAAGATGAGTTGGGAAATAGCTTCCTGTCAAAGCTGCATCCGGCATCTTTACACGCAGGGGGATGCGGATGACTGCTTGACGACGTCGGCTGTTAGCCGACAGATCGAATCTGTTCTTTCGTCAAACCTAAGTGGTGTTCGCAGATGACAGCCGGCTATGGATTAGGCTTTCGACGGCGGGGTCCGCTTTGCGGTGCCCTGCGGTGACAACTCCGGTCGCCCCACGCTGTCGGGGCAGCTTTCGTTGGGGCGTCGACTATGAGACGACGCCAGGACTCGCAATCGGGGTCACTATGCACTATGACTTATACGTCTTCTTTGGATGTTGCGACCTTAGTCGTGCTGATCTGTCGGGAGTTGAGTGAATGCTTGAACGGGTCGAGCGAAAGG
>NZ_SCFL01000017.1:0-80121 GCF_007000305.1 Rhizobium sp. rho-13.1 | reverse complement strand
CCGCCGCCCTCGTCAGTGACCGGCTTATAGGCCCTACCTCCCGAAGTAGTCAACACACACCCACCAAAGTTTTTTGACAAATTTATAACTGCCTGTTTCTAAACAACTATTCAGAACATTTTTATCAACACACCAAAATCAACGCCACCTCGGACAACCAGACGCAAACCACAAAACACAAAATCTTGTCCAAATGGTCAAAAATCACCGGTTAAGGATCGGCTGAGACGCATGGCGTTTCAATTGCCATCGGGCTTTACGCGTCCTAAGGATTGAGCTTCATCCATTTCTCTCATGCCGGAGCACCAAATGTTGGTCCTCGACGAAGCCAGAACCCGCGCCGCCCTCCCGTGGCGCCCTCTCATCGACGCCATAGACCATATGTTCAAGGGCGGTTGTATGATGCCGGTGCGCCATCATCATACAATGGCGGTTCCCGGGGAAAGCGATGCGACGCTGCTCTTGATGCCGGCCTGGGTGCCGGGGCGCTATTCGGGCGTGAAAGTGCTGTCGCTTTTTCCCGACAACGGCCTGCGAGGCCTGCCGGCAATCTACGGCACCTATCTCCTGTCATCCGGGACGACCGGGGAAATGCTGGCGATCGTCGATGGCGGCGAGCTAACGGCGCGGCGCACGGCGGCGACCTCGGCGCTGGCAGCGAGCAAGCTCGCGCGGGCGGATGCCTCGGAGCTTCTGGTGTGCGGCACAGGCCGCCTCTCTCCTAACCTGATGCAGGCACATGCCGAGGTCCGGTCGTTGACACGCATTCATGTCTGGGGCCGGAACAGCGACACGGCCGAGAGAACAGCAGCAGAGGCGCGAATCATGGGACTGCCGGCCATCGCCGTCAGCGATCTTGAAGCGGCGGCACGCACTGCCGACGTGATTTCCTGCGCCACTCTTTCCAGCCAGCCGCTAATCGACGGCAACTGGCTGAAGGCAGGCGCCCATCTCGATCTGGTCGGCGGCTACAAACCCGATATGCGCGAGGCAGACGACACGGCCATCCGTCGCGCCTCTGTCTTTGTCGATACGCTTGCCGGGGCGACGCACGAGGCGGGCGATATCGTCCAGCCGCTTGCAAGCGGCGTGCTGACGCGCGACGGGATCCGCGCAGAACTGGCGGAACTGGCGCGTGGCGAAAAGCCGGGCCGCCGCGACGACAACGAGATCACACTGTTCAAATCTGTCGGGGCGGCGCTCGAAGATCTGGCCGGCGCCATCCTCGCCTACGAGTCCCTGAAGGACGAACTGGCGGCATGACGCGGACGGCACTTCCTATCCTGCCGGTCTCCGAGGTCCTGCCCGAGATCGGCACGGCGCTTTGCGACGTCGGCCGTGCGGTTCTTTCGGCGCCGCCTGGCGCCGGCAAGACGACGCTTGTGCCGCTTTATCTGCTGGATCAGCCGTGGCGCGGAGACGGCAGGATCATCCTGCTCGAGCCTAGGCGGTTAGCGGCAAGGGCAGCGGCGGCGCGCATGGCATCGCTGCTCGGTGAAGAGGTTGGCGCCACCGTCGGTTACCGGATGCGGCTCGACACGAAGATTTCGGCAAGGACGCGCATCGAGGTGGTCACCGATGGCGTCTTTGCGCGGATGGTCCTCGACGATCCCGAACTCGCAGGCGTTTCGACTGTCATCTTCGACGAATTCCACGAACGCTCGCTGGATGCCGATTTCGGCCTGGCGCTGGCACTCGACGTGCAGTCTGCCTTGCGCGACGACCTACGCATCCTGGTGATGTCGGCAACGCTCGATATTGAGAGGGTTGCACAGCTGCTCGGCCAGCCGCCGGTGATCGAGAGCATGGGACGCAGCTTTCCGATTGATGTGCGCTACCGCGACAGGCCTGCCGGCGAGCGGATCGAGGACAGTGTCACTGCCGCCATCGTTGCTGCCCACCGGGATGAAAAGGGTTCGATCCTTGCCTTCCTGCCAGGCCAGGCGGAAATCACCCGCACCGCCGAGCGGCTGGAAGGACGGTTCGGGCCGGAGACGCTGATAGCGCCGCTGTTCGGGAACCTCAGCCAGAAGGAGCAGGACGCGGCGATCCGCCCGACTGCGGCGGGGATGCGCAAGATCGTGCTGGCGACCTCGATCGCCGAAACGTCGATTACCATCGACGGCGTGCGCGTTGTGATCGACAGCGGCCTGCAGCGGCTGGGCGTCTTCGAGCCGGCGACCGGCATCACCCGGCTGGAAACGGTGCGGGTGTCTCGCGCCTCGGCAGACCAGCGAGCGGGACGTGCCGGACGGACGGAGCCGGGTATTGCAATCCGGCTCTGGCATCCCGGCCAGACGGCGGCGCTGCCGGCGTTTACACCGCCGCAGATACTCTCCAGCGATCTTTCAAGTCTGGCGCTCGACCTTGCCCACTGGGGCGTCGAGGATCCCGGCAGTCTCGCCTTCGTCGATCAGCCGCCGGCCGGGACGCTTTTCGAGGCGCGGAGCTTGCTCAGGCAACTGGGAGGGCTCGATCACGCTAACGGGCTTACCGCACGCGGCCGGACGATGCGGGCGATGGCACTTCCACCCCGCCTGGCGGCGATGGTGATCTCAGCCGCCGGAAACGGCCAGGCACGCGAGGCGGCGATGCTGGCCGTGCTTTTGACCGAACAGGGGTTGGGAGGGCAAAGCATCGACCTGGAGGAACGGCTGCGGCGGTTTCGGGGTGAAAAAAGCGAGCGGGCCGAGGCGGCGCGACGACTGGTGGCAAGACTGGTGGCAACTGCCGGGGGCAGCAAAGGCGGCGGCGAACCGGTGATGGCCGGAACGCTGCTGCTGCACGCCTTTCCCGATCGTATCGCCCTGCAGCGGGGCGGTCGCGGCCGGTTCGTCATGGCCAATGGCCGTGGTGCCGAGCTGCCGGAGACGGAGCGGCTGTCGGGTGCAACGATGCTTGTCGTCGCGGACCTTACCGGTCGTGCCGCGCAGGGCCGGATTCTCAGTGCTGCCGAGATTACGCGCGGCGATGTCGAAGCCGAGCTGCCGGATAGCATCGTCACCGAAGATCAATGCCTGTTCGACAAGACGAGCCGGCAGGTCCGGGCCCGGCGGGTGACGCGGCTCGGGGCCATTGTCCTCGATGAGACGCCCCTGCCGCGTCCCTCCGCGCGCGAGGTAGCTGCGGCGCTGGCAGAGGGTATCCGCGAACTCGGGCTTGGCGTGCTCACCTTCTCCAAGGAAGCCGCCCAGCTGCGCGACCGGATCGGCTTTCTGCACCGAACGATCGGGGAGCCCTGGCCAGACATGAGCGACGAGGCCCTGCTCATCCGGCTCGCCGATTGGTTCGTACCGTATCAGGGCGACGCACGGGGGCTATCCGATATTTCCACCGGCGGACTATCGAACGGGCTGATGTCGTTGCTGCCGCATGATTTACAACGGGAACTCGGCCGGATGGCACCGACGCATTTCGAGGCGCCGACGGGGCAGCGCCACCCTATCCATTACGATGGGACGGAGCCGCTGCTGACCATCCGGGTTCAGGAGCTGTTCGGGCTTCGCCAGCATCCCTCCATCGGCGGCGGACGTTTGCCGCTGGTGCTGGAATTGACCTCGCCGGCGCACCGGCCGATCCAGACGACGCGCGATCTGCCGGGCTTCTGGGCCGGAACCTGGAAGGACGTGCGCGCCGACATGCGCGGTCGCTATCCTCGCCACCCCTGGCCCGAGGATCCGGCAGCCGCCGCGCCGACCACCCGCGTGAAGCCGCGCGGCACTTGAGTGCATCCGCCGTGAAGGAGTGAGCAGCATGATTGCCGAAAATGACAGCCTCTTGCCGGGCAATCACCACACCAGCCGGCGCGTGCGGCTGCAGACGCTGGTCCGCCTGCGCTGGCTTGCCGTCGGTGGCCAGGCCGCGACGGTGGCCATTGTCGCCTTCTGGCTGCAGTTTCCACTACCCTTGCTGCCCTGCTGCGTGCTGATCGCCTGCCTTGCCTGGATCAACCTGTTCCTGACGTTGCGCTATCCGCCGACGCACCGGCTGGATGCGCCGGCCACCTTCGCCCTTCTGGGGCTGGATCTGCTGCAGCTGTGCGGCCTGCTGTTCATCACCGGCGGCCTTGCCAATCCGTTTTCGATCCTGGTGTGCGTGCCCGTCATCATCTCCTTCGCTTCCCAGCCCATCCGCTACAGCATGACGCTGATCCTTGCGGCGATGGTGGCGATCACGTCTCTTGCGTTTTCGCCTTTCCCGCTCCCTTGGTATGCCGGGGGCATCGTCGCCATCAACCAGGTCATGCAACTCGGCGTCTGGTGCTCCATCGCATCGACAATGGCCTTCGCCGCCTTCTATGCCTATCGCGTCTCCATGGAGGCGAGCCAGCTGGCCGATGCGCTGGCGGCGACCGAGCTGGTGCTGCAGCGGGAGAAGCACCTTTCGCAGCTGGACGGACTGGCGGCGGCAGCGGCTCACGAGCTCGGAACGCCACTGGCGACGATCAGCATCGTTGCCAAGGAGATGGAGCGGGAACTCGGCCACGACGAGCGTTACCGGGAGGACGTGGCGCTGCTTCGCAGCCAGAGCGAGAGGTGCCGCGACATCCTGCGGCGGATTACGACGCTGTCGGCGGAGAACGAGGCGCATATGCGCTATCTGACGCTATCATCGATGATGGAGGAAATTCTCGCCCCGCATCGCGAATTCGGAATCAAGCTGACGCTGGTCGAGGAGACCGCCAGGGCCGGCGAACCGGTGCTCAACCGGAATGCCGGGATCATGTACGGGCTCGGCAACCTGGTGGAAAATGCTGTCGACTATGCCCGCGAGATGGTGACTGTCACGGTGGCGTTCGATGCCGAAACTCTGGCGATCACCATTGAAGACGACGGGGTCGGCTATGCGCCCGATATCTTGACCCGCATCGGTGAGCCCTATGTAACGACACGGCAGCGTGACGATGCCGCAGGCGGTCTCGGGCTTGGCTTGTTTATTGCAAAGACACTGCTGGAGCGCTCCGGCGCAACCCTGACATTTGGAAACCGCGAGGCGGAGACTTCAGGGGCACGGATCCGCATCGAATGGCCTCGTGTCTTGATAGAAAGCAATTCGACAAACTGAGCCGACGGGCTTATGACCAGTGCTCACGACGCTATATATATACACGCAGGATATATGCAGGCGGAAAACCGCCGGGATCACGGAATGACAGATCTAGACCACGACATCGAGACACTTGCCTCCAGCGACGGTGATATCGGCCCGGATCCGAGCCTGCTGATCGTCGACGACGACGGCCCGTTTCTGAGGCGGCTCGCCCGGGCTATGGAAGCACGCGGCTTTCTCGTCGAAACGGCCGACAGCGTTGCGGAAGGCGTGACGAAATCGAAGGCCCACCCGCCGAAATATGCGGTCATCGACCTGCGGCTGGGCGACGGTAACGGCCTCGACGTCATCGAAGCCATTCGGCAGCGCCGCGGCGACACCCGAGTGATCGTCCTAACCGGCTACGGCAACATCGCTACCGCCGTCACCGCCGTGAAGCTTGGTGCGGTGGACTATCTCTCCAAGCCGGCTGACGCCGACGATGTTTATGCAGCGCTGACGCAGAGGCCAGGCGGAAAGGCCGACGTGCCGGAAAACCCGATGTCAGCCGACCGGGTGCGCTGGGAACACATCCAGCGGGTCTACGAGATGTGCGAGCGCAACGTTTCGGAGACGGCGCGGCGTCTCAATATGCATCGGCGTACGCTACAGCGGATCCTGGCCAAGCGGGCGCCTAAATAGCGGGCTATTCGATCGGAAGCGGTTTGCCGATTGCCCATTCTGCCGCGAGCAGTCGTTGAGCGGCGACGCGCGAGAAATTGAGCGTGACGGCGCGGCGGGTGGTTGGCGGCAACCTGTGCTCAGGCGCCTCACGCACCATGTGGGCGCCGTAGCCGTCGGACAGGATCAGGCCGCATTCTTGCGGAAAGATATCGAGCGGCACGTCCTTGTGCGTGGCAAAGAACAGGCGGTCGCATTGCAGCCGGTAGTCCGGCCATTTCCGATCGACGCGAAAGTCCTCCACGGACGACTTGATCTCGATGATCCAGATCTCGCCCTTTTCGCTGAGGCTGATGAGATCGGCCCGCCTGCCGCCGGCGAGCGTCAACTCCGGCAGGACTGCATGCCTCATCTCGTGGAGCAGGCGCTGGGCGCCCTTGCGCACCAGCATCGCCCGCTCGGACTGGCGACCATCTATTAACGGATTGTTATTGTATAGGCTGAGAATCGTCATGATTTAACCAGTCTAGACCAAGTTTTGTTGCAAAAAAACCATGGGTTCCCAAATCGCGGCTCACACGATTATTTGTGCGACGCGTTTGCTTGCAATGCGGTGATATCGAAAATAAACCTTCCCAGAGATGGTTGGCAAAACCCTGAATTCCGGACACAAAATCGAGAGACCCCCATGCGCTTCAGCAATGCAATGACTGTATTGGGCCTTGTCGCGGCGTTTGCCGCGGCCGGCTATTCTTCCACAGCGATGGCTGCGCCGATTACCGCGCCTAGCTCTTCGGTCGAAACGCTGAAGACGTTTGACGGCGACTACGGGGTCACCCAGGATTCTGGCTTCTCGCTTCCTGCTATCCCGATCCAGAAGGTCAAGCCGGAGTTCCGCCGCCAGATCATCAGCTATCAGACAACGGAATCGCCGGGCACGATCATCGTTAACACCCGCGAACGTCATCTCTATTACATCCTGCCGGATGGCCAGGCCATGCGCTACGGCATCAGCGTCGGCAAGGCTGGCTTTGCCTGGTCGGGCAACGCCTACGTTGCCTGGAAGCAGGAATGGCCAAATTGGCACCCGCCGAAGGAAATGGCAGAGCGCCGGCCGGAAATCGCCAAGTTTGTTGAAGGCGGCATGAATCCAGGCCTCGAAAACCCGCTCGGCGCCCGTGCAATGTATCTCTACAACGACAAGGGCCAGGACACCTTGTTCCGCCTGCACGGAACGCCGGAATGGGCATCCATCGGTACGGCAGCATCTTCGGGCTGCATTCGCCTGATCAACCAGGACGTCATCGATCTCTACAGCCGCGTCCTCCCGGGCCATACGACCAAAGTCGTCGTCATCCAGTAGATTTCACATCTCATCGACATCAGCGGCTGCCGGATAACTTCCGGCAGCCTTTTTTATTGGTATGGATCGGGTCGCGGGGGCAGTATGACTGTTCCCTTTTCGCAGCCAGTGTCACTGGCCTCGCAAAGATCGACGCTCAGGGAAAAACGCCGCTGGCTCAACTCGCTGATTTGCGTGCGGGGTCGCGCAGAGATTAAAGCAGCGACTTCAGATCATCCAGCTTGTCGTTGATCAGCCAGCCGTAATAATTCTCTTCAGGCCAGACAGGCTGGCTGGCGCCCCTGTTGCGCGCGGCAAGGGCCGTGGCGCGCTGACGGGAATTTCCTACATTATAGAGGGTGGCGGTGAGGCCCGGGTTGCCGGAAATATCCATGCCGGCGATCGAGCGGTAGTCGTCTATCGAGCGGCGGGCAGCGGCGGCAACGAAGGCGAGCGAGATATCCGGATCCATGATGGCGTGATAGACATCGCCGGCCTTGCGCTCGTCGAGCTTCGGGATGCCTGATGTTCGCGACACCATGTCAGACAGCATCAGTGCCGTCAGTGGATTGATCTGGCCGAGGCCAAAGGTCTGGCCAGCGTAGAAGGGCTGGAAGAATACGGCGCTGAAGCGATTGTTGGGAAAAGATTTTCCGTCGACGGTTTTTCCCTTGAAGGCGTCGTTCCAGACATCCTCGCGGCATGTCCAGAGGCTGTAGGAATCGCTTTTTCCGTTGCACTTGGCAAACTGTGGACGGGCGACGAAATCATCGACGTTCTCGCCATTGTAGGCGAACTTGAAGCTTTCGCCGGCGTAGGAAGCAGCCTTGACGT
Organism: Rhizobium sp. rho-13.1; assembly: GCF_007000305.1. NCBI lineage: Bacteria > Pseudomonadati > Pseudomonadota > Alphaproteobacteria > Hyphomicrobiales > Rhizobiaceae > Rhizobium > Rhizobium sp. rho-13.1. Next base: position 72,236 of record NZ_SCFL01000017.1, on the reverse strand, counting down.
AGTAGGACTGCAGACCATCATAGGCATCGACATTATAGGTATGCTCGCCGACGAGTGCCCCGACAACATGGATGGGATCGATGCCATAAGCGCGCGACACGGCCTTGATCTTCGACATCAGCTTTGTATCGGTTGCCAGCAACTGGCGGACCTTCTGGTACTTGCGATCGAAACTGGAATTGGTGCCCTTGGTGCGGCGAACCGAGGCGCCTGGAATGTCCGGCTGCTCGGCATTGCGGTTGCCGGGCGGTACAGTGAGGATGCCGGCAGCCTTGGCAGGGATAGCGCCAAGGCTCAGGACAGCAACCAGAAGGGAAATGAGAATGCGTCGCACGATTGGCTGCCCCGTCGAAGGTTCATCGGTCTTTCCGGAGGCGTGGATCACAATCTTGGCCGAATAATGCCGACCCGACGCTGAAGCCCCAAGGAAACTGACCATCACCTAAAAAGTTAACGGCCCGGTGTCGAGGGGTCATGGTTGGAAAAGCCAGGAATAACGTCAGGGTGACTGCGGACGCCGAAAGTCTGTCAAACAGAAAGGACGCGACCTGCAGCATGTCAGGTCGCGTCCCTCGTTTATTACAAACTGGATATCGATGCGTCTGTGCGGCGCTGCGAAAGCGCGACCTTAGTTGCAGACGCGGATCTGTTCCCGGTGCCAGCCGTCGTCATACTGGTTCTGAACCGGGCGATCCTCGAACCAGCAGCGGGGCTGCGGCGGAGGTGGGGGCGGCGGTGCGTAACCATAACCACCGTCGTTGCCATTGGCCAAAGCGCCGCCGATCAGGCCGCCAAGTACGCCGGCGGCGATGCCACCGGCAATGATGCCGCCATTGTTATTGTGGTGATGGCGCCGCTGCGGGGGTGGCGGGCCACGGTCCCAGCCATCGTCCTGCGGAGGACGGCGGTATTGGGCTTCGGCAGTGCTTGCGGTGCTAAGCGCGCCTCCGGCGACCGACGCCAGGATCAGCATTGATAGAACGGTCTTCTTAAACATTGCCACCTCCACGAAGGCTCGGGAACTGGGCCTGAACCCAACGAATCTAAGCCAACTCATAGTGACTAATATATTTCATTTAGCTTAATGGCCGATGAATGCCGCGTTCATCGTGGGACCCCGATCCCGACACAAGGAGGGGACCGAGGGCAGCGCTGGCGCTAAAGGATGTAACGCGACAGATCGGTGTTGGCGGCGAGATCGCCGACGTGTTTCTGAACATAGGCCGCGTCGATAGTGAGCGACGCACCGCCGCGATCAGGTGCATTGTAGGAGATGTCGTCCAGCACGCGCTCCATCACAGTCTGGAGGCGACGGGCACCGATATTCTCGACCGAAGAGTTCAGGTGTACAGCGACATCCGCCAACGCGTCGAGCGCGTCATCGGTGAAATCGAGTGAGAAGCCTTCGGTGTCCATCAGCGCCTTGTACTGGCGGATGAGGCTTGCCTCCGTCTCGGTCAGGATGCGGCGCATGTCGTCTTTGCTGAGCGGCTTAAGCTCGACGCGGATCGGCAAGCGACCCTGGAGTTCGGGCAGCAGGTCCGATGGTTTGGAGACATGGAAGGCGCCCGATGCGATAAACAGGATATGGTCCGTTTTCACAGGTCCATACTTCGTCGATACGGTGGTGCCTTCTACCAGCGGCAGCAGATCGCGCTGGACGCCTTCGCGGGACACCCCCGCGCCGATGCCGCCCTCACGGGTAGCGATCTTGTCGATCTCGTCGAGGAAAACGATACCGTCGTTCTCGGCCGAGCGTACCGCTTCTCGCTGGACAACTTCATTATCGACCAGCTTGTCAGATTCATCCCGTATAAGATCGGCGTAGGAAGCCTTGACCGTGGTGCGGACCTTCTTGGTCTTGTTGCCCATGGCCTTGCCGAACATTTCAGACAGGTTGAGAACGCCGATATTGGCGCCGGGCATGCCGGGAATTTCGAAACCCGAACCGGCGGAAGCAGTATCGGCGATTTCGATGTCGATTTCCTTGTCGTCGAGTTCACCGTCCCGCAGCTTCTTGCGGAAGCTTTCGCGGGTGGCCGGCGAAGCAGTGGCGCCGACGAGAGCGTCGAGCACACGTTCCTCGGCGCTCATGTGGGCCTTCGATTCCACCTCGGCACGCATCTTCTCGCGCACCAGGCCGATGCCGACCTCGACGAGGTCACGGATGATCTGCTCGACGTCGCGGCCAACATAGCCGACTTCGGTGAACTTCGTGGCTTCGACCTTGATGAAGGGCGCACCGGCAAGCTTGGCGAGGCGACGGGAGATTTCCGTCTTGCCGACACCAGTCGGTCCGATCATCAGGATGTTCTTCGGCATGACTTCATCGCGCAGGTCGGGCTCCAGCTGCTGGCGACGCCAGCGATTGCGGAGCGCGATTGCGACGGCGCGCTTGGCCTCATGCTGGCCAATAATGTAACGGTCGAGTTCGGAGACGATCTCGCGGGGGGAGAAATTGTTCATTGTACTGCTTTCCCATCGGGGGCTGGAAACGATCAGGAGAGAAAACTCAGGCGTCGGAATTGATCGATTCGATGACAATGCTGTGGTTGGTGTAGACGCAGATGTCGGCGGCGATATCGAGCGCGCGGCGGGCGATCTCCTCGGCCGACTTGTCCGTGTCCATCAGCGCGCGAGCGGCGGCAAACGCATAGTTGCCACCGGAGCCGATAGCGACGGTGCCATGTTCCGGCTCCAGTACGTCGCCGTTGCCGGTCAGCGCCAGGGTGGTGGTCTTGTCGGCGACCAGCATCATCGCTTCGAGATTGCGCAGGTACTTGTCTGTCCGCCAATCCTTGGCAAGTTCGACGGCAGCGCGCATCAGCTGGCCCGGATATTGTTCGAGCTTCTTCTCCAGGCGGTCCAGCAGCGTGAAGGCATCGGCTGTGGCGCCGGCAAAACCGGCGATGACCTCGCCGTCCTTGCCGATGCGACGGACCTTGCGAGCGTTGCCTTTCATTATGGTCTGGCCGAGGCTGATCTGTCCGTCGCCTGCCATGACCACCTGGTTGCCCTTCCGGACGGTAATAATCGTTGTCATAAAGCACCTGTCTGCCCGATGATCGGGCGGTTTCAGTGGGCCGCGCATCGGCCCTGTTGAAGCCTATGTAAGTGGGCTTCCGGCGATTGCAAATATCACTCTTTTCGGTTCCGGTTCGCCTCACGCGGCAAAGGCGCGCCCGTCGTGCGGGAACTTCTGGATATTTTCGCATGTGGCTGATATGGACGGCCATTATCCGATGGAGCAGGCCATGGCAGACACCGCAGCCAACCGCACGGCGAGTATTTCCCGCGCGACCAACGAGACCTCGGTTTCGGTTACCGTCAACCTCGACGGCACCGGCGCTTCGAAAATCTCGACAGGCGTCGGGTTCTTCGACCATATGCTCGACCAGCTATCGCGCCATTCGCTAATCGACATGGAAATCGAGACCAAAGGCGATCTCCACGTCGACGATCATCATGCTGTCGAGGACACCGGTATTGCCATCGGCCAGGCGATCTCCAAGGCGCTGGGCGACCGGCGGGGCATCACCCGCTACGCCTCGATCGATCTTGCCATGGACGAGACGATGACCAAGGCCGCCGTCGATCTCTCCGGCCGACCCTTCCTCGTCTGGAACGTGCAGTTCAGTGCGCCGAAGATCGGAAGCTTCGACACAGAACTAGTGCGCGAGTTTTTCCAGGCACTGGCACAGAACGCCGGCATCACGTTGCATATTCTCAACCACTATGGCGCCAACAACCATCATATCGCTGAAACCTGCTTCAAGGCCGTGGCCCGTGCATTGCGGACGGCCACCGAGATTGATCCCCGCCAGGCGGGTCGCGTGCCATCGACCAAGGGCACCCTCGCCTGAACCGGAATTTTTAGCGGAGCGCCCCGATGGCGAGTTTTATAGTTCTGACACCCGAGAGCGGACCGGGCAGAGATCACGAGAAAACGCGCTTCGTACGCGATGGCTTTTCGCTGACCGCGTTCTTCTTTCCCGGCATCTGGCTGTTCTGCCATCGTTTCTGGCTGCTCGGGATAGGCGCCTTGCTTCTGCAGGGCATCGGGATGGAATTGATGCGGACGCCCGCTCTCTGGGCTGCCGGAGTGTCGCTGCTGCTTGCGGTCAGTGTCCTCTCTGCAGTTGAAGGGCGAATGCTGTTTGCCAGCCGCCTTTTGGCCAAAGGCTTCGTTGCCGGTGGCCTGGTGTCGGCGCGCAATCTCGCCGAGGCCGAAGATATCTATTTCAGTGGCCTTTCGGAGGAAGTGCCGGAGGATATCCGCGCTGCACGCTGGGATATTCGAGAAAACTCTGCAGGCAACCCCCACAAGGGTGCTGCCCTCGGCCTCATCGGCTACGACGGAGGACGCTGAGCAATGCGCGTTGTCATTATCGACTACGGCTCGGGCAACCTGCGCTCCGCCACTAAGGCCTTCGAGCGCGCTGCCCGAGAAATTGGCATCGACGCTGAGATCGAGCTGACCGACAAGGCCGAGCGCGTCGCCTCTGCCGACAGGATCGTGCTGCCGGGCGTTGGCGCTTACGCCGATTGCCGCCGCGGGCTTGGCGCCGTGGACGGCATGTCCGAGGCGCTGACGGAAGCCGTCGAACATAGGGCTCGGCCTTTCTTCGGCATTTGCGTCGGCATGCAGCTGATGTCGTCGCGCGGGCTGGAGAAGACCACCACGCAAGGTCTCGGCTGGATCAAGGGCGACGTCGTGGAAATGACGCCATCCGATCCATCGCTGAAAATCCCGCAGATCGGCTGGAACACGCTCGACCTGCGTCGTCCGCATGCGCTGTTCGACGGCATAAAGACGGGGCAGGACGGCCTGCATGCCTATTTCGTGCATTCCTACCACCTGGCAGCGACTGACGACGGTGACATCATCGCCACCACGAACTACGGCGGCGCGATGACGGCTTTCGTCGGGCGGGACAATATGGTGGGGGCCCAGTTCCACCCTGAGAAGAGCCAGACGCTCGGCCTTACCCTGATTTCCAATTTCCTGCGCTGGCAGCCCTGATGGCGCGCGCCCTGAACGGACCGACACGATGATCCTTTTTCCCGCCATCGACCTCAAGGACGGCCAGTGCGTGCGGCTGAAGCTCGGCGACATGGACCAGGCAACTGTCTATAATCCGGACCCGGCAGCACAGGCAAAGACCTTCCAGGACCAGGGTTTCGAGTGGTTGCACGTGGTCGATCTCAACGGTGCGTTTGCAGGCAAGAGCGTCAACGGCGACGCTGTCGATGCCATTCTCAAAGCGACCAGTAATCCGGTGCAACTCGGCGGCGGCATCCGGACGCTGGACCATATCGAAAGCTGGCTTTCGCGCGGTCTCGCCCGCGTCATTCTTGGAACCGTTGCAGTGCGCGATCCGGCGCTGGTCATCGAAGCTTGCCGCAAGTTTCCGGGCCAAGTCGCGGTCGGCATCGACGCCAAGGGTGGCAAGGTAGCTGTCGAGGGCTGGGCCGAAGCCTCGGAACTCGGCGTCATAGACCTCGCCCGGAAATTTGAAGGCGCTGGCGTCGCCGCGATCATCTACACGGACATCGACCGCGACGGCATTCTCGCCGGCATCAACTGGCCATCGACACTAGAACTGGCCGGGGCAGTTTCCATCCCCGTGATTGCCTCCGGCGGCCTGGCGTCGATCGACGACATCCGGCGCATGCTGCAACCGGACGCAGCCAAGCTCGAAGGCGCGATTTCCGGCCGAGCGCTTTACGATGGACGGATAGATCCGACCGAAGCGCTCAGGCTGATCAAGGATGCTCGCACCACGGAGGTGGCACTTTGACCCTCAAGGCGCGCATCATCCCATGCCTCGACGTCAAAGACGGACGCGTCGTCAAGGGTGTCAATTTCGTCGACCTAATCGATGCCGGCGATCCCGTCGAAGCCGCCAAGGCCTATGACGCGGCCGGTGCCGACGAACTTTGCTTTCTCGATATCACCGCCTCTTCCGACGGTCGCGATACCATTTTCGATGTTGTGGCTCAGACGGCAGAGCATTGCTTCATGCCGCTCACCGTCGGCGGCGGTGTCCGCGCCGTCTCCGATATTCGCCGGCTACTACTGGCGGGTGCCGACAAGGTGGCGATCAACTCCGCCGCCGTTGCAAATCCGGATTTCGTCGCGCAAGCCGCAGACAAATTCGGCAACCAGTGCATCGTCGTCTCGATCGATGCCAAGCGTCGCCGCAGCCAGGGCGTCGGCCAGGATAATGTGAGCGCCTGGGAGATCTATACCCATGGTGGGCGCAATGCGACAGGCATCGATGCGGTTGAATTTGCTGCGCGCATGGTGGAACGCGGCGCCGGCGAACTGCTGGTAACGTCTATGGATCGGGACGGCACGAAGAGTGGCTACGATCTGGAGTTGACGCGGGCGATTGCCGATGCCGTGCGCGTGCCGGTCATTGCATCCGGCGGCGTCGGCACGCTGGACGACCTTGTTGCCGGCGTCACAGAAGGTCACGCCACTGCCGTTCTGGCAGCATCGATTTTTCACTTCGGCACCTATTCGATCGGCGAGGCAAAGCGCTATATGTCGAAGCATGGCATAGCCATGCGGCTCGACTGACCGGGGGAAACGAGGCGAAATGAGCGGATTTACCCTTTCCGATCTGGAAAAGATCGTCGACCAGCGCTCTCGGGCGGGCTCCGATGAATCCTGGACTGCCAAGCTCGTCGCCGGAGGCCAGGCAAAGGCTGCCAAGAAGCTCGGTGAAGAGGCAATCGAGGCGGTGATGGCTGCCGTTGTCAACGATCGCGAGAACCTCACCTATGAGGCCGCTGATCTCCTGTACCATCTGATGGTGGTGCTGAAAATCGCCGAGATCCCTCTCAATGACGTTCTAGCCGAGCTTGAAAGACGCACTCTGCAATCCGGCCTCACTGAAAAGGCCGGTCGGCAGAGCTCATGACGTCACTCAGCAAGCCCGCATCTGCGCCCGAACCGCTGGACCATTTTCAGGCCAACGCCTATTCGCCCTATCATTTCTTCTCGTCCGGGGAGTGGGCGAAGTTTCGCGCCGATACGCCGTTGACCCTGACGGCCGACGAAGTCGACAGACTGCGGTCGATGGGCGATCCGATCGATCTCGACGAGGTCCGGCGCATCTATTTGTCCGTATCCCGGCTGCTTTCGGCCCACGTCGAATCGTCGCAAATCCTGTTTGAACAGCGAAATCGCTTTCTCAGCCTCGAAAATGTCGCCAAGACGCCTTTCGTTATCGGCATCGCGGGCTCGGTCGCCGTCGGCAAATCGACGACGGCGCGTATCCTGAAGGAACTGCTTGGCCGCTGGCCGTCCAGCCCTAAGGTCGACCTGATCACCACGGACGGATTTCTGCACCCCAATGCGGAATTGCAGCGGCGCAACCTGATGCAGCGCAAGGGCTTTCCCGACAGCTACGACACCGGGGCGCTGCTGCGCTTCCTGTCGGCGATCAAGGCCGGCCGGCCCAATGTGGCGGCTCCCTGCTACTCGCATCTGGTCTACGATGTGCTACCCAACGAATTCAAGATCGTCGACTGTCCGGACATCCTGATCTTCGAAGGCATAAACGTGCTGCAGTCCCGGCATCTGCCGGCCGACGGGAAGATCGTGCCGATGGTGTCGGACTTCTTCGACTTTTCGATCTACATCGACGCGGACGAAAAGCTGGTCCGCAAATGGTACGTGCGACGCTTCATGAAATTGCGTGAAACGGCCTTCCGTGACCCGAACTCGTTTTTCCACCGCTATGCGTCGATCACCGAGGAAGAGGCTCTCCTGACCGCCGAAGGCCTCTGGAAGAACATCAATTTGCGGAACCTGCGACAGAATATCCTGCCGACGCGGCCGCGGGCGGACCTGATCCTGCGCAAGGGTCAGGATCATCTGATCGAACAGGTGGCTCTCCGCAAACTTTAGCGGTGTCCGGACAATCGCCAATCCGGCGTTCGTCCCTCCAGATATTCCAGCATGTCCAGGCGGCAACAATCGTCGGCACGAGGACGCCGATCAGTGGCAGGCTCCGGACGAGGATATGATTGACCAGCGGGTAAAACCAGGCGACCCCCAACAAGATGGTCGGTTCCCGACGTTTGCAGAAGAACAGCGCCGCCGCGGCGCTCAGCGGTATTGCATCGTAAACATACCCGTAAGGGGTGGCGACGATCGCCAGAACCGCCGTGAGACAGGCGCGCGTGGCATGATCGACGCGGAGGCGTGGCCGCCAAAGCCAACATGCCGCCGCGATGCTGGCAGCGGAAAAGACGGCTTGGACCGCATAGGCAGCGCCGACCCCCAATCCCAGCGATCGGGAGAGCAGAAATGACGTCATACCGTTGCTTTGATAGCCTTGCGGGTATGGCGCCTCGAGGATTGCGGTCATCATCGGCCGCGTCTTGGTGAAAAACAGCACCCAGCTTTCCAAGCCGAATACGGCACCTGCCATCACGGCCAGAAACGAGGCGGTCACGGCTGCGGCGACGATGGAGCGGTAGTTTCCGCTTGCCAGCAGGCAGAACGGTACCAATAGCCCTATCTGTGGTTTTACTGTCAGCAGACCAAGGATAATGCCCGCAATGACGGGTCGAGACGGCGCGAGTAGCAGTCCGGATAGCAGCAAGGCAGCGGTTAGCGCGCCGTTTTGACCAAATATCACGTTCATCACAGCGGCCGGAGATATGATGACTAGAAGGCGCACCCATAGTGGAAGCGAGAGCATTTGCAGGGAGGCGAACAGCAGCAACAATGTTGCAAATGTCCAGACGAGATAGGCGGGCAGCAGCGGTAAACCGGCAAGCGGCAGACCCAACAGCAGGAAGGACGGCGGGTAACTCCATTCCTGGTCCGGCATGCACGGTGATATCAAGGCCCTCAAGTCATGCCTATAAATATCGACATTGAAGAGATCGGCAACCTGTCCCCTGAGCGCCAAGACGGCACCGCCCCAGAGATTGGTGAAATCCCAGTACGGTAATTTCTGCGAAACCTCGGAAAGGCCGTGCGCGTCTAACGTCCATAAAAGGAAAAGTTGTCGGACACCGAGATACAGGCCTAAGACCACGACATACACGGCGAGTCCCCGCGCAAATGCATGTCTGTCAGTCATGTCGAGGTCCCCGGGTTTCCTGCAAACTATGGCTTCACGCGTCTTAATGTGAGGTTTATGCGACCGCCGCTCCTGAGCAGCGTCGAGGTTGACGGGTAGATGCGGTCGACACCGTGGAAGCAGAGCCTGCCTTCGCCTCCCAGCACGACGATATCGCCGCTGGCAAGCTTGATGGACGATGTCTTGTCAGTCCTGGAGGCCCCGCCGATGCGGAAGAGACAGCTGTTGCCGAGCGAGATGGAGACGACGGGTGCGCCCAGATCCTGCTCGTCCTTGTCCTGATGAAGACCCATCTTTGCGTCGTCGTCGTAAAAATTGACGAGGCAGGCTTCCGGCGGCTTTTCATAGCCGGCCACCTCGACCCAAAGCGCCAGCAGAGACTCCGGGATTGCCGGCCATGGCCGCTCGGTGCCCGGATGGGTCGATTGATACCGATAGCCCCGCTGCTTGTCCGTGACCCAGCCAAGCGGGCCGCAGTTTGTCATGCGCACCGACATCGGCTTGCCGGTGCCGGGCATGGCCGGAACGAATAGCGGCGCCTCGGCGACAACCGCGCGGATCTGCTCGACCAGCGCCTCCTGCGCAGTGCGATCGAGATAACCCGGCAGGTGACGAATTCCGTTCGACAGCATCATGGTCGGTGCTCCGCGATCATCCTGACAGTGATTTGGGGTGACGAATGCCGACAAACAGTGCTCAATCGCTGCCGTCGGATTTTCCGCGCAATTTCTTTACCTCGGAGCGCCCGGACTTCGCCTTCAACCGGCGTTCGACGGATCCCTTGGTAGGCCGGGTCTTACGACGGGGCGGCGGAGGCGGCAACGCCGCCTCGAGGATCAGTTCCTTCAGGCGGTCGCGGGCATCCTCCCGGTTACGGTCCTGGCTTCGGAAACGGCTTGCCTCGATCATCAGCACGCCGTCCTTCGACAGCCGCCGGCCAGCCAGCTTGATGGCATTGGCTTTGACACGTTCACTCAGCGACGGCGAGTTGACGAGGGTGAAGAACAGCTGAACAGCAGTCGACACCTTGTTGACGTTCTGGCCCCCGGGACCACCGGCAAGAACGAACTGTTCCGTCAGTTCCCAGCCGGCGATGGTGATCCGGTCGTTGATGTAAAGTGCGTCGCTGGCCATTGGTCTCTCCAGGCCCGTCTATCCCATATTGCCGGACGCTTGAAAACAGGGGAGCGCGCAAAAGCTAAACCCGGCGGAAAGACCGCCGGGTTTCACGTGAATCACCAAATACGGATGCCTATTCGGCGGCAACCCGCATGCCCGGTGCTGCGTCGCGCACTCCCCCATCGACATGTTGCTCGAACTTCGTGAAGTTGGTAACGAACATCTGCACGAGCTTGCTGGCCTGGGCATCGTAGGCTGCAGGATCGGCCCAGGTGGAGCGCGGATCGAGGATATTGCCATCTACGCCCGCGACCGAAACCGGCACGGCAAAACCGAAGTTCGGATCGATGCGGAACTCCGCCTTGTCCAGGTCGCCCTTCAGTGCGGCAGCGAGCAGTGCCCGTGTTGCCTTGATGGGCATGCGGCGGCCGGTGCCATAGGCGCCACCTGTCCAGCCGGTGTTGACCAACCAGCAGTCGACGCCATGACGGCCAATCAGCTCTTTCAGGAGATTGCCGTATTCGGCCGGATGACGTGGCATGAACGGGGCGCCAAAACAGGTCGAGAAAGTAGCTTCCGGCTCGGTGACGCCCTTTTCGGTTCCTGCGACCTTGGCGGTGTAGCCGGACAGGAAATGATACATGGCCTGGTCGGGTGTCAGCCGGGCAATCGGAGGCATGACGCCAAATGCGTCGGCGGTTAGCATGATAATCGTCTGTGGGTGGCCGGTCATGCCGCTTTCCGAGGCATTCGGAATGAAGTGCAGCGGATAGGCACTGCGGGTATTTTCCGTCAGCGAGCCATCGTCGAGGTCGGGCACGCCCTCTGCATCGAGCACGACATTTTCCAGAACCGTGCCAAACCTGCGCGTAGTGTCGTAAATCTCAGGCTCTGCTTCTGCCGACAATCGGATGGTCTTGGCGTAGCAGCCGCCTTCGAAATTGAAGATACCATTTTCGCCCCAGCCATGTTCGTCATCGCCGATCAGCGTACGGCTGGGATCGGCAGATAACGTGGTCTTGCCGGTGCCCGACAGCCCGAAGAAGACAGCGGCGTCTCCATCTGGACCGACATTTGCCGAGCAATGCATCGGCATGACGTTGCGGGCCGGCAAGAGGTAGTTCAGCACCGTGAAGACGGCCTTCTTCATTTCGCCAGCGTAGGACGTGCCGCCGATCAGCACCAGGCCCCTGGTGAAGTCGCAGGCGATCACGGTTTCCGTCCGGCAACCATGGCGTTCCGGATCTGCGCGAAAACTGGGAAGGTCGATGATCGTCAGCCTGGGCACGAAGTTTGCCAAGGTCGCCCTATCCGGCCGGATCAACAGATTACGAATGAACAGCGAATGCCAGGCAAATTCCGTGATCACGCGCGACGGCAGCGCGTAGTCGACATCGGCACCGCCGACCAGGTCCTGCACGAACAGGGACAACCCGCCGGCGTGGGCAAGCATGTCCTGGTGCAATTGCGCAAAGTGCGCCGGCGACATGGGCTTGTTGTTGTCCCACCATATCTGGTCCTCCGTGGTTTCGTCGCGGACCACGAACTTGTCTTTTGGGGAACGGCCGGTGTGCTGGCCTGTCAGCGCACGAAGCGCACCGTGGGCGGTCAATTCGGCCTCGCCGCGTCGAATCGCCTCTTCGTAAAGCTGCGCTTCGGGCAGATTGTATCGAACGCTGGCGACGCTGCCCAATCCGATTGTTTCCAGACCGACTGCCGGGTTGTGGTCTCCAAAAACTTGCATCGCCATTTCATCCCCTGTTCCGGCAATCGCCATTGAATGATGACAGCCTTAAGAGCAAAAACTTGGAGGCGCAAGAGAGAAAAATCTTAAAAGATCAATGTTTTCAAATATTTAATCGATTTAAATTTCTGTCACATTATTTAAATCGTTTGAATTTTGTCGTTTGGTAATTTTATCGCCACAACTTTTGGTACCCGAGAATGTCCTCGAAAATATCGACCCTTTATCTTTGCCACAATTTGTTCCACCTTTATCCTCCATAAGCGCGCCTGGTTGAGGCCGATCAATTCGGCAGACCGCCTGGGTCGGGGTCCAATTCCGGGAGATGCGCTTAGATGACGGAGACCAACAGCATGCTGACAATCGCGCTCGTAGACGACGACCGCAATATCCTCACCTCGGTCTCCATCGCTCTGGAAGCCGAAGGATACAAGGTCGAGACCTACACGGACGGGGCTTCCGCTCTTGACGGGCTTCTGGCGCGGCCGCCGCAGCTGGCGATCTTCGATATCAAGATGCCGCGCATGGACGGCATGGAGCTTCTTCGTCGCCTTCGTCAGAAATCCGACATCCCGGTCATCTTCCTCACCTCGAAAGACGAGGAAATCGATGAGTTGTTCGGGTTGAAGATGGGCGCCGATGACTTCATCACCAAGCCTTTCTCGCAGCGCTTGCTCGTGGAACGCGTCAAGGCGGTCCTGCGTCGCGCCTCCAACCGCGAAGCTTCGGCGACAGCCGGTAATAGCGGTGGCACACCGAAGGCCGGCGCCGTGCTGCAGGCGCGCTCGCTCGAGCGCGGCCAGCTGGTCATGGACCAGGAACGCCATACCTGCACCTGGAAGGGTGAACCGGTCACGCTGACCGTGACGGAATTCTTGATCCTGCACTCGCTTGCACAGCGGCCCGGCGTGGTCAAAAGTCGCGATGCACTGATGGATGCTGCCTATGACGAACAGGTCTATGTCGACGACCGGACGATCGACAGCCACATCAAGCGGCTGCGCAAGAAATTCAAGATGGTCGATACGGATTTCGATATGATTGAAACGCTCTACGGAGTCGGATATCGCTTCCGCGAAGCTGCCTGAGGCTGAAGCTTCGATGGCGGATACGTATGGGGTGAGCTGGCGGAAATACCGGCCACGCCCTTCGAAAGGGCCGCGGCGTGGCACAGCTTGTGCAGCATAGGGATACGGAAGAGGCGGAGGGACAGGCCGGCAGCCGCTGGACGCATCCGTTCACGCTGATCCGCCGCATTTTCGGCAACGCCGTTTTTTCCAGCCTCACGCGCCGCATCCTGTTCTTCAACCTTGCGGCGCTCATCGTGCTGGTTGGCGGCATTCTCTATCTCAACCAGTTTCGCGAGGGCCTGATCGATGCCCGTGTCGAAAGCCTCTTGACGCAAGGCGAAATCATCGCCGGCGCAGTCTCCGCATCCGCCTCGGTCGACACCAACTCGATCACCATCGATCCGGAAAAGCTACTCGAGTTGCAGGCCGGCCAGAGCATCACGCCGGCGCCCAACGACGATGACCTGGAGTTCCCGATCGATCCGGAAAAGGTAGCACCGGTGCTGCGGAGGCTTATTTCGCCGACCCGCACCCGGGCTCGCATTTTCGATGCCGATGCCAACCTGCTGCTGGATTCGCGTCATCTCTATTCGCGCGGGCAAGTATTGCGTTACGATCTGCCGCCGGTCGACGACGAAGTCCAGAGCTGGTCGGACTGGTTCAGCGGACTTCTCAACAAAATGCTGCAACCGGCCAACCTGCCGGTCTACAAGGAGGCCCCCGGCGGCGACGGTTCCATCTATCCCGAGGTGATGAACGCACTCACCGGTGTGCGGGGCGCAGTTGTCCGCAGCACGGAAAAGGGCGAGCTGATCGTTTCCGTCGCCGTCCCTGTGCAGCGCGCCCGCGCCGTGCTTGGCGTCCTGCTTCTGTCCACCCAGGCCGGCGATATCGACAAGATCGTTCACGCAGAACGACTGGCTATCATGCGCGTCTTCGGCGTCGCGACGCTGGTCAATGTGGCGCTGTCGCTGCTGTTGTCATCGACGATCGCCAATCCGCTGCGGCGGCTGTCGGCTGCGGCCATCCGGGTGCGAAGAGGCTCGAAAGTGCGTGAGGAAATCCCTGATTTTTCCGCTCGCCAGGACGAAATCGGCAATCTGTCGATTGCGCTCAGGGAAATGACGACTGCCCTCTATGATCGCATCGATGCCATCGAAAGCTTTGCGGCCGATGTCAGCCACGAACTGAAGAACCCGCTGACATCCCTGCGCAGCGCCGTCGAAACGCTGCCGCTCGCGCGCAACGACGATTCCAAGAAGCGGTTGATGGATGTCATCCAGCACGATGTCCGGCGGCTCGATCGACTGATCAGCGACATCTCCGACGCATCGCGGCTGGATGCCGAACTGGCGCGCAGCGATGCCGAGCAGATCGACATGGAAGTGCTGCTGCGTGACATGGTCGACCTGTCGCAGCAGGTACGCCACAGCAAGAAAGCCGTGGAGATCGACTACGTCGTCGACCGCAAGCCGGGCGCGAAAACACGCTTCCTCATCAACGGCCACGAACTGCGCATCAGCCAGATCATCACCAACCTGATCGAAAATGCCAGGTCCTTCGTCCCAGCCGACGGCGGCAAGATCGCCGTGCGCCTGTCACGGACGCGAACACGTTGCCTGGTGCACATCGAAGACAACGGTCCCGGCATCCAGGCGGAAGACATCGACAGGATTTTCGAGCGTTTCTACACAGACAGACCTGAAGCCGAAGGATTTGGACAGAATTCCGGGCTCGGCCTGTCGATCAGCCGGCAGATTGCCGAGGCGCACAGCGGTTCGCTGAGGGCGGAAAACATCATCGATGCCGACACCGGAAAATCGCGCGGCGCTCGCTTTATCCTGTCCCTCCCCGCCGAGGCCAGCGTCTGATGCAGGTAGCGGTCAACATCCATGCCACCGCTATCGTGGTCGGCGCGACCGGGCTGCTCTTTCTCGGACCCTCCGGCATCGGAAAATCGGCCCTCGCCTTTGCCTGTCTCGCATCGGCCAGACAGTTGGGGCTGTCGTCGGCGCTGGTAGCTGACGATCGCGTGCTTGTCTCGCGTCGCGACGGCAGCGTCGTTGCTGAATGTCCACCGTCCATCGCAGGGCTCATCGAGATCCGCGGCACCGGGATCCTGCGGATCGGCAGCGTCCTTTCCAACCAGATGCATTTCGCAGTCTTGCCTGTCGACCTTGCGACCGCCGAAAGGCTTCCGCCTGAAGGTGCCGAGATCGAGGTGTCCGAGGGCATTGTTTTGCCGGCGATCCACCTTTCAAAAACAAGTATCAATCCGCTTGCCATCATCATGGCGATGCATCCGCAGTGCTTCTGATGGCGGCAACCCGAGCAAAGGATGAGGGCCAATCTCTTGATTTTACGCTTGCACTTCGGCTTTTCATGGCCAAGATGTCCCCCCACCGGTGGACGCGATTGCTGCGTTGCGATAAGGGCCACCTGTTTGCTTATGCGATGGGAGCAGTAATATCATGATCGGACTTGTGCTTGTCACACATGGCAAGCTGGCTGAAGAGTTTCGTCATGCCGTCGAGCATGTCGTTGGTCCGCAGAAATTCATCGAAACCGTCTCCATCGGCCCGGAAGACGATATGGATCGCCGGAGACAGGACATCATCCAGGCCGTCGCCGGTGCCGATGACGGCCACGGAGTGATCATCCTCACAGATATGTTTGGCGGCACGCCCTCCAACCTGGCGATCTCGGTGATGAACAGCGGCCATACGGAAGTCATTGCCGGCGTCAACCTCCCGATGCTGATAAAACTGGCTGGCGTGCGCGGCGAAAACAATATGGAAAAGGCGCTGGTCGAAGCATCGGAAGCCGGACGGAAATATATCAATGTGGCCAGCCGCGTCTTGAGCGGCAAGTGACGGAACGGCTATCTCGCCCATGACATCGCATTCCCGCGAACTGCTCATCATCAATAAACGTGGCCTGCATGCCCGCGCCTCGGCAAAATTCGTCCAGACCGTCGAAGCCTTCGATGCCGCTATCACGGTCTCCAGGGATGGAACTACCGTGGGGGGGAATTCGATCATGGGCCTTATGATGCTTGCTGCAAGCCCAGGCTGCAGCGTGCTGGTCACCGCCAGCGGAAACCAGGCGGAAGAAGCGCTTAACGCCCTGGATGCCCTGATTGCCAACAAATTTGGCGAGGAAATGTAAACCGTAAATCATATAAAGACATAAAGACTTCTTTATATGCTGGTTGCATTTTGCCGTCCGGCCTGCTAGACGGGGTCACTGTCGGCGCGACTGCGCCCCAAAAATCCCCCACGCATTCCGTCGCCGCAAGCCGGTGGTCCGGGTGCCCTGTCCAGGCTGGAGAATTCAATGAGCACTGACAAGGACTACGTTGTCGCCGATATCGCGCTTGCCGACTTTGGTCGCAAGGAAATCGATATTGCCGAAACCGAAATGCCGGGACTGATGTCCTGCCGCGAGGAATTCGGCCCGACGCAGCCGCTTAAGGGCGCGCGCATCACCGGTTCGCTTCACATGACCATCCAGACGGCCGTGCTGATCGAAACCCTGGTCAAGCTGGGTGCGGAAGTTCGCTGGGCTTCCTGCAACATCTTCTCGACCCAGGACCATGCTGCCGCCGCGATTGCCGCCTCGGGCATTCCGGTCTTCGCCATCAAGGGTGAATCCCTTGAGGACTACTGGACCTACACCGACCGGATCTTCCAGTGGGCCGACGGTGGCTTTTCCAACATGATCCTCGACGATGGCGGCGATGCCACCATGTACATCCTTCTCGGCGCCCGTGCCGAAGCCGGCGAAGATGTACTTTCGACGCCGACTTCCGAGGAGGAAGTCATCCTCATGGCCCAGATCAAGAAGCGCATGGCCGCTTCGCCGGGCTGGTTCACCAAGCAGCGCGATGCCATCAAGGGCGTTACCGAAGAAACCACGACAGGCGTTCATCGCCTCTACGAACTCAGCCAGAAGGGCCTGCTGCCCTTCCCGGCGATCAACGTCAACGACAGCGTCACCAAGTCGAAGTTCGACAACAAGTACGGTTGCAAGGAATCGCTGGTCGACGGCATCCGCCGCGGTACCGACGTGATGATGGCCGGCAAGGTTGCCGTTGTCTGCGGTTACGGTGACGTCGGCAAGGGTTCGGCCGCTTCGCTTCTCGGCGCCGGCGCTCGCGTCAAGGTCACGGAAGTCGACCCGATCTGCGCCCTGCAGGCTGCTATGGATGGCTTTGAAGTCGTTACGCTCGAAGACGTCGTCTCTTCGGCCGACATCTTCATCACCACCACCGGCAACAAGGACGTCATCCGCATCGAGCACATGCGCGAGATGAAGGACATGGCGATCGTCGGCAACATCGGCCATTTCGATAACGAAATCCAGGTCGCTTCGCTGAAGAACCTGAAGTGGACGAACATCAAGCCGCAGGTCGACATGATCGAGTTCCCCAAGGGCAACCGCATGATCCTGCTGTCGGAAGGCCGCCTGCTGAACCTCGGTAACGCCACCGGCCATCCTTCCTTCGTGATGTCGGCATCGTTCACCAACCAGACGCTGGCCCAGATCGAACTGTTCACCAAGCCTGGCGAGTACAAGAACGACGTCTACGTTCTGCCGAAGCACCTCGACGAAAAGGTCGCCCGCCTGCATCTCGCCAAGCTCGGCGTCAAGCTGACCGAACTTTCGACAGAGCAGGCTGCCTATATCGGCGTCCCGGCTCAGGGCCCCTTCAAGGCTGACCACTACAGGTACTAATTTTACCCTCTATATCCACAACATCTTGTGGCCGCAGCATTGACAAATGCTGCGGCTTCTTTTTTGGGCAGGAGTCTTTTCGCGGAATCGTTAAAACTGTATCCTTTTGGGACTTGATTCGCATTGAACCGAGCTTCGGGACCCTGCGAAATTGGGATGTCTTGTCGAGATACGGCACATTACAGGACGGAGACAGACCGCTGATGGAAATGAACGAAAGCCTGCCAGAGCAGGCTGACGCGCGACCCTGCGGTCCAGTCCTGCCAAGGCAAGACGAAACAAGGGCGGCTGATGACAATCGCCAGCGCGCGCCGCGTAAATCGTCGCGCTTCGTCGCCATATTATCCTTCCTTGCTTCCGGAACGGCCATCGCTGCACTCGCAGGCCCGGCGCTGGCCCAGGCGCAGATGCCGGTAGCCGCCCGATTGTTCACATCCTCAGAAATGGTCACCTTCTCGGTGGTGATCGGCGTCGTCTCTGCCGCTCTGTTGTCGACGCTATGGCTCGTCCGCCAGCGTGGCAACCTAGAGACCGAAAGCCGCGAGATCCGCACGGCACTGTCGGACGCCAACCAGCGCATATCCCGCTATCAGGCACTGATCGCCGACAAGAACCGCCGCATTGTCATCTGGGACGGGCCCAACACACGGCCGGAACTGCTGGGTCAGCTTCCTGTCGAAACCGGCGCTCCGCAAGACAACGAGTTTCTGGCATTCGGGCGCTGGATGAAATCATGGTCGGCAGGCGATCTCGACAAGGCGATCGACAAGCTGCGCAGCAGCGGCCAAGGCTTCGACATGGTCGTCGAGACCAACCGCGACGAAATTCTCGAAGCGCAGGGCCGGATCTCCGGCGGGCGGGCTTTTGTGCGCTTTGTCGCGCTGAACAACCTCCGTGCCGAATTGGCTGAAATCAAGATCGAGCGGGACCGATTGCTGACGTCGATCTCGGCCTTTCAGAACCTGCTCGATGCCATCGACCTTCCCGTCTGGCAGCGCGATCCAGACGGCAAGCTGACATGGGTCAATCATGCCTATGGCGAAGCCGTGGAAGCTGTTTCACCGGAGGAAGCGATCCGCGAGGGTCGTGAGTTCCTGAGCACCATCGCCCGCGAACGCATCCGCGCCTCCGCAACACCCGACTCGCCTTTCCACGACAAGATTTCGACTGTCGTCCGCGGCAACCGTACATTTTTCGACGTAGTCGACGTGCGCGCCCGCAGCGGTTCGGCAGGCATGGCAATCGACGTGTCGGAGACCGAGGCTGTCCGCGCCGAACTACAGCGCACGCTGAAGAGCCATGCCGAGACGCTCGACCATCTGGCGACACCCGTTGCCATCTTCGACGGTAACCGTCGTCTGCAATTCTACAACCAGGCCTTCGTGCAGCTCTGGGAACTCGATATCTCGTTCCTGGAATCGAAGCCCGACAATAGTGAACTGCTGGACCGGCTGCGCGCTGCCAAGAAGCTGCCGGAACCGCTGAACTGGAAGACTTGGAAGGAAAGTGTGCTTTCCGTCTACCGGGCGCTGGATACGCAATCCGACCTCTGGCATCTGCCGAACGGCCAGATCCTGCGCGTTTTCGCGACCGCGCATCCCCAGGGTGGCGCCACCTGGGTGTTCGAAAATCTCACCGAGCAGGTCGATCTCGAAACACGCTACAATACGCTCGTCAAGGTCCAGGGCGAGACCATCGACCACCTTTCGGAAGGTGTTGCGGTGTTCGGGCCCGACGGTCGCATGCGGCTGTCCAACCCGGCGTTCCGCGCGCTATGGGGCATCAGCGAGACGGAAGCCAAGCCCGGGACCCATATCCGCATGGTGGCCGATGCCTGCCTTGCCTCCTATGACAAGCCGGATGGCTGGAAATCCTTTGCGGAGCAGATTACCAGCTTCAACGACGAGCGACCTTCTTCGCAAGGGACGCTCGAGCTATTCTCTGGGCTGGTGCTCGATTATGCGGTGACACCGCTGCCGAATGCCCAGACGATGCTGACTTTCGTCAATATGACGGACAGCGTCCGCGCCGAGCGCGCCTTGACGGAAAAGAACGAGGCGCTGCGCAAGGCAGACGAACTGAAGAACGACTTCGTCCAGCACGTGTCCTACGAACTGCGCTCGCCGCTGACCAACATCATCGGCTTCACCGACCTCCTGAAAACGCCCGGTATCGGACCGCTAAGCGAGCGGCAGGCCGAGTATATCGACCATATCGCCACATCTTCGTCGGTGCTGCTGACGCTCGTCAACGACATTCTCGATCTGGCGACCGTCGATGCTGGTATCATGCGGCTCAATTGCAGCAACATCCTGCTCGATGACCTTTTGGATGACGTCTCGCTGCAAATCGCGGACAGGCTGCAGGAGAGTGGCGTCACGCTGGAAATCATTGTTCCAGCACAACTTGGCAGCGTCGTTGCCGACCAGCAGCGCCTGAAGCAGATTTTGCTGAAGCTTCTCAACAATGCCGCCAATTTTGCGCCCGAAGGCTCGGTCATTTCGCTGAAATGCCATCGTGACGGCACCGACTTCCTGTTTTCTGTCGCCGATCAGGGCCCGGGCATCCCGGAAGATGTGATGGGAACGGTATTCAAACGCTTCGCGTCCAACGGCAAGGGCGGAAAGCGCAGCGGCGCCGGTCTGGGGCTCTCGATCGTCGAAAGTTTCGTCAGCCTGCATAACGGCCAAGTTTCCATCGACAGCCAGCCCGGCAAGGGAACCATCGTGCGCTGCCGCATTCCGTCTGCCGACGTGCCGCAATCGATTGCCGCTGCCGAGTGACGTCCATGGACGCCCCGATCTCGGTCTTTCTGCAAGATGACGCGGCGACACGCCAACTCGGCGAAGATCTGGCGCTCGCGCTTACGGTGGGCGACTGCCTGGCGCTGAGCGGCGATCTTGGCGCAGGCAAATCGGCGCTGGCACGCGCTTTTCTGCGGGCGATGGCCGACGACGAGGGGCTGGAAGTGCCTAGCCCGACGTTCACGCTTGTCCAGTCCTATGCGCTGCGCATTCCGGTTTCGCATTTCGATCTCTATCGTCTGGGCGATCCGACGGAACTCGTGGAACTGGGTTTCGACGAAGCGCTCGATGCTGGTATCTGCCTGGTCGAATGGCCTGAAATGGCGGAGACGGAATTACCCGGAAGTCGTATTACACTTCGTCTCGAGACCGAAGGCCAAGGGCGCCGCGCGACTATATCGGCACCGCCAGGCCAGGCAGCCCGCATCCGGCGCGTGTTGAATATCCGCTCGTTTCTCGACGAGAGCGGGCTTGCAGGCGCGGAACGTCGCTTCCTGACAGGCGATGCGTCGATGCGCGCTTATGAATCGATCTACCCTGCCGACGGAAGCAATCGCATCATCCTGATGGACTGGCCACGCCGTCCGGAGGGACCCCCGGTGCTGGACGGCAAACCTTACCCCAAGGTCGCGCACCTTGCCGAAGACGCTTATCCCTTCGTAGCGATCGCGGGCATGCTGCGGGACAACGGTTTCGCCACGCCGGAAATCTATCATGTCGACTACAAGCAAGGCATTCTGCTGATCGAGGACCTCGGCACCGATGGTGTTCTCGACACGCACGGAAGACCCATCCCGGAGCGATATCAAGCCGGCGTTGCCTGCCTGGCACTGCTGCACGGGCTTACCCTGCCCCGGGATATCGTGGTGACTTCAGATCATGTCCACCATATTCCGGATTTCGACCGCACGGCGACGGGCATGGAAGCCCGCCTGCTGCTCGACTGGTACCTGCCCTGGAAACGCGGCGAAGCTGCCAGCGACACGGAACGCGCAGAATATCTGGCAATCTGGGACGATCTCATCGACCAGCTCGCCGCCTCGGAGAAGAGCCTGCTGCTACGCGACCTGCATTCCCCGAACATCATCTGGCGCGGCGAGGACGTCGGTATTCGCCGCATCGGCCTGATCGACTTCCAGGACGCAATGATCGGGCCGACGGCCTATGACCTGGCATCTCTCGTACAGGACGCCCGCGTCACCATCGAGCGGCCGCTGTTCGAGCAACTGATGGGTGACTACCTGGCGCTCCGTCGCGCCCAGCCAGGCTTCGACGAGCCGTTGTTCCTGAAAAGCTGGGCTATCATGTCGGCGCAGCGCAACTGCAAGCTGGCCGGACTGTGGGTCAGGTTGAAGCAGCGGGATGGAAAGCCGGGCTATCTCCAGCATATGCCGCGTACCCTCACCTACCTGCAGGCTGCATTCGAGCACGAAACGCTTGCCCCCTTGCGCGATTGGTGCGCAAGGGCTGGTATAGGCGCAGGCGAATCATAAATACCGGATCAGATGACAATCAAACAGGCCATGGTGCTCGCAGCGGGGCTTGGAACCCGCATGCGCCCGATCACCGACCACACCCCGAAGCCGCTGGTGAAGATCGGTGGCAAGCCAATGCTCGACTATGTGCTCGACCTTCTGGTCGCCTCAGGGGTGGACAGGGTCGCAATCAATATTCATCATCATCCCGATCAGATGCGAGCCTATCTCCAAGCTCGTGAGGGACTGGAGATCGTGGTATCCGACGAGACCGGAGGCCTGATGAACTCCGGCGGTGGTCTTGCCAAAGGCCTGAAGCTGCTCAGCCGCGACCCGGTTCTGGTCA
The DNA here is from genome assembly GCF_007000305.1 of Rhizobium sp. rho-13.1. Taxonomy (NCBI): domain Bacteria; kingdom Pseudomonadati; phylum Pseudomonadota; class Alphaproteobacteria; order Hyphomicrobiales; family Rhizobiaceae; genus Rhizobium; species Rhizobium sp. rho-13.1. The sequence continues at coordinate 49,834 of NZ_SCFL01000017.1, read as the reverse complement.
TGAACGCCGACCTTTTCTGGATTGGCGAAACGCCTGGGGAGCCGACAAACCTCGAGCGATTGGCGGACGTCTTCGATGCGGGCACCATGGACATGGCCTTGCTCTGCGTCCCGCTGGACAAGACCACCGGCCATGACGGCAAGAAGGATTTCTCCATGGCTGCCGATGGTTGCCTAACGCGCTACCGCGAGGGAATGCCCAATCCCGTGGTTTATGCCGGCGCCATTGCCTTGCATCCCGCACTGTTCGACGACGCGCCGGACGAAGCCTTCAACCTCAACCTCTATTTCGACCGGGCCATAGCGAGCAGCAGGCTTTACGGCCTTGTGCTCGAGGGCGAATGGCTGACGGTCGGAACGCCGGATGCGATAGAAGCTGCAGAAGAAACGATCCGTCGCATCAGCGCAAGCGAGCCATCATGAAGCAACGGCAGCGCATCCTGACGATACCGGCGGGATTGCCCTTCCTTGCAACGCTTGCAGCAGCGCTCTGCGACGGGCGGCTGACCGATCACTTTCGCCACGACCCCGCCGATCCGCTGTCCCTTGCCAAGGTAACGATCTATCTGCCGACGCGACGCGCAGCCCGCGTGCTGCGCTCTGCCTTCGTCTATCTGCTCGGCGGCCAATCGGCGATCCTCCCGGTGATCCGGCCTCTCGGCGAGACCGACGAAGATAGCGGCTATTTCGACGAGGACCTGCCAGCCACCGCCGACCTGCTGCAGCCACTCTCGAATACCGCCCGGCTGTTGGAGTTGGCCCGCTTGATCCTCGCTTGGCGCAACAAGCTGCCGCAGATCGTCCGTGACATCCACTCCGATTCACCGCTGGTGGCGCCTGCCAGCCCGGCCGATGCGATCTGGCTTGCGCGCAATCTTGCCGAACTGATCGATTCGATCGAGACGGAAGACCGCGACTGGGCTGATCTCGCGACGCTGGATGCCCAGGATCATGCTCTCTGGTGGCAATTGACAGCCGAATTTCTGCAGATCGCCAGCGCCTTCTGGCCGGCCCGCCTGGACGAACTTGGCCGGTCCTCGCCAGCCCGGCATCGCAATGCCATCCTGCGCGCCGAGGCCAAACGGCTGGCGACCGCGCAGCCCACAGGGCCGATCATCATCGCCGGTTCGACCGGTTCCGTGCCGGCCACCGCCGAGCTGATAGCCGCCGTCGCTGCCCTGCCGCAAGGCGTCATCGTATTGCCGGGTCTCGACCAGACGATGTCCGATGAGGACTGGGCCATGGTCGCGCCGATTGCTGGCATTGCCGATCGCGATCCGGCCAGCCGCAGCCATCCACAGTACGGTCTTGCGCACCTGTTGCGGCAACTGAAAACGGAGCGCGCCGAGGTCGATACCATAGAGACGGCGCCGGTCGATCTGCAGCGGCGTGCCGAAATCCTGTCCCGTGCGCTGGCGCCAGCCAAGGCTACGAGCGGCTGGGGAGATTGGCAAAAGACGCTGCCGCCCGGCGCGTTTCGCGCGGCGTTCGCCGATGTCTCGCTGATCGAGGCTGCGAACGAGCGCGAAGAGGCGACGGCCATCGCGATTGCCCTGCGGCTGGCGCTGGAAAAGCCTGGCCGTAACGGCAATGAAAGCCAAGCGGCGCTGATTACGCCCGACCGGAACCTGGCGCGTCGAGTGACGGCTGAACTTGCCCGCTTCGGCATCGTCGCCGATGATTCGGCAGGCACGCCGCTGTCCTCCACACCGCAAGGCAGCCTGTTGACGCTGCTGCTCGAGGCAACGCTCAGGCCCGGCGACCCCGTTGCCATCGTCAGCCTGCTCAAACACCCCCTTACGAGCTTCGGGCTGGAACGATCCGTGCTGGATCATGCCGTCGACGCGCTGGAGTTGCTGGCCCTGCGCGGAGGCGTCGGCGAGGTCGACATCAATACGCTGGAGCCTCTTCTGGAACAGCGGCTAGCGGACCAGGAGAACGATCGCCATGCGCCGAGATGGCGCGACAGCCTGCCGCCGGAAGCGGCTGACATGGCGGCCTTACTTGCCAATCGTGTGCGGCTCGCGACCGAACTGCTGGCTGGCGCCCTGGTCCGACGCCGCCCCGAGGATCGGCGGCTGACGACCAGCTTCACATTGTCAGAATGGGCCGAACGCACCGGGCGAGCTCTGGAGGCGGTGGTTGCCGACGAGAAAGGCGACCTTGCGGCGCTCTGGTCTTCCGAAGCGGGCGATGCGCTGGCGACCGTGCTGCGCGAAGTGATGGCGACCGATGGCCAGATGGAAGCCGATGGCCCGCAGTGGATCGACATCATGATGGCGCTTTCCGCCGGCCAGGCAGTCAAACCCCGGGCGCTCAGCCATCCCAGGCTGTTCATCTTCGGTACGCTGGAAGCCCGGTTGCAAAGCGTCGATACTCTCATCCTCGGCGGCCTGAACGAGGGCTCGTGGCCCGGACAGACGGCCAACAACCCCTTCGTGTCGCGGATGATGAAGACGGAGATCGGCCTGGAGCCGCCGGAGCGACGCATCGGCCAGCTGGCCCATGACTTCGAGATGGCAAACGGCACGGCGGACCTCATCTACTCTAGAGCGTTGCGGCAGGGCTCAACGCCCACAGTCGCCTCGCGTTGGCTGCAAAGGCTTATGGCGCTGGGCGGCAAGGAATTTGCAGAAGAGCTGAAGGTGCGCGGCGACTGCTTTCGCGACTGGGCAGCGCTGATCGATGCCGGCGACCGCGAGGCACCCGCTCAGCGCCCCTCGCCCAAGCCACCGGCAGCGATGCAGCCGAAAAGCTATTCGTTCAGCGAGGTCGGACGTCTGAGGCGCGATCCGTACGCGATCTATGCCCGCCGCGTCCTCCGGCTCGACCCAGTCAACCCGTTCAACAGCGACCCCGGCGCTGCCGAGCGCGGCACGCTCTATCACCGGATTGTCGATCGCTTCACCCGCGAGGGCCATCTGGCAACGGCGCCGGATGCCTTGAAGGCAATGGAGCGCATCCTGACGGAGCTGTTCGACGCCGAGCAGTTGCCGCCGCATATCGACGCCGTCTGGCGCCCGCGCTTTCGCGAGGTCGCACGGGCCTTTCTCAACTGGGAGAAGACCCGGCAGCCGCAGATCCGCCAAACATTTACCGAAGTCCGCGCCGCCGTCGATCTCGAAGCCGCCGGCATCCGGCTGACCGGCGTTGCCGACCGGATCGACCTGAAGGGCGGCAAAGCGGCCGATATCATCGACTACAAGACCGGCTTCAATCCTACGCCGCAGCAGGCCCGGGCGCTGCTCGATCCGCAGCTGGCACTCGAGGCCTACGCGCTGCAGGCCGGTGCCTTTCGCGATGTCGGGACTTTGACGCCGGAAAACCTGCTTTACGTTCGCCTACGGCCGGGCGATCGATTCAGGGAGGATCAGGTCAACAACGAGCTCGCCAAGGCCAGCGCCCGGACACAGCCGAAATCGGCGCTCGATCTCGGCCACGAATCGATCGAACAGCTCAGCCAGTTCGTTTTGCTGCTGCGATCCGGCGAAAAAGGTTTCGCCTCGCGGCTGATCCCGGCCCAGCAGCAGGAATTCGGCGGCGATTACGACCATCTGGCGCGGGTGTCGGAATGGTCGACGGCCGAAGCGGAAGAGGCTGCAGACGATGAGTGAACTGGCAGAGCTTCCGGAAGGCGACGACGCCGGCACCTGGATCGGCTGGACGACGGTCCAGCAATCGCTGGCCTCCGATCCGACCCGGTCTGCGTGGGTTTCGGCCAATGCCGGCTCCGGCAAGACGCATGTCCTCACGCAGCGGGTGATCCGGCTGCTGCTGGCCGGCGCGAGGCCTTCGGCGATCCTGTGCCTGACATACACCAAGGCAGCAGCATCTGAGATGTCGAACCGCGTCTTCGACCGGCTTGCCGAATGGGCAACACTGCCGGACGAAGCGCTGATCAAGCGCATTACCGATGTCGAGGGAGCTGTGCCGGACGTCTTCAAGCTGGCAGAGGCGCGGCGACTTTTTGCAAAGGCCTTGGAAACGCCGGGCGGGCTTAAGATCCAGACCATCCATGCCTTCTGCGAGGCGCTGCTGCACCAGTTTCCGCTCGAAGCCAATGTCGCCGGTCATTTTTCAGTGCTCGACGACCGCGCTGCGACGACGCTGCTGGCGGACGCCCGACGCTCCCTGCTAACCGCAACGACGCCTGAAGACGATGCTGCTCTGGCGGAGGCCTTTGCCCATGTGCTCGATCTCGGGGACGAATCCGGTCTCGAGACGCTGCTGGGCGAGATCATCGCCCACCGTAACGCCATCCGTCGCTTCGCGCTCGATGCGGAACAGCGCGGCGGCCTCGATAAGGTGATGCGCCAGCGGCTGGGGCTGTCGGCGACCGAGACGGAAGCCGACATCGCACAGCAATTCTGGCCGCTGCGGGGACTGTCAGGTGCGATGCTGGACCGCTATCTTGAGCTCGCGGACAGCAAGGGTGGCAGCAAGGCCCAGGAGATCGCCTACGGCCTGAGGCTGGTCATGCGCGCGCTAGATCCCAACGAGCGTGTGGAAATCCTTGAAAAGGTCATGCTGACCGCCAAGGGCGAGCCAAAATCCGATGGCCAGTTCGTGGTTAAGGCAATGCTGGCCGAGGCGCCGGAGCTGACGGATGCCATCGCGACGGCGCGCGCCCATGTCGTGGACTGCCGGGACAGGCTGAAACGCATGCAGATGTACCGCGCTACACGCGCCGCCCTGACGCTTGCCGACCGGCTGAACGCCGATTATGCCGAACTCAAGAAACAGCGCAGCCAGCTCGATTTCGAGGACCTGATCACCCGAACGGCCGATCTTTTGATGCGCAGCGGTGTCGGCCCGTGGATCCACTACAAGCTCGACCAGGGCATCGACCATATTCTCGTCGACGAGGCGCAGGATACCAGCCCGATCCAGTGGAGTGTCATCCAGTCTCTGGCGGAAGATTTTTTCTCCGGCGCCAGCGCCCGGCCGACGCTGCGGACGCTGTTTGCGGTCGGAGACGAGAAGCAGTCGATCTATTCCTTCCAGGGCGCGCGACCGGAGCGTTTCTCCGAGGAGAGCGACCGTACGCGGCGTCGCGTGCTTGCCAGTGGCCAGGCGTTTTCGCCGGTGCGGCTGCCGCTGTCGTTCCGCTCGACATCTGACGTGCTATCAGCCGTCGATCACGTTTTTTCGACGCCGGACAATGCCAGGGGCCTCAGCGCCACCGATGAGGCCGTCGTCCATCGCTCCAGTCGTATCGGTCATCCGGGGGAAGTGGACCTTTGGCACATGATCGCGCCGGAGCCTGCCGCCAAGGAAGAGGATTGGACGGCGCCCTTCGATTCGACGCCTGAAAGCGCGCCGGCCGCAGTTCTCGCGCGGCGCATGGCTCATGTGATGGATACACTGGTCGGCCGCGAGAGCATTATCGACAAGGGTAAGACGCGGCTGATAGAGGCGGGTGATATCCTCGTGCTGGTGCGCAAGCGCGATGCTTTCGTCAATGCCCTCACCCGTGCGCTGAAGAAACGTGGCAACATTGCCGTCGCCGGCGCCGACCGCCTGGTGCTGACCAGCCATATCGCCATCCAGGATCTGCTGGCGCTCGGCCGCTTCCTGCTATTGCCGGAGGACGACCTGTCGCTGGCGGCGGTGCTGAAAAGCCCGCTTTTCGACCTCTCCGAGGACGACGTGTTCATGGTGGCGGCGCTGCGCGGCGATGGCACCAGCGTCTGGCAGCATCTCCAAGCCTTTGCAGCCGACGGCAACGATACCTTTGCCGATGCAGTCGAGCGACTGAAACTCTTCATGGCACTGTCGAAGACCTACTCGGTCCACGATCTCTTTGCGCGAATTCTCGGCAGCCATGGCGGTCGGCGTCAGTTCCTGGCTCGGCTTGGCAGCGAAGTCAGCGATATCCTCGACGAGTTCCTGACATTCGCGCTCGACCATGAGACATCCGGGCTGCCCGGCCTGCAATCCTTCGTCTCGACGCTGGAACTGGAAGCACCGGTCGTCAAGCGCGAACAGGACAAGGGCCGCAACGAGGTGCGGATCATGACGGTGCATGCCGCCAAGGGGCTGGAGGCGCCGATTGTCTTTCTCGTCGATGGCGGCTCGAAATCCTTCACTTCCAGCCATCTGCCGAAGCTGCGGCTGCTGGAGGGGCGCGGCGAAGAAGTGCCGATGCCGGCCTGGCTGCCGCTGAGTTCGCTCGGCAACACGCTGACCCAGGCCAATGCCAGCCGTATCCAGGGCCAGGCAGAGGAGGAATATCGCCGGCTGCTCTATGTCGGCATGACGCGGGCCGCTGACAGACTGATCGTCTGCGGCTATCGCGGCGTGCGACAGAACCCCGACATCTGGCACAGCATGATCGCGACCACCCTCGCACAACATCCCGAGCGTTGTACTGAGGCCACTTTCACCGGACCTGACGGCGATTGGACCGGCCTGCGCTGGCGCGTCGGGGGAATGGCAAAAGATCTCGAAACCGCAGTGTCGACGGAGGCACGAAGGGACAAAACGGCGCTGCCGCCTGCCCTGCTGCAACCGCTTCCGTCCCCCCGCCATCTCCCGCGTCCGCTGAGCCCGTCGGGAGCAGGCACCATCATCGATGACGAAGCCGGGAATCTGGCGGTCGCTTCCCCGCTGTTCGGCGACAAGGGTGCATCCGATCGTGCGCTGGAAAAGGGCCGACTGGTCCACCGTATGGTGCAGATGCTGCCGGATCTGCCTCCAGCCGAACGCGCTGAGGCCGCCGCGCGCTACGCCGAACGGACGACGCGCTTCTGGCCGGCAACGGAGCGCCAGGCGCTGGTCGCCTCAGTTTTGGCGCTGATGGCGCACAAGGACCTGCTGGGGGTTTTCAGTAGCCACGCACAAGCCGAAGTTTCCATTATGGGGACGCTTGCACTCGACCGTCAGACCTATGCGGTCTCCGGCCGTATCGACCGGCTGGCGGTGCTGGACGATCGCGTGGTGATCCTCGACTACAAGACCAATCGCGTGCCGCCGGCTACAGCCGAAGCCATACCCTTCGCGCACAAGGCTCAGCTGGCGATATACCGCGAGATCCTGGCGCCGCTCTATCCGGGCAAGCGCATCGATTGCGTGCTGGTCTACTCCGAGAACGCGACTGTCCACACGCTGTCGGAGGCAGCTCTCAGATCGGCGCTTGCCGAACTCATGACAAAGTGAAATACCAAAGCTTGAAATTCGGCACCGCAACATCACATGTGGTTCAACAGTTAATTCCGGTGAAGGAGCATTTTTATGGCTACCGTGAAAGTCGATAACTCGAACTTCCAAGCGGAAGTTCTAGATTCTGCAGAACCAGTCGTGGTTGATTTCTGGGCTGAATGGTGTGGCCCGTGCAAGATGATTGCTCCGAGCCTCGAAGAGATTTCCGTTGAGATGGCCGGCAAGGTCAAGGTGGCCAAGCTTAACATCGATGAAAATCCCGAACTCGCCGCCAAGTTTGGCGTCCGCTCGATCCCGACGCTCGCCCTCTTCAAGGCTGGTGAAGTTGCCGATATCAAGGTTGGTGCTGCACCGAAGTCTGCGCTGGCAAGCTGGATTTCCAACGCCGCCTGATTGCGTCGCCAGAGCGACCAGAGTTGAAAGCCCGGCATTGTCCGGGTTTTTTTATTGCGGTGGAGTTCCGTTTTCGGCCAATACCTCGCCAACCAAATAGAGCGAGCCGCCCATCAGGATGCGAGGGGGCAGGGTATCCGGGGACATAGCACGCATGATTGCGTCGAGCGCATCGCCGACCGACGACATCGGCTCGGCGACCAGTCCGGCATCATAGGCCGCATGGCTGAGAACGACGGGATCGATCATCGCATCGCTATGGGCGATCGGCACGCAGAACACTTTCTCCGCCAAACCCGCAAACGCCTTGAAGTAACCTATCGGATCCTTGGTGTTGATCATGCCTGTGATCAGGAACAGCGGTCGGGCCTGACGCTCCTCGAAGCCGGCCATCGCCTCGGCAATCACCTCGCCAGCACCCGGATTATGCCCTCCGTCCACCCAGATTTCGGCACCCTTCGGCGCGCGAGTGAAGAGCTTGCCTTCAGTCAGGCGCTGCAGTCGGCCGGGCCATTCGACCGTAGTCATCGCCTTTTCCATCATGGCGTCAGTGACGATGAAGCCGGCGGCCTTGACGGCACGGATGGCGGCAGCAGCGTTAGCGTGCTGGTGGCGTCCCGGCAGACGTGGCAGCGATAAATCGGCAAGGCCGAACTCGTCCTGGTAGACCAGCCGTCCGTATTCCTCATGGGCCGAAAAGTCCTGGCCGAATACTGCCGTCGGGCAATGCAGCCTCTCGGCCGTCGTCGTCAAGACCTCTAGCGCAGCATCATATTGCTGGTGGCCGATGACGACCGGAAGCCCGCGCTTCATGATCCCCGCCTTCTCAGCGGCAATCAACTCGACGCGGTCGCCGAGATAAGGCTGATGATCCAGCGAGATCGGCATGATGACGGACACGGCGGGGTCGGAGATAACGTTGGTCGCATCGAAGCGGCCTCCGAGACCGACCTCGATGATCGCCGCATCGGCGGGCTGTTCCGAGAACAGCAGGAAGGTGACTGCGGTCAGGATTTCAAAGACGGTGATCTTCTGGCCGGCATTGGCATCAGCGACGCGGCGCAGTGCATCGGCAAAGACGGCGTCGTCGACGAGCTGTCCTCGACCGCCCTTGACGCCGATGCGATAGCGTTCATGCCAGTTTACCAGATGCGGTGACGTATGGACATGAACGCTTTTGCCGCCCGCTTCGAGCAGCGCCCGGCAGAACGCTGTAACGGAGCCCTTGCCGTTGGTGCCGGCGACATGGATCACCGGCGGCAGTTTGGTCTGCGGGTTGCCGAGAAGCTCAAGCAGCCGCGTGATGCGGTCGAGCGAAAGGTCGAAGCCCTTGGGGTGCAGGCCCAGGAGCTCGTCGATCACCTGTTCGGCCTGGCTCTTGGTGGAGTGATCTATGGAGCCCATTCCGCACCTCCGCTTTTCGGTCTTCGTCGACTCAGGCGCCGACAGCCATCGGCAGCACGATCTCGCTCGGTTCAAGCGAGGCGGTCGCCGGCTGCTTGGTCAGGATCTTCAACAGTCGTGCCAGCATATCCGGGATATCATGACGCTTAATGACCATGTCGACCATGCCGTGTTCGAGCAGATATTCCGACGTCTGAAAGCCTTCCGGCAGCTTTTCGCGGATCGTCTGTTCGATGACGCGCTTGCCGGCGAAGCAGATTTCGGCACCGGGTTCGGCCAGGTGAATGTCTCCCAGCATCGCATAAGAGGCAGTGACGCCGCCGGTCGTCGGATTGGTCAATACGACGATATAGGGCTGGCCTGCTTCCTTGAGGAGGTCGACTGCGACCGTCGTGCGCGGCAGCTGCATCAGCGATAGGATGCCTTCCTGCATGCGGGCACCACCCGAAGCCGGGAACATCACCAGCGGGCATTTCTCGGCAATAGCGCGCTCGAATGCCTTGACGATCGCCTCGCCGGCAGCGAGACCGAGCGATCCGCCCATGAAGTTGAACTCGTGCACGACGGCAACGATCTTCAGTTCCTGCAGCTTGCCGACCCCGGCGAGAATCGTGTCTTCCTGCTCGGTCTTGACGCGGCTGTCTTTCAGACGGTCGCTGTATTTCTTCGAATCACGGAACTTCAGCGGATCCTGGGCGACCTTCGGCTGCACCAGGGCCTCGTACTCGCCATTGTCGAACAGATCGATCAGGCGGGCCTTTGCCGGCATCTTCATGTGGAAGCCGGAAGCAGGAATGACCCACTTGTTGTCTTCCAGATCCTTGTGGAAGACCATTTCTCCGGTTTCCGGGCATTTGATCCAGAGATTTTCGGCGATATCATCGCGACGGCCCAGCATGGAATTGATCCGCGGGCGAACGTAATTCGTGATCCAGTTCAAATCGAGATCTCCTGAATGACTGAATTGACCAAGGCCAATGTGGGGGAACTATTCGGCGGCAACAAGGCGCGCCGAGCGGGTTCCGGTTGAAAGACCACGAACAAGGGTTGCCACCGCCTGCACGGTATCGGCAGTCGCCTTGCCATCCGCGGTCAGCGAATTCGCAACCTGATTGACGATCGCAGTGCCGACGACGACGCCATCGGCAGCCGCACCGATGACCCGCGCATGCTCGGCCGTCTTGACGCCGAAGCCGACGCAAACAGGCAGGTCGGTATGGCTCTTGATACGGCGGACGGCAGCCGAGACAAGTGACGGATCGGCCATAGCCGAGCCGGTGATGCCGTTCATGGATACGTAGTAGACGAAGCCCGAAGTATTGCGAAGCACCATCGGCAGGCGCTTGTCGTCCGTCGTCGGTGTTGCCAGACGGATGAAATTAACGCCCTTGCGGATAGCCGGGATGCAGAGCTCGTCATCCATTTCCGGCGGTAGGTCGACGACGATCAGGCCGTCGATGCCGGATGCCAGCGCGTCATCGAGAAATTTCTCGACGCCGTAAATATAGATCGGGTTGTAGTAGCCCATCAGTACGATCGGCGTAGCGTCATCGGATTTACGGAAATCGGCGGCAAGCTGCAGCGTCTTCTTCAGCGTCTGGCCTGCCTTCAGCGCCCGCTGACCGGCCATCTGGATTGCCGGACCATCGGCCATCGGGTCCGAGAAAGGCATGCCGAGCTCGATGATGTCGGAGCCTGCTTCCGGCAGCGCCCTCATGATGCCGAGCGACGTTTCGTAATCTGGGTCGCCAGCCATGAAATAGGTAACCAGCGCCGGGCGACCCTCGGTCTTCAGGTCGGCGAAGCGTTTGTCCATCCGTGCGGTCATGTCAGAGCTCCACGCCGAGAATTTTGCCAACGGTGAAGATATCCTTGTCGCCTCGGCCACAGAGGTTCATCACGATGATCTGGTCCTTATCCATCTTCGGCGCACGCTTGATGACTTCGGCCAGCGCATGGGCAGGCTCGAGTGCCGGGATGATACCTTCGAGGCGAGTCAGCATCTGGAAGGCTGCCAGAGCCTCGGTGTCCATGATCGGCACGTATTCGACGCGGCCCATATCCTTCAGCCATGAATGCTCCGGGCCGATGCCGGGATAGTCAAGGCCGGCGGAGATCGAGTGGCCTTCCTTTATTTGCCCGTCCCTGTCCTGCAGCAGGTAGGTGCGGTTGCCATGCAGCACGCCCGGGGAACCGACCGTCAACGACGCACAGTGCTCCTCGCCCTCCAGGCCCTTGCCGCCGGCTTCGACGCCGACGATCTGGACGCTCTTGTCATCGAGGAACGGATGGAACAGGCCGATCGCATTGGAGCCACCGCCGACTGCTGCCACCAGCATGTCCGGCAGGCGGCCTTCTGCGGCCATCATCTGTTCCTTGGCTTCGCGGCCCATCACAGACTGGAAATCGCGAACCATTTCCGGATAGGGGTGCGGTCCGGCCGCAGTTCCAATCATATAGTAGGTGTCGTCGACGTTGGTGACCCAGTCGCGCAGCGCCTCGTTCATGGCATCTTTCAGGGTACCGTGGCCGGATGTGACGGGAACGACCTCGGCACCGAGCAGCTTCATACGGAACACGTTCGGCGCCTGGCGCTCGACATCGGTTGCGCCCATGTAGACAACGCAGGGCAACCCGAAGCGAGCAGCAACGGTAGCCGAAGCCACGCCATGCTGGCCGGCGCCGGTTTCTGCGATGATGCGGGTCTTGCCCATGCGCTTGGCGAGCAGGATCTGCCCGATGCAATTGTTGATCTTGTGCGATCCGGTGTGGTTGAGTTCGTCGCGCTTGAAATAGATCTTCGCGCCGCCAAGCTCGGCTGTGAGCCGCTCGGCGAAATACAACGGGCTTGGGCGACCGATATAGTGGGTGTTGAGATAATCGAGCTCGGCCTTGAAGGTCGGATCGGTCTTGGCATTTTCCCACTCGGCCTGCAGGGCGAGGATCAGCGGCATCAGCGTCTCTGCGACGAATCGTCCACCGAAGATACCGAAGCGGCCATCTTCGTCTGGCCCGGCGCGGAAGGAATTTACGTTTGGCGTCTCGTTCACTGTCAACTCCCTGAGGCTGTTGCCGGCATGCGAGCCGAGGCAACCGCGTCGAAAAATTCGTCGATCATGGTCAGATCCTTGACGCCCGGCGCACTTTCCACACCGGACGATATATCGATACCCGAGGCCTTGGTGGAGGCGAGCGCAAGGGCGACGTTGTCTTTGTTGAGGCCTCCCGAAAGCATGTAGTCGACGCGGCCGTCAAGCCACGCCATCAGGCTCCAGTCGAAAGCAACGCCGTTTCCGCCGGGCAGTTCCGAACCTTTGGGTGCCTTGGCATCGAACAGGAAGCGATCTGCGATGCCGATGTAGGCCTCCACACGCCTGAGGTCCTCGGCATCCCGCACGGAAAAGGCCTTCATGACAAGCACGTCGTAGAGGGCCTTGATGGTCAGAACCCGCTCCGGACTTTCATGGCCATGCAATTGCAGCACGTCGGGCCGAACCAGGTTCATAATCTCATCGAGATCGTCATTGTCCGGATCGACCACCACGGCGACGATGAGGGCCTTGCCACGAACGCGGTCAGCAAGCACGCCTGCAAGATCGGGATCGATGTAGCGCGGGCTTTTTTCAAAGAAGATGAAACCGATGTGTGTGGCGCCGCGCGCGACAGCGCGATCGACCGTCTCGGCCGTCTTCAATCCGCAAATCTTGATATCGGGTTTCATGGCAGGCAAGTGACACGAAATGGCAAAAGAGTCGAGCCCATTCGCGACAGTTGCTGGATTTCAGAGCCTGCCGCGCTAGCCGAAATCGATGGCATGAAGGTGGGTGCCATGCCGCTTCAGCCAGGCTTTTGCTTCTTCCATGTGTGGGCAAAGCTTTTTGCACAGCGCCCAGAAGCGGGGGCCGTGGTTCATTTCCTTCAGGTGCGCCACCTCGTGGGCAGCCAGATAGTCGATAACTTCGGGCGGTGCCATCAGTATCCGCCAAGAAAAGCTGAGATTGCCCTGCGACGAACAGGAGCCCCAGCGGCTGCGCGTATCCTTCATGGTGATCGAAGCAACCTCCGCGCGGATGGTGCTGGCGTGCAGTTTCACCAGGCGCTCCAGATCGGCGCGCGCTTCCTTCTTCAGGAAGGCTGCAATGCGCCGCCCGGCATGCTCCGGCATTCCGCTGACACGCAGGATGCGCTCGCCGTCCAGTTCGAGGATTTCGGTGATGCCACGCAGGCTGCCTGAATGCTCAACCTGGTGGGGCACTCCACGGATCAGGATCTCGCTGCCATCGCGCAGCTTCGCATCAGGCTCGAACTTCGACAACTTGGTGATGAGCCAGCCCTGGTGGCGGTCGAGAAAGGCATTGATCTCTCGCGACGGCACGCCGTGCGGCACGGTCATCTTCAGGGCCCGGCCGCCGGGTTCTATGCGCAGGGTAATACGGGTGGCGCGCTCGTGCTTGCGGATCGTCAGCGGCATCTGACGTCCGGCGAGATCGAGCGTCCTCACCTCCGGAACAGGCGGCGTCCGGGCAGTCTTGCGGACTTTTGAAAGAAGCGGAAACATCGATCCGGTTTATATGATTCGCTGCAGTGTCTTGCAAAGAAAAACCGGCATCTCGCGATGCCGGCTGTCGAATGCGTCAGGAGGTTCTGAACTCCTGCCCGGAGCCCTGATCCGTGCGTCGCGCCGCTGTGCGGTCACGCATGAAACGGTCGAACTCTTCCTGGTCCTTGGCGCGGCGCAATTCCCGCACGTAGTTGTCGAAGTCGGCGCGGGTCTCGTCGAGCCTGCGGCGCTCCTGATCCAGGCGGTCGAGTTCTGCCTGGCGCCAGTCGTCAAAAGCGACGTTCTCGCTGTTGAACTGCTGACGGTAACGACGGCCGTTGCGGCGGAAACCGCTGAACATGCCATCGGCTGCCTGGTTGACGTCCCGTTTGAAGCCTCTCAGGCGATCGCCGAAGAGGATGTATGCGAGCATAGCAAGACCAAGCGGCCAGAAAACCACGAAGCCCAGAACCATGAGCGCGATGGTCGCCGGGGTCCACTCCGGCCGAATCAATGCTGACTGATTCATCGTGAGATACCTCGTAAGGCGGCCGGCTGAATGCCGGAGCCGCTCAAATCGATGTGGGAATAACGGGCTCCGGCTTCAATAAGGAAGTGCTTTAAAATCGCAAATACTCTTCATTCCGGATCGAAAATCCCGTTTTTCGCGCCTAGGCCGTTCTTGAGCCCTTGGCCTTCCGCTTCGGGACATCGGCAGTTCTCGAGTGGGCCCTGGCAAAAGCCAGGATGCGCGGCGCTATTTCGCGGCGGAAGCGAGAGCCATTGAAGACACCGTAGTGACCGACATCTGGCTGCAAATAATGCATCCGCATTGCGTCGGGGATGTTGCTGCAGATCGTCTGCGCCGCCTTGGTCTGGCCGACGCCGGAGATATCGTCGTTTTCGCCTTCCACCGTCAGGAGCGCCACCTTGCGGATCGCAGATGGATCGACGCGGTGACCACGATGGTGCAACTCGCCCTTCGGCAAGGCGTGTTTCATGAACACCTGCTCGACCGTCTGCAGGTAGAACTGCGAGGTCAAGTCCATGACCGCCAGATACTCGTCATAAAACTCGCGATGCTTTTCGGGCTCCCCGTCGTTCTTGACGAGGTGCATGAAGAAATCCTTCTGGGCAATGACGTGCCGGTCGAGGTTCATCGACATGAAGCCAGAAAGCTGCAGGAAGCCCGGATACACCGACCGCCCAAAACCCGGCAGCGGCCACGGAACGTTCATCACCACATTATCGGCAAACCACTCGATGGGCTTGTCCATGGCGAGCTTGTTGACACCGGTCGGATTGATGCGCGTATCGATCGGGCCGCCCATCAGCGTCATGGACGCGGGCGACAGCGGATCGCCAGCCTCTTCCATAAGGGCGGCTGCAGCGAGCACCGGCACGGATGGCTGACAGACGGCCACCACATGGGTATCCTGCCCGAGGTGATGCAGCATGGCGACGATATAGTCGATGTAGTCGTCGAGATCGAAGTCGCCCTCTTCGACGGGTATCATCCGGGCATCGGTCCAGTCGGTGATATAGACATCGGCGCCGGGCAACAGCGCCTCCACCGTACCGCGCAGCAACGTCGCGTAATGGCCGGACATCGGCGCCACGATCAGGATCCGCGGATCGGACGGACGGGGGACTGGCAGGTCCCTTTCGAAATGGAGCAAACGACAGAACGGCTTCTGCCAGACGACAGCCTCGGTGACGACCACGGGCTTGTCGTCGATGACTGTCTGCACCAGCCCGAACTCGGGCTTTCCGTAACGCCGCGTGCTGCGCTCGAAGACCTCGAGACTGGCAGATATCGTCCTGCCGAACGCGGTTTCGGCCATGGGATTGAGCGGATTATCGTAAGCCTGGCGCATCATGCCAGCAGCAGCCCGGAATGGCGCCATGACCGCATGGTTCAGTTCGTAGAGATGATAGTACATGACCGACATTACCTTTTCGACTGCGGCCGAAAGAATGGCTGGTCCTTCGTGCGGATCAGCGGCAGTATTACCGAGGTCCCTATCACATTCTGCCAAAGTTAGACACAGTGGAGGGCCTATAAATTAAAATGCCGGAGAATTGATCTCCGGCATGGTGTCGTTTGTGGTCGTTGAACTTAAGCGTCGGCGGCGAACGTCTGGCGTTGGTCCCCGAGACCTTCGATGCCGAGTTCGACCACGTCGCCGGCCTTCAGGTAAGTGGGCGGCTTCATGCCCATTCCGACGCCCGGGGGCGTACCGGTCGAGATGACGTCGCCCGGCTGCAGCGACATGAACTGGCTGAGGTAGGAAACCAGGTGCGCGACGCCGTAGACCATCGTCTTGGTGGATCCATCCTGCATGGTTTTGCCGTTGACCTTCAGCCACATGCCGAGATTCTGCGGATCCGCAACTTCATCCTTCGTGACCAGCCAGGGGCCGATCGGGCCGAATGTGTCGCAGGACTTTCCCTTAGTCCACTGGCCGGAGCGCTCCGTCTGGAAAGCGCGCTCGGAGACGTCATGCGAAACGCAGTAGCCGGCGACATAATCGAGTGCGTCGGCTTCGCTGACATACTTAGCCGTCTTGCCGATGACGACGCCGAGTTCGACTTCCCAGTCGGTTTTTTCAGAGCCGCGCGGAATGAGAACCGTGTCATTCGGACCAGCGATGGCGGAAGTGGCCTTCATGAATATGATCGGTTCAGGCGGCACAGTAGCGCCGGTCTCTGCGGCGTGGTCCGAAAAATTGAGGCCGATACAGATGAACTTGCCCGTACCCGCGACGCAAGCGCCGATACGGCCTGCCGCCAGTTCCGGTAAGGTGTCGGGATCGATCTGGGCAAGCTTTGCCAGGCTATCCGGATGGATCGCCTCTCCGCCGATATCGGCAACATGCGCCGACAGATCGCGGATCTTGCCTTCCTTGTCCAGGAGGGCCGGCTTTTCCTTGCCGGGCTCGCCGACTCGCATCAGTTTCATCGTATTTTCCTTCCTGCCATGTCTTCAGAAGTGTGTTTCGCCATATATGAACGAAACATTCACCTGTGTCACCCGTGGATTGCGTGCCAAACTTTACGCCGACAGCCCGTGAAGGCAACCGGCAAAGCGACGCGATGGGAAAGGATATACCACTTGCCTGAGTGTAATATCCGATGGCTTGGCGATCAGAACAGCTCTTCGAGCGCGGGGCCAACCGGAACGATGCCGGATGGATTGAGCGTCTCTATCGAGTAATATCCGCGCTTGATGTGGTCGAAACTTACCGTCTCCGCGATGCCAGGCCAATCGAGCATGCTCCGGCAGAAAGCGCTGAGATTTGAGTAATCGGAGAGACGCCTGAGATTGCATTTGAAAATGCCGTGATAGGCGACATCGAAGCGCACCAGCGTCACGAACAGACGGATATCTGCTTCAGTCGGGTGATCGGCAAAGAGGAAGCGCTTGCCTTCGAACTGGAGTTCGGCCCAATCCAGACAGTCGAAGACATCCCGGAAACCTTCCTCGTAGGCGAGCTGCGTCGTCGCAAAGCCGGTCCGATAGACGCCGTTGTTGAGCGACGGGTAGATCCGCGCGTTGAAGGCGTCGATCTCTTCGCGCCGGTCATTCGGATAGAGATCGGTCGAGAGGGTTGCCAGATCGCCAAAGCCGTCATTCATCATCCTCAGGATGTCGGACGATTCATTGTTGACGATGGTGTTCGTCCGGGTATCCCAGAGGACGGGAACTGTCGCCCTTCCGGTAAAATGCGGATCAGCCATCGTATAGAGTTCGTGGATATAGCGGGCACCGTTGACGCTGTCCTCGGTCGCGCCGGGATAGTCGCCGAATTGCCAGCCCTGCTTTGTGAGGGCAGGTTCGACGATGGAGATATCGATAGCAGCTTCCAGGCCCTTCATCGCCCGGCCAATCAGCGTCCGCGATGCCCAAGGGCAGATCAGCGCAACATAAAGGTGATAGCGGCCCGGTTCGGCAGCAAACCCACCGGTACCGGTCGGGCCGGCGCTGCCATCCGGCGTCACCCAGTTTCGAAAGCTGGACGTCTGGCGGACAAAGCCACCCTTTTCGTCCTTTGCCTGCACCGGCTGCCAATCTTCCGTCCACTTTCCGTCGACCAGCATGTTCTTCTCCTTCGCGCGCGGGAATTACTGTTCTACCCGGCCCCTGCGAAGGCCACATCACACATTGTTGAAACAGACCGTCACCCTTGCGCCATCGCCAGAAGCGCCGGCGATCTGGACTATGGCGGGCGGCACGCTATACATCGTCGGGCACTCCATCCAAACACAAGCGCTGCTCCCAGCGCAGACCGTTTCAGAGAGAAAAACCATGACAAGCAGCAACAGCCGCGAATCCAACCATCCGATCGACGCCCTTTTCCTGGATCGCTGGTCGCCCCGTGCATTCAACAACGAGACCATGCCGGAAGCAGATCTGCTGACGATCCTCGAAGCCGGCCACTGGGCAGCCTCCTCCTACAACCACCAGCCCTGGCGTTTCGTCTACGCGCTGCGCGGCTCCGAGCAGTGGGACACGTTCCTCAGCCTGCTGATCGACTTCAACCAGAGCTGGGTTAAGTCTGCATCCGCGCTGTTGTTCATCGTTTCCCGCACGCATTCCGGCGAACTCGGTGCCGACGACCAGAAGCCGATCTACAGCCACTCCTTCGACGCCGGCACCGCATCGGGCTACATTGCCCTGCAGGCCCATCTCTCCGGCTATGAAGCGCACGGCATGACCGGCGTTCACTTCGACAAGGTGCCGGGCGTACTCGGCATTCCGGACGGCTTCCGCGTCGAATGCGCCGTCGCCATCGGCAAGATCGGCGACAAGAACCAGCTGCCGGAAGGCCTGCGCGAACGCGAAGTCCCGAGCCCGCGCAAGCCATTGGCCGAGGTCGCCTTCAACGGCAAGTTCATCGCCAAGTAATCCCTGATTCCGACACAACGAAGCCCGCGCTGCAGATTTGCGGCGCGGGCTTTTCCATGTCTGGTCGCTGATAGATTAGATGTCGAGGTTGGCGACGTTGAGCGCATTGTCCTGGATGAACTCGCGGCGCGGCTCGACTTCATCGCCCATAAGCCGGGCAAACAGGCTGTCGGCATCGACGGCGTCGTTGACGCGAACCTGCAGCAGCGAGCGCACGTTCGGATCGAGCGTCGTTTCCCAGAGCTGCTCGGCATTCATTTCGCCGAGGCCCTTGTAGCGTTGCATCGACAGACCCTTACGACCGCTGGCAAAGACGGCTTCCAGCAGCGCACGGGCCCCGGAGATTTCCGTTTCGCCGTCTCTCCGCACCAGTTTCGGCGGCACGTCGTAGATTTCCTTGAGGCGCGGGCCGAGTTGGTCGATATGGCGGGCATCGGACGAGCCGATCAGCGCCATGTCGAGGGTGATGACTTCCTTGACCCCGCGCACGGTGCGTTCCAGACGCAAGCCGCCCTCGTCGGTCATGTCGCCGATCCAGCCACGTTCCGTTTCTTCGGCAATAATGTCCAGACGACGGGCAACTTCGGCAACGATCGTCGCGGCCCGGGCGGGATCGCTGACCACGTCGGCATTGAGCGCGCCGGCAATCGCCGCCTGCTCTACGACGGCGCGGTTATAGCGGGAATGCAGATTTTCGAGCAGTGCCCTCAGACGCAGCGCGTCCTGAATGACTTCGCGCAGATCCTGGCCGGAGCGGACTTCGCCGCTGCCGAGCCGCAGGCTGGCGTCGTCGAGGCCCTGGCCGATCAGATACTCTTCCAGCGCCTTCTCGTCCTTCAGATACTGGATCGATTTGCCGCGCGACACTTTGTAGAGCGGCGGCTGGGCGATGTAGATGTGGCCGCGCTCGATCAGCTCCGGCATCTGGCGGAAGAAGAAGGTCAGCAGCAGCGTGCGAATATGGGCGCCGTCCACGTCGGCGTCCGTCATGATGATGATCTTGTGGTAGCGCAGCTTGTCGGCGTTGAACTCATCCTTGCCGATGCCGGTGCCGAGCGCGATGATCAGCGTACCGATTTCCTGGCTGCCGAGCATCTTGTCGAAGCGCGCACGCTCGACATTGAGGATCTTGCCTCGCAGCGGCAGGATTGCCTGGTTTTCGCGCGAGCGGCCCTGCTTGGCTGAGCCGCCGGCGGAATCCCCTTCGACGAGGAAGACTTCGGACTTGGTAGGGTCACGCTCGGAGCAGTCGGCGAGCTTGCCCGGCAGCGAGGCGATGTCGAGGGCGCCCTTGCGGCGCGTGAGTTCGCGGGCCTTCTTGGCGGCTTCGCGGGCCATGGCGGCTTCCGCGACCTTGCCGATCAGGATCTTGGCCTCGGTCGGATGTTCTTCGAGCCAAGTGCCGAGCGCCTCGTTGACAAGACTTTCGACGACCGGGCGAACTTCCGAGGAAACCAGCTTGTCCTTGGTCTGCGAAGAGAATTTCGGATCCGGCACTTTCACCGACAGCACGGCCGTCAGGCCTTCGCGGCAGTCGTCTGCCGTCAGCGTCACCTTCTCGCGCTTGCTGATGCCCGAGGTCTCGCCGTAGGAGGTGATCTGACGGGTCAGGGCGCCACGGAAACCGGCCATATGGGTGCCGCCGTCGCGCTGCGGGATGTTGTTGGTGAAGCAGAGTACGTTCTCGTGGTAGCTGTCGTTCCACCACATCGCCACTTCGACGACGATGCCGTCCTTTTCGCCACGGATGGCAACGGGCTTGTCGACCAGCGGCTTCTTGGCGCGATCGAGATAGACGACGAAGGCTTCGAGGCCGCCGTCATAAAGCATTTCCACCTGTTTGACGTCGGAATGACGCTTGTCGGTGAGAAGGATGCGGACGCCGGAATTGAGGAAGGCGAGTTCGCGCAACCGGTGCTCCAGCGTTGCGAAGTCGAACTCGATCATCGTGAAGGTTTCGGTGCTGGGCTGGAAGGTGACTTCCGTGCCCGTTTCGCCGCCGCTGTCTCCGAGCGTCACCAGCGGTGCGTCGGCGACGCCGTGGGTGAAGCTGATCTCGTGGATCTTGCCCTGGCGCTTGATGCGCAACTTGAGCCAGACCGACAGCGCGTTGACGACGGAGACGCCGACGCCATGCAGACCGCCGGACACCTTGTAGGAGTTCTGGTCGAATTTGCCGCCGGCGTGCAGCTGGGTCATGATCACTTCGGCAGCGGATATTCCCTCGCCCGTGTGGATATCCGTCGGAATACCACGACCATTGTCGGTCACCGTCACCGAGCCGTCGGGGTTGAGCGTCACGGTTACCAGGTCGGCGTGGCCACCGAGCGCTTCGTCGATGGCGTTATCGACGACTTCGTAGACCATGTGATGCAGGCCGGAGCCATCATCCGTGTCGCCGATATACATGCCGGGCCGCTTGCGCACGGCATCGAGGCCTTTCAGGACCTTGATGGAGTCAGCGCCATATTCAGGATTGGCGGCATTTTCGGTCGCGGGAATATCGGTCATGGCTTGAAGTCTTTCGTGTTATCGCAGGGCGCGACGATCCTTGCGAATCATCGTTTTTCCTCCCCGGACTATAGGGGTATTTCATAGTCAATGCCAAATACATGACCCCGAAAAGACCTATAAAGCAGGGGATTAAGGCTGATTTCAGCCAGTTTTCCGAGCCTTTTCGAGGATGGCCTCCAGTGCTTCTACAGCATCCTGGTCGAGAAAGCGAAATTGTCCGGCAAGGCGATTGGCGAGCGCCGTATATTGCGGCGCCATCCCCGCCGTGTCGATCACGACCCGCGGGTCGGAACCGCGCGCCAGCATGAACAGCTCCTCGGCCTCGTCCCAGATGATATTGAAATAGCCGGCAATCCTTTGCAGCATGACGAAGGTCGGGAGACCCCGTTTGCCGTGTTCCAGCGCCGAGAGGTAGGCGGGCGTCACGTCGAGCGCGGCCGCCATTTCCTTCTGCGTCACGCCCTTGCGTTCGCGGAGCTTGCGCACCGCTTCGCCGAATGGCGTCATGGCGCATCTCCCGGACGCCTTGCCAGGCGGATATAGAGGGCGCCTTCGCCGCCATGATGCTGGGCCGCCGTTTCATAGGACGAGATGAGATAGCGGAAGTCGGGCTTGGAGAACCACAAAGGTGCTGCCCGCTTCAGAGCGCCTTCGCTGCCCATCGAGCTTCCCTTGCCTGTTATGACCAGCACATGGCGCAGACCGCGCATATGGGCCCGAACCAGGAAATCGAGCAGCAGATCATGCGCCTCGTCCTGGTAGAGGCCGTGCAGGTCGATCCTTGCTTCCAGCGGAAGCCGACCCTTGGCGATCTTGCGCTTCACCGGCCGCTCGAGCGGATGGTGCTTGCTGGCGGAAGGCTGCGGCTTTTGCGGCATCGGCAGGGGTTGTTGCGAAATCGGCATCTTCGGAGGCGGAGGTGATGATACATCGCGCTGCGCTTCGGCGGCCTGCTGCTCGGTCAGAAAGATATCGAGCGCCTGCATCTCGGCCATATGCTGCGGCAGCGGCCGGGTACTCTTGGCGACCTTGCTCCAGAGAATGCGCTCCTCCGGGCTGAGCTTGCGGTCCTTCGCCATCAGCTGAACCTCGCGGCAGCCGCCCTGGGCACGAGAATGTAGAAATCGGCGTCATGACGGACGGTGCCCGCCAGTTCTCCGGCTTCATAGCCCGAGCCGGTGAAGATGTCGCCACGTGCGGGGCCGACAATTGCCGAACCGGTGTCGAGCGCCAGCATCAGCCGCTGGAACGGTCCGCCGTTGTCCAGGTGGGTGAGGCTTTCCGAGCGGATGAAGAAGGGGAAGCCGAAGGTATGGATCAGCCTGTCGACGGCGAGCGCCCGGCCCGCCACCAGCGGCACCTTGGCCGCTGCGATTGGCCCGGCCTGCAGATCTGCAACATCGGCCTCGCGGAAGAAAATGTAGGAGCGATTGTGTGAGAGAACCTCGTCGACTTCTTCCGGATGGGCGTAGAGCCAGTCCCGGATCGTCTGCATCGAGATCGTCGAGCGGTCCAGTTCGCCACGGTCGATCAGCAGCCGACCGACAGCCGAGAACGGATGGCCGGCCTTGGCGGCATATGTGATACGACGGAGCGTCCCATCCGGATATCGCAGCCGCGCGGCGCCCTGAACATGCACGAAAAACACATCGACGCTGGATCTGGCCCAGGCGATTTCCAGACCCTTGCCGGCAAGGTAGCCAGAGGTGATCTCGCCGCGGTCCGGATAGGCATCGATCTCGCCATCCCTCAGACGTGCGAACATGTAGGATGGATCCAGTCCGGCCGGGCGGTTGCTGTCATCGAGATCGACCAAATCGGTCGGGCGACGGTAGAAGGGATAGCGATAGACCGCATCGGGTGTTGCGGACACTTCTATTTCTGGCTCGAAGAATGCGGTGACGAACCCGCTGCGGTCTTCGCTCCGCCGTATGAAAAACGGCTGGCAATTGGCTTCGAAAAAAGCCCGGGCCTCTCCGGCATCGGCTGGCTCGATGTCCTTTGCCGCTTCCAGCAGCGGCAGCAGGTCCGCCGTCGTCAGCCCGAGCGACCCGGCTCGGTAGGACTTTGTCTCAGTGACGTGCCGATAACAGGCCCGCATTGCATCGAAAAGGCCGGAGGGATCGTCATCCCCCCAGCCCTTCAGATCGTCAAAGGTTGTCGGCTCCAGCAAAAAATCGTTGGATCGGGCACTCATTGCTCGGATTCGGTCGCCACAAGTTTCCAGTTCGGATCGCGTGAGCGCGTGTCGCGGGCGAATGTCCAGAGGTCGCTGACTTCAGATACCTGCTCCGCATCGCCATCCACCAGCACGTCGGCCTTGTCGTATGTCGCCGATATCATCTGGCTGACGATGCGAATGGTGACCAATGCATCGGTCTCCTTGATCTCGGCACTCATGATATCGCTCCGGTCGATGCCGACGAAGCTGGACTTGACCCTCTCGCCGCGTGCTTCGCGATCGGCGATCGCTGCGTCGAAGCCCTCGTAAACCTCGTTTGACAGCAGACCCTTCAGCGCCTTCCGGTCGCCATCGGCAAAAGCCATGACGATCATCTCGTAGGCCATGCGGGCGCCCTTGACGAACTCCTTCGGATCGAAGGACGGGTCGATCTTCACCACTTCGCGCAACTGCGCGTTCAGCGGCGTTTCAGGCTTGGCGAAGGCATCGACGGCTGCAAAGCGATTTTCGTCATCGACGGCGTCGCGACGCGGCAGAGTAACGACTTTGCCGGTATCCGGCGCATCGGGACCTTTGACAGCATCGCGCGGAGTGTACAGATCACGTGGTGGCTTCTCGGTGCCCGTGCGGCGACCAAGCACGCTGCGCAACTGAAGGAAGATCAGCACCGCTGCGACCAGAAAGAAAATCGTCACAAAGTCATTCGAACCCATATCGCTCCGGCACCACTGTTCACATTCGAAGTTTCAACACCCATATAGTCAGCATAATGCCATCATTCAAATAGCAGGTCCTCATCTTTGTGATCTGCTATGCTGAACGGCAGCCAAGTTACTCATTCGAGGAAGAGACCATGCGCCTTTCGCTTCTACCTGCCTTCGTCCTGCTGCTCCCCCTGGTGGAGATCGCCGGCTTCGTCGTGGTCGGCAAGGCGATCGGTATCTGGGCAACGCTCGGCCTCGTCGTCCTCAGTGTCGTCGTCGGCGCGTTTCTGCTGCGATCCCAGGGATTGAGCATCCTGCGGCGGCTCTCGATGGCAAGCCGCGACGGTGCAGCGCCTGCCCGCGATCTCGTGCATGGTGCGATGGTGGTGGTGGCTGCGTTCCTGCTGCTGGTACCCGGCTTCTTCACAGACATCCTTGGCCTGCTTCTCTTCATTCCTGGCGTGCGCGATCTCGCTTGGAAGTTTCTCAGCCGCCGCATCGTCATCCTGGGGTCTTCGCCGGCGTTCAATCGCTCGCGCGGCGCGCCGGAAAAGCCGAACAGCTCGGGGCCCGTGGTCGATCTCGACGCAGATGATTTTCGTCGCGGCCCGAATCCAGGCTCTCCGTGGTCCGATCACAAGCGCCTGAAGGACTGAGCCCCGCGGTTTTGGCCCGGCGGCCGAAGGGTTGTAAGCCCCGGCATGAAATGTTAGATGGCGACACCATTTTGAGCCGCGAGGAAGTGCCATGGCCGACGAAATCAACGGCGAGACCGCCCCCAGCCTATCCGTTCTTGCCCAGTACACGAAGGATTTGTCCTTCGAAAATCCCGGTGCGCCGCGCTCGCTGCAGTCCCGCGACAAGCCGCCGGAAATCAATATCAACGTCAACGTCAATGCCAACCCGCTCTCTGACACCGATTTCGACGTCGTGCTGACGCTGAATGCCGATGCCAAGGATGATGGCAAGACCGTATTCCACACCGAGCTGGTTTATGGCGGCGTTTTCCGGGTCGTTGGCTTTCCGCAGGAGCATATGCTGCCACTGCTGTTCATCGAATGCCCACGCCTGCTGTTCCCGTTCGCGCGCCAGATCATTGCCGACGTCACCCGCAACGGCGGCTTCCCGCCGCTTATCATCGACCCGATCGATTTCGCGACGATGTTCACCCAGCGCGTTGCCGAAGAACAGACGCGTGCGCAGGTCAGCTCCGTTCCGAACTGATCCTCGATCGATATCATGAGACATGTGCCCGGCTTGTCCGGGCATTTTTTTATCTATCAGGCAGAACCATATTTCAGCCAGATGCTCTTTTCTCCGAGCTTGGTGAGCAGCGCCCGATGTGCTTCGCGCTCCAGATCGCTTACCCTGTCCGGCAGCGGAGATGGTCTCGCAAGCACCGCGACAACCACGTCGTCATTATCCATCCGGCGATCTGAACCGCTCTGACCGCCTTTATCGGAGCTTAGACCCAAGGCTGTCTGGCGGCCGCCGATCATCTCGATATAGACTTCTGCCAGCAATTCCGAGTCGAGCAGCGCACCGTGCTTGGTGCGGTGGGTATTGTCGATGCCATAGCGGCGGCAGAGGGCATCGAGAGAATTCGGACCCATCGGGTTTTTGCGACGGGCGAGAGACAGGGTGTCGATCACCATCTCCGGCAGGATCGACGGCATGCCGAGACGCGCCAGCTCCGCATTGATGAAGCCCATGTCGAAATTGGCGTTATGGGCGATCCACTTGGCGTCGCCGAAGAATTCCAGCATCGGTCCGGCGACCTCGGCAAAGGGTGGCTTGTCGGCGAGGAACTCGTCGGTAATGCCGTGCACCGCCAGCGCGTCCGGATGGACTTTCTGGCCGGTCGGATTGACGTACATGTGAAAGGTGCGTCCCGTCGGAAAATGGTTGAACAGTTCGACGCCACCGATTTCGATGATGCGGTCGATGCGGCTGTCGAGGCCTGTCGTTTCCGTATCGAAGATGATTTCGCGCATGTCACAAATCCCTGTCCGTCGTGCCCGCCCTCAAGGCGGCAATGATCGCCGCGACCTGGCTGCGGGCCGCCTCGATACCGTTTCCGGTATCGATCAAGAAATCCGCCCTCGCCCGCTTGTCGGCGTCCGGCATCTGCCGAGAGAGAATCATATTGAACTTCTCCTCCGTCATGCCCGGTCGCGCAAGAACCCTTTGGCGCTGAAGCTGTGGATCACAAGTAACGACGACGATGCGATCGACGCGATCTGTGCTTGCCGTTTCGAACAACAGGGGAATGTCGAGCACAACGATATCGGCGCCGGCCAGGGCCTGCTCACCCAGGAATGCCAGTTCGCCGCGGCGCACCAGCGGATGGACTATGGCTTCGAGTGTCTTGAAGCCAGCCGGGTTTGCCGCCAGCTGCCTAGACAACAGCTGCCGGTCAACGATACCGGCTGCAACGGTTCCCGGAAAAGCCGCCTCGATCAAAGGTGCCGCCTCGCCCGCGTACAGTTCGTGCACCGCCTTGTCGGCATCGTTGACCGGAATGCCGGCATCGGCAAACAGCCTGGCCGTTGTCGTCTTGCCCATGCCGATAGAGCCCGTCAGGCCAAGCCGGATCATTTGTGCGCTTCCATGTCTGCGATAACCAACTGCCGCAGGGGGTCATCAACCTCTGGGCGCTGGCCAAACCACTTTTCAAATCCCGGCACCGCTTGGTGTAGCAGCATGCCGAGACCGTCGACCGCGGCGATACCCTGCCGTTCGGCTTGGACAAGCGTTTCCGTCTTCAGCGGCACGTAGACGATATCTGTGGCAACGGCGTCCCTCGCCATCGTCGTGAAATCGATTGCTGGCACCGGGCCTCCTCCATCCATGCCAAGAGAGGTGGTATTGATGAACAAGCCCGCCGACTGCATGACCTCGCGCAAAGCCTTTTCCGGATGGGCATGGACGCTGGGACCGAACCTGTCGGCAAGTTCGCGGGCGCGATCCAGGGTGCGGTTGACCACATGGATCGTACCGATGCCACGGTTGCGGACCGCCTGGATGATGGCGCGGCTTGCGCCACCGGCGCCGAGGACGACGGCGGTTTCCACCTTGTCCCACCCGGGGTGGCGGGCATCGAGATTGGCGACAAAGCCGTGGCCATCGGTATTGGTTGCCATGAGCTGGCCGTTCTCCAGCCACAACGTGTTGGCGGCTCCGAGCTCTTGCGCCAATTCGTCCGGCCGATCGGCCAGCGCGAATGCCTGTTCCTTGTGCGGGATCGTAACATTGCCACCGATGAAGTCGGCGGTGCCGTCCTTCAGCAATGCGATGAAGCCGGGGAAATCTGCCGGGGACACGGCGTGCGCCTGATAGCTGCCGGCGATGTCCAGTGTTTTAAGCCAGTGTCCATGGATGAGCGGCGAGCGGGAATGGCTGACAGGATAGCCTGTGACGAACGCACGCCGGCCGATTGTTTCACGTGAATCATCCATCGATCGCCTCCAGGGCCCGCAATTCGGCGAGCAGCGGCAGCATGGGAAGGCCGAGGATCGTAAAGTAGTCGCCGTCTATCCGCGAGAACAACTGTATCCCCTCGCCTTCCAGCTGATAGGCCCCGACGCTGCCGAGCGCCTTGTCGCCGACCCTGCCGATATGCCGATGGATAAAAGCGGGTGTGAGCGTCCGCATTGTCAATTCGGCATGGGACAGGTGCTCCCAGAGCATGTCGCCATCCCTTGCGATCGCGACGGCACTGTTCAACCGGTGGGTTTTTCCTGAGAGGGCCAGCAAATGGGTCTCTGCCTCGGCGCTATCCTTCGGCTTGTGAAACACGCGAGAGCCGAGTGACATCGTCTGGTCCGAACCGATGACCAGCGAACCATGGTGGCTTTCGCTGACAGCGACAGCCTTGGCCTTGGCGAGAACCAGCGCAATGGCATCCGGGCCGGCGCCGGCTTTTTCAAGCGGTGCCTCAAGGGCACGTTCGTCGATGCTGGCAGCGATGGATTCGAACCGCAGGCCGGCATTTTCCATTAGCATGCGACGAAAGGGGCTGGAGGACGCGAGGATGAGTGGCGATGTCATGGAGTGTCCCTGCGCTATTCGGCAGACTTGCGCTTAGCGCAGCTTCGGTTTGAGGGCAACGATGGCGGCAGCCGTTTCTTCGATCGAGCGCCGGGTCACGTCAATGACGGGCCAGCCGTGCCTGGCGCAAAGCGCACGGGCGTATTTCAATTCCTCGGAGATCGTCGCGCGATCGGTATAATGACCGCGATCGAAGCCGGGCGTAGTGCCGAGGATGCGATTTTCGCGAACCTGCGAAATGCGGTCGGTGGTGGCGATCAAGCCGACGATGAGAGGCTTGGTTGCGGCAGCCAGGCTCGGCGGCAGCGGTACGCCGTAGACGATCGGAATATTCGCGGTCTTGATGCCGCGATTGGCGAGATAGATGCTGGTCGGAGTTTTCGACGTTCGACTGATGCCGACAATGACGACGTCGGCATCATTATAATCATCCGGCATCTGGCCGTCATCATGATCCATGGTGAAATTCAAAGCTTCGATGCGGGCAAAGTAATCCGCATTCATCACATGCTGGGCGCCCACCCTGCGTCGGGAAACGGCGCCGAGATAGGTCTGGAAGACGTTGAGTACCGGTTCGAGCACAGCGACGCACGGGACACCCATCGCCTTGCAGCGCTCGTCGATGAGATCGGCAAGTTCGTGATCGACAATGGTATAGAGCACGATACCCGGAGAAGCATCGATCGCCTCGAGCACCGGCAGCAGCTGCCGGCGATTGCGGATCAGCGGGTAGACATGCTCGATTGGTTGGCTCGCCTGGAATTGGACCGACGCCGCCCTTCCGGCGGAAATGAGAGTCTCTCCGGTTGAGTCAGATATCAGGTGCAGATGAAAGAAATTTATTCTGTTCTCCACGTTGTTTTCCGTCGTCTGTTGATAACCGGGGAGGAAAATATAATTGGGCAGCCTCATGGCGGAGGGGCTGGGATAACTGCCAAGTTGTCCACAATTGCGATTTTGCGGCTTGCTGAAAACAGAAGCTTTGAAGACTGGGGATAAAGAAGCTTCGACCGATTGTCATCCTAACCTTGTCCACAGGATACGCAAATCTACGGTCACGCTAAATGCCAGGGATGATTGATGAAATTCATTCTGTCCCCATATCTCGTCAAGATGCCGCAATTTTCGTCCCGACTATTCCGGGATATGGCAGTCACGGGGACTTCGCGTGGATAAGTGATAATCCTTGATAGTCACCGACTCTTAGAAATAGAAACCTTAAGAAGAGCTTTATAATTTTTAGAGGGAAGAGGCATTTGACGGCAGAACGCAGGGCAATTATGAGAGTGTTGGCGGGAGAAACGCTGACACCCCCTCCGATATGGCTGATGCGACAAGCAGGTCGATATCTTCCCGAATACAAGGCAACGAGGGCTCAGGCGGGGAGCTTTCTGGACCTCTGTTACTCGCCGGATCACGCCGTTGAGGTGACGCTGCAGCCGATAAGGCGCTATGGCTTCGATGCTGCGATATTGTTTTCGGATATCCTCGTCATCCCTGACGCCTTGCACCGGAATGTAAGGTTTACGGAAGGCCACGGGCCACAGATGAATCCCATCGACGAGGCCGGTATTCTGGCTCTTGAACCGAAGGATGTGCTCGAGCACCTGAAGCCTGTGTTTGAAACTGTGCGGCGGCTGCGGGCCGAACTGCCGGGCGAAACGACGCTGCTCGGTTTCTGCGGGGCGCCGTGGACGGTGGCGACGTACATGATCGCCGGACACGGGACACCTGATCAGGCGCCGGCCCGACTGTTCGGCTATCGCCATCGCAAGGCTTTCGAACACCTGCTGGCAATGCTCGCCGAGCTCTCTGCCGATTATCTCGTGGCGCAAATCGATGCCGGTGCCGACGCGGTGCAGATTTTCGATTCCTGGGCGGGCGTCCTCGGGGAAGCGGAATTCGAGGCATTTGCCGTGGCTCCCGTGGCGCGGATTATCGCTTCGGTAAAGGCGCGCCGTCCTCAGGCGCGGATCATCGCTTTTGCCAAAAATGCGGGCTACATGCTGAAGGATTATCGCCGCAAGACCGGCGCCGATGCGATTGGCTTGGACTGGTCCGTTCCCCTCTCCTTCGCTGCCGAACTGCAGCGGGACGGGCCTATCCAGGGTAACCTCGATCCGATGCGCCTGGTGGCCGGCGGCGATGCGCTGACAGACGGGATAGACCGGATCCTGGAGCGGCTTGGCGACGGACCCCTCATATTCAACCTCGGCCATGGCATCACGCCCCAGGCAGATCCTGAAAATGTTGCTGTGCTGGTCGACAGGGTGCGGAGTTTCAAGTTTTGACGGCCGAAAAGCAGACGGATCAAAAGGCGGGACGGACGGCACGTAGCCGCGCGCTGACCGCAATCCTCGTTTTCGTGCTGCTCGCCGTGGCGCTGTTTTACTGGAACCCGGATAATCTCTATCTGTGGATCAAGGCGTTGCATGTCATCGCAGTTATCTCCTGGATGGCCGGGCTGCTCTACATGCCTCGGCTGTTCATCTATCACACCGACGCGGCGCCGGGCTCTGCCCAGTCGGAAACCTTCAAGGTCATGGAGCAGCGGCTGCTCAAGGTGATCATGAATCCTGCAATGATGCTGACCTGGATCTTCGGGCTATACCTTGCCTGGTCGGGGTTTGCGTTCCAGGGTGGTTGGCTGCATGCAAAGATTGGTCTTGTCGTGCTTCTGACTGGTGTCCATGTGTATTTCAGTCGTGCCGTGAAAGCCTTCGCAAAAGACCAGAACACCCGCTCCGCCCGCTATTGGCGTTTTGCTAACGAGGCGCCGACGGTGCTGATGATTGCCATCGTCATCCTCGTCGTGGTCAAACCTTTCGCCTAGAAAAGGCGTCATTTTAAATTTTCGCCATCGGCGACATGCCCCTTGCGGCTTCCTGCGGAAGTCGCTATTTTCGCGCATCTCATCTTCGTGGCATGTATTCATCCTGTCGCCCGCGAGTCCCCTTCGCGGTCCCGAATACGAAAACGTCGCCTTTCCCTTTCTAAAAATAGAGTAATGGTCCCTTCATGGCTGAAATGAAGCTGCAAGAACTGAAAAGCAAATCCCCGACCGATTTGCTGGCTTTCGCCGAATCGCTCGAGGTCGAAAGCGCCAGCACGTTGCGCAAACAGGAATTGATGTTTGCCATCCTGAAGGTGCTGGCCAGCCAGGACGTGGAAATCATTGGCGAAGGCGTGGTTGAAGTCCTCCAGGACGGATTTGGATTCCTGCGCTCTGCCAATGCAAACTATCTGCCCGGGCCCGACGATATCTACATTTCGCCCTCGCAGATCCGCCGTTTCTCGCTGAAGACCGGCGACACCGTCGAAGGCCCAATCCGTGGACCTAAGGAAGGCGAGCGCTATTTTGCTCTGCTCAAGGTCAATGCGATCAACTTCGACGATCCTGAGAAAATCCGCCACAAGGTTCACTTCGACAACCTGACGCCGCTTTATCCGAACGACCGCTTCCGTATGGAACTCGACGTGCCGACGACCAAGGATCTCTCTGCCCGCGTCATCGATCTCGTGGCGCCGATCGGCAAGGGCCAGCGCGGCCTCATCGTTGCTCCGCCGCGCACTGGTAAAACCGTCCTGCTCCAGAACATTGCGCACTCGATCACGGCCAATCATCCCGAATGCTATCTGATTGTCCTTCTCATCGACGAGCGGCCTGAAGAAGTGACGGACATGCAGCGCTCTGTGCGCGGCGAGGTCGTGTCATCAACCTTTGACGAGCCGGCGGTTCGCCACGTACAGGTCGCTGAAATGGTAATCGAGAAGGCGAAGCGTCTCGTGGAGCACGGGCGTGACGTCGTCATCC
Organism: Rhizobium sp. rho-13.1; assembly: GCF_007000305.1. Classification (NCBI taxonomy): domain Bacteria; kingdom Pseudomonadati; phylum Pseudomonadota; class Alphaproteobacteria; order Hyphomicrobiales; family Rhizobiaceae; genus Rhizobium; species Rhizobium sp. rho-13.1. The sequence goes on along the minus strand of NZ_SCFL01000017.1, from coordinate 18,164 downwards.
TGCTCGATTCGATCACCCGTCTCGGTCGCGCCTACAACACCGTCGTGCCATCGTCTGGCAAGGTCCTAACGGGTGGTGTCGACGCCAACGCGCTGCAGCGCCCGAAGCGCTTCTTCGGTGCTGCGCGAAATATCGAGGAAGGCGGATCGCTGACGATCATCGCGACAGCGTTGATCGATACCGGGAGCCGCATGGACGAAGTCATTTTCGAAGAATTCAAGGGTACCGGCAACTCGGAAATCGTGCTCGACCGCAAGGTCGCCGACAAGCGCATCTTCCCGGCGATGGATATCCTTAAGTCCGGTACGCGTAAGGAAGACCTGCTCGTTCCGCGTCAGGATCTGCAGAAGATCTTTGTTCTTCGCCGTATCCTTGCCCCGATGGGTACGACGGATGCAATCGAATTCCTCATCGACAAGCTGAAGCAGACAAAGAACAATCCGGATTTCTTCGACTCGATGAATACCTGATTTCAATCGGCCGAACGTTTGCAACTTAAGGGCCGCCATGTGCGGCCTTTATGCTGGGTAGATCGATTCGGTTCCGTACCAAATGCGGTGCAACGTGTCACAATTTGCAGATACGATCTATGCGTTGTCTAGTGGCGGCTTACCCGCCGGCGTCGCTGTCATCCGCGTCAGTGGTAATGGTGCATTTGCGGTGGCCTCGCGGATTGCAGGGCAACTGCCGGCGCCTCGCACTGCCTCACTGAGAACGATTCGGACTCGAAACGGATCGGTGATCGACAAGGGTATTGTTCTGCTTTTTCCCGGTCCGAACTCGTTCACCGGAGAAGATTGTGCGGAATTTCAAGTGCATGGGGGCCTCGCAGTTGTGGCTGCGATATTGGACGAGCTCTCAGCTATTTCCGGATGCAGACTGGCGGAGAATGGTGAATTTTCACGACGAGCGTTCGAAAATGGAAGGATGGATCTGCTAGAGGCGGAGGGTCTCGCAGATCTCTTGGCGGCCGAAACCGAAATGCAGCGGCGGCTGGCGATAGAACAGAGCAACGGCGGACGTTCCGAGCTGTATGCTGCCTGGGCGATCCGCATAACGCGCGCCAGGGCTCTGATTGAGGCCGAGCTCGACTTCTCGGATGAAGGTGATGTGCCCGGCTCCGTCTCAGATCAGGTTTGGGCTGAAATGCTCCTGATCCGTGATGCGATTTCAGACCATTTGGCTGGCGCAAGGTTCGGAGAAATCGTCCGCGACGGGTTCCGAGTTGCGATAGCTGGACCGCCCAATAGCGGGAAATCGACGTTGCTGAATGCGTTGGCCGGTCGAGATGTTGCCATCGTCACAGAGATCGCCGGCACGACGCGCGATGTCCTTGAGGTTAATCTTGATATAGACGGCTTTCGGGTCCGCTTGTTCGATACCGCCGGCGTTCGCGAGACGGAAGATGTGGTGGAAGCAGAGGGTGTGAAGCGCGCATTTCAGACCGTTGAGGCAGCGGATCTCGTCCTCGTGCTGAGAGAGATTGGCAGTCCCGAAACAGAGACTGTCGGTCATCCTGACGCGATCCAGGTAGGGACTAAAGCAGATATCCACGGGCCGTCTGAGCAATACGATATTTGTATTTCTGTTCAAAATGGGACTGGACTGTCGGAATTAAAAGATCGCCTTTTGGCAGAACTTGGAAAGCGCTCCAGTGGTCTTTCCATGGCAGTTCCCGCGAGGCGGAGACACCGTGTGCTGCTGGAACAAACGATTTCAGACATCACTTTCGCTTTAAATTCCTCTGACGGACTTGATATCAGAGCTGAGCATTTGCGCGCCGCTGCCCGCTCATTGGGGCGGATAACCGGGCATGTGGATGTGGAAGATTTGCTCGGTGTAATTTTCTCTGAGTTCTGCGTCGGTAAATGATTCACGTGAAACATTCGGTGACTGCGTTGGAAACGTGTTTCACGTGAAACTTCTTGACTCCCGGTCGTTAGTCCGGAAAACAGCCTAAGCTGGAGATTACGATGCAAACGACGCGTTATGATGTAGTTGTAGTAGGTGGCGGCCACGCAGGCAGTGAAGCCGCAGCTGCGGCCGCCCGCCTTGGTGCACGCACCGCACTTGTTACGCATCGCCGGGACACCATCGGCGTCATGTCCTGTAATCCTGCCATTGGTGGGCTTGGTAAAGGGCATCTCGTTCGCGAGATCGATGCGTTTGATGGACTGATGGGCCGTGTTGCAGATGCTGCCGGAATACAGTTCCGAATGCTCAATCGCAAGAAGGGACCGGCGGTACGCGGTCCTCGCACCCAGGCAGACCGCAAGCTTTATCGCCTCGCCATGCAGGCTGAAATCGCATCGCTGGAAAACCTGGAGGTTGTTGAGGGTGATGTTTTCGATATCCTCCAGCGCGATGGGCGAGTTACCGGAATCTCCCTGCGAGACGGTACGGAACTTCACTGCCGCAGCGTTGTGGTCACGACAGGTACGTTCCTTCGAGGATTGATCCATATCGGCGACCAGAAGGTCCCGGCAGGACGTATGGGCGAGGAGCCTTCGGTTGGACTGTCGGGCACGCTGGAGCGGCTTGGCATTTCGTTGGCCAGGTTGAAGACTGGTACCCCAGCTAGGCTCGATGGCAAGACGATCGATTGGACGGCAGTCGGCAGGCAAGGGGCGGATGAAGATCCGGTGCCCTTCTCGTTCATGACGGACATGATCGTCAACAGACAGGTCGATTGCGGTGTGACGCGGACGACGGCCGCCACGCACAAGATCGTTATGGATAATCTCCAGCAGTCTGCCATGTATTCGGGCCAGATTGAGGGAATAGGTCCGCGCTACTGTCCGTCAATCGAAGATAAGATTGTCAAGTTCGGCGAACGTGACGGTCACCAGATCTTTCTTGAGCCCGAGGGCTTGGACGACGATACCATTTACCCAAATGGTATTTCCACAAGTTTGCCTGAGTCAGTGCAGCAGGCCTTTATCAGGACTATTCCGGGTCTGGAACGAGTTACGATCCTACAGCCGGGTTATGCAATTGAATACGATCATGTCGATCCACGCGAACTCAGCGCTTCGCTGGAGCTGCGCAAGCTACCGGGACTTTTTCTCGGTGGTCAAATCAACGGGACAACCGGTTATGAAGAAGCAGCCGCGCAAGGTTTGGTAGCTGGTCTTAACGCGGCGCGTCTTTCTGCGGGAATGGATGCTGTCCATTTCAGTCGTACGCAATCCTATATTGGCGTGATGATCGATGATCTGACGTCACGCGGTGTTGCTGAGCCATACAGGATGTTCACGTCCCGCGCAGAATATAGACTTTCGCTACGAGCAGACAATGCCGACGTGAGGTTGACACCGACTGCCATGGCAATCGGTTGCGTAGGTGCCGAGAGATCAGCACGCTTTAAGAGCTACCTTGGGCGTCTGGAAGCTGGACGGAAGCTGCTTCAGGAGCTCACTGTTACCCCGAACGCTGCTGCGGCTTTTGGTATTCATCTCAATCAGGATGGACAACGTCGCTCGGCTTACGAGCTTTTGTCACACCAGGATCACGATCGCTCATCGCTGCAGCGCATCTGGCCCGAGCTTGCAGCGCTCGAATCGCCTGTCGCTGAGGCGCTTGCGATCGAAGCGACATACTCGGTGTATATGGAGCGACAGGCGTCCGATATCGAAAAGGTACAACGTGAAGAAGCCATGGTTATTCCATCTGGTTTTGATTTTTCATTGCTTTCCGGTCTGTCGAATGAATTGACGCATAAATTGAAACAGGCTGTCCCAGCCAATCTTGCGCAAGCTGCCAAAGTCGATGGCATGACGCCGGCAGCGCTCTTGTTGCTGATTGCTGCATTGAGAAAGTATGCCGCAGCGACATCGACCAGAGTGGCGTGATCTTACAAGGCTGGAGAGTCCTCATATGGAATTGAACGGTTTACGTGTTTCACGTGAAACATCTGATCGGCTGATCATCTTCAGTGCGCTTTTCGAGAAGTGGGCGAAGACAATCAATTTGGTAGCGCCATCGACACGCAACGAGCTTTGGCAGCGCCACATTGCCGATAGCGCACAGATATTTCAGCTCTATCCGAAGCCGATTCATTGGCTTGACCTAGGCAGTGGCGGGGGCTTTCCGGGAATAATTACATCGATATTCCTGGCAGAGCTCGGTGACGGACATGTCGATCTCATCGAAAGCAACCAGAAGAAGGCCGCTTTCCTGCGGACTTGTCTGCGTGAGTGCGGTGGTCGAGGCAGCGTCCACTGCATGCGTATCGAGGAAGCGCAGAACACGATTGCAAGATGCGATGCGATCTCGGCAAGGGCTTTGGGAGATCTGTCTCTTTTATTTGAATATGCATCGCCTTGGGCGGGGGAAACCGAATCCCTTAAACTTTTTCTTCATAAAGGCCGGGATTACCAACGGGAGATCGACGCCGCCCATGGTGGCTGGGAGTTCGATCTGGTAAAGCATGAGAGCGTTCTTGAGGCAGATTCCGTTATCCTGGAAATTTCGAACCTCAGACGCCGAGCTTAATCGAACCCAGGTGCGGCCATGTCAGCTCAGCGAAATCGTATCATCACCGTCGCCAATCAAAAGGGCGGGGTCGGCAAGACGACCACAGCGATCAATCTTGCCACCGCTCTCGCTGCGATTGGTGAGCGCGTCCTGATTATCGATCTGGATCCGCAGGGTAACGCGAGCACGGGTCTTGGTATCGACCGCCGCCGCCGCGAGGTGTCCTCCTACGATCTGTTGATTGGCTCCCATACCGTTGTGGAAGCCGCGGTGCAGACAGTGGTGCCGGATCTCTATATCGTTCCGTCGACGATGGATCTGCTCGGCGTGGAGATGGAGATTGCGCAGCAAGCCGATCGTGTTTTCCGCCTCAAGCGGGCGCTTTCGCAGCCAGATGCCAAGCAGTTTTCCTACATTCTAATCGATTGCCCGCCGTCGTTCAATTTGTTGACAATGAACGCCATGGCAGCGGCAGATTCCGTGCTGGTTCCGTTGCAGTGCGAATTCTTTGCTCTCGAGGGATTGAGCCAGCTACTCGAGACTGTCGACCAGGTGAGGCGCACGGTCAATCCCACGTTGGATATCCAGGGCATTGTGTTAACCATGTTCGACGCCCGTAATAATCTGGCGCAGCAGGTCGTCAACGACGTCAGGACGCATCTTGGCGACAAGGTCTATCACACGTTGATTCCGCGCAATGTCCGGGTCTCGGAGGCCCCCTCCTATGGCAAGCCTGCCATTCTTTATGATTTGAAATGCGCCGGCAGCCAGGCTTATCTGCAGCTGGCTTCGGAGGTGATCCAGCGGGAGCGGCAGCGCAAGATCGCGGCATAAGGTTTCGTCCAGTAGAATAAGCGAGCGTATTTACCTATGAATGATGATCAATCGAAGCGCCGCCTGGGGCGCGGTCTGGCAGCCCTCATCGGTGAGATGGATCAGTCGGCGCCCGTGGGCGACGCAAAGCCGACCATCAATCCGGATCGTCTTGTGCCGATCGAGTTTATCAGCCGTAATCCAAAGAACCCGCGCCGGACATTCAACGAGGCGGACCTGCAGGACCTCGCCTCCTCCATACGCCAGCACGGCATCGTGCAGCCGGTCGTCGTTCGCACCGTCTCTAGTGGCAGGTACGAGATCATTGCGGGCGAACGTCGTTGGCGTGCGGCTCAGCTTTCGGGCCTGATCGAGATCCCGGTGATCGTCCGCGATGTCGACGACAAGACCGCACTGGAAATCGCCATTGTCGAAAACGTCCAGCGGGCCGATCTTAACCCTCTCGAAGAGGCGCTCGGCTACGACCAGCTGATTGCCGAGCACGGTTATACGCAGAACGATCTCGGCGAAATTATCGGTAAAAGCCGCAGTCACGTCGCCAACTCGCTGCGGCTTCTGAAATTGCCGGAGCCTGTCAGGGACATGCTGTCGAGCGGCGCGCTGTCGGCGGGTCATGCGCGCGCCTTGGTGTCGACGTCAGATGCCGCCGGTCTTGCACGCACTATCGTTGCCAAGGGCATGTCGGTTCGTGATGCGGAGCGCCTCGCCCAGAATGACATCAAGGCCCAGAACGACCCCCGACCAGCCGGCGCCCGCAAGGACGACAAGGATTCGGATACCCTCGCGCTGGAGCGGACGCTCACCGATACGCTTGGGCTCGATGTGACGATTGCCCACAAGGGGAGCGGCGGACAGGTGCGGATTTCCTACAAGTCACTGGAACAGCTGGAAGAAATCTGCAGGCTCCTGGAGCGCCGTTAATTCAAGCCTTGCGGGCAGATTGCAGCGTCGTGGCCAGCAATGTCTGCATCGCGATGCTGTCCTCGAGGCTTTGGCGCTGGCGTGTCTGGAAAATTGCGGCCTGCAGCCTGTTCATTTCGCGTCCGATCGCGTCCGACGTCCAGACGCGCAATGCCTGTTCGATCGTTGGTTTGCGCCGGAAATGCAGATGCCGCCCGTGCGTCTGCAGCACCTGCGCTGCCGGAAGGCGTTTTTCATCCATTTCGGCCCTCATGACATCCAGCAGCTGAAATTGCCGCAGGCACCCCTGCAGCACGAGGAAAATCGATGTCTTCGAGGCGATGATCTTCTGGGTCGCGTGGAGAAATCCGGCGGAGTCGCCCTTGAGGATGGCATCGACCGCATCGTCAGCCGAGACTGCGCTGGCATCGCCGATGATGTCGACGACATGCTGTTCGTCGATCGTGCCGAGGCCACGGCAATAGAGCGCGAGCTTGCGCACCTCGTTTCGTGAGGCGATCCGGTCGCCGCCCAGAAGTTCCAGCAGCATGTGGCGGGCAGCGGGCGTGATCCGCAGGTTTTCATGCGCCAATTCGTGGTCCACAAGCGTGTTCAGCGCCCGGGCGTCATCTGCGTAGCACGGGATCGCCATGATCGTGCGATTGCTATCGGCAAGCTTCCGGAGAGCCGCGGTCTTCTTCAGGTCGCCGGCCTCGACGATCAGGAAGGTCGTCTCGGGTGGATTGGAAGCGATCGCCTGAAGCCCGTCGACGACCGATTTTTCATTGGCCGCGCCGCGTATCCAGACAAGGCGGGCACCTCCGAATAAGCCGATGGCGTTGGTCTCGTCGATGAGACGCCCGGGGTCGTTGTGGAGGTCGCCGACATCCAGCTTGACCAGCGAAAACGGGTCAGACAGATCGACCCCCGTCTTTTCGGCGATTTGCTTCGCTCGCTCGGAGACGAGACCCCGGTCAGGGCCATAGATGACAAACAGCCGATGCTTACGGGCGGCCGTCTGCAAAAATCCCTCGAATTCGTGGGATTTTATCTCCGTCATGCGGCCGTCCTTATGGCTGGATCAATTGCTCAATGCAGCCGCAATGTCGGCACCGACGAACTGTGCGACTTCACGTGCCGCACGGTCTTCCGCATCGCGGATGGCGCGCTGTTTGGCAAATTCCTGCGTCGGGAAATCCACCAGCGCCACCATCGAGCGGTTGCCGGCCTTGATGACCTTGCCGTCGCTGATACGCTTGATGACATAGGAGGCAGTCACGGTCGTGCGGCCGGCCTGCGATGTATCGGACGAGGCAAGGTAGAGAACGCCGCCTGTGCCGGAGCTGACGTTCAGGCTGACCATGTATTGCGGGTTGGCAGGCTCGCCAGCGCCATGGCTGGCGATGAAGATCAGCTGGTTCCTGACCTCCTGGCCAACGCGGCGCTGGGCAGCATCGGCGGCAACGGCATCGGTGAAGCCGACGGTCGCCAATTTGGCCGTCGCACCCGTGCTTTCGGCGTAGAGAGGCCGAACCTGGCAGGAGGACAGCAGGGCCGGGACCGCAATGACGGTGACCGCGCAGGCGATCCTGGCGAGCTTGGACATGAAATCAGACGACAATGTTTACGATCCTCTGTGGAACGACGATGATCTTTTTCGGCGCCTGACCATTCAACGCGCTTTGCACCGCGCCCAAGGCAAGGGCGGCGGCCTCGACGGCACTTTGATCCGCATCGCGGGCGATTGTCAATTCGGCGCGCTTCTTGCCGTTGATCTGTACCGGCATCATCACCTCGTTTTCAACGACGAGAACGGCGTCGAAGTCGGGCCATGGCGACGTCGCCACCATGGTGGGGCATCCGATCGCGGCCGCGCACTCCTCCGACAGGTGCGGCGTGATGGGCGCGACGATGGCGATCAGGATCTCGACGGCATCGCGAACGGCGCTGCAGAAGGTTTCGTCGCCCTCTCCGGCCGCGACTTTTGCCAGCGGCGCTGCAAGGGCGTTGACGAATTCGTAGATACGCGCCACGGCCTTGTTGAAGGCGAGCTTGTCATAATCGGCACCGACAGCTTTCAGCGTTTTATGGGCTATCTGAGATACGGCCAGTCCATCGCCGGAATGAGCCGCCTTTGGCTCGACCGACTTCAGCCGGTCAGCGGCCTCCGACACCAGGCGCCAGACGCGCTGGGTAAAGCGATGGGCGCCCTCGACACCGGCTTCCGACCATATGACGTCGCGGTCCGGCGGCGAGTCCGAGAGCACGAAGAAACGCGCCGTGTCGGCTCCGTAGGAGGCGATGATATCATCGGGGTCGACGACGTTTTTCTTCGACTTGGACATCTTCTCGATAGCGCCGATCGTCACTTCTTCGCCGGAGGACAGCAACAGGGCACGCCGTTTGCCGTCGACCTCCTCGAAGCGCAGATCCACAGGTGGTACCCATTCGCGCGATGCCCCCTCGCCGCGGCTGTAGGTCTCGTGAACGACCATGCCTTGCGTAAACAGACCCTTGAAGGGTTCCTTGACATCGACATGCCCTGTCTTTTGCATGGCACGCGTGAAGAAGCGCGAATAGAGCAGGTGCAGGATCGCATGCTCGACGCCGCCGATATACTGATCGACCGGGAGCCAGTGGTTGGCGGCAGCCTTGTCGGTGGGGTCGTTTTCCCATGGTGCCGTGAAGCGTGTGAAATACCAGCTGGAATCGACGAAGGTGTCCATGGTGTCGGTTTCGCGCTGGGCATCCTTGCCGCAATGCGGACAGGCGACATGCCGCCAGGTGGGATGGCGATCCAGGGGGTTGCCTGGCAAATCGAAGGTAACGTCGTCCGGCAGCTTGACCGGCAAGTCTTGTTTCGGTACCGGAACGACACCGCAATCGTTGCAATGGATGACCGGGATGGGGCAGCCCCAGTAGCGTTGCCGTGAAATTCCCCAATCGCGCAGGCGGAAATTGACCTTGCGTTCAGCCTGAGGCGCATTGCCGATATTCGTTGTCGACAGGCGTGTAGCCACGACGTCGAAGGCTTCCGTCGTGGTCATGCCGTCGAGAAACTGAGAGTTGATCATGACGCCGTCGCCGTCATAGGCCACGTCCCCGACCGTGAAGCTCTTGGCGTCGCCATCTGCCGGCATGACGACCGGGATGACCGGCAAGTCGTACTTGCGCGCAAAATCGAGGTCCCGCTGGTCGCCCGAGGGGCAACCGAAGATGGCGCCAGTGCCATAGTCCATCAACACGAAATTGGCGATATAGACCGGCAGTTCCCAGCTCGGATCGAGCGGATGACGGACGCGGATACCGGTATCCATGCCCTTTTTCTCAGCCGTCTCGAGGGCTGCAACGGATGTGCCGGCGCGGCGGCACTCTTCGCAGAATGCTTCGACGGCGGCGTCCCGGCTTGCTGCTTCCTTCGCCAGTGGATGGTCGGCGGCGATTGCAAGGAACGAGGCGCCGTACAGAGTATCCGGGCGCGTCGTGTAGACGGCGATCTCGCGCTCTTCCGTTGGCACCGCGCCGGGCACTATCTCCCAGCGGATGGTCAAGCCCTCCGAGCGTCCGATCCAGTTTTTTTGCATCAGCCGGACCTTTTCCGGCCAGTGATCCAGCGTGTCGAGCGCATCCAGCAGGTCCTGGCTAAAGTCGGTGATCTTGAAGAACCATTGCGTCAGCTCGCGCTGTTCGACCAGCGCGCCCGAGCGCCAGCCGCGTCCGTCGATCACCTGCTCGTTGGCCAGCACGGTGTTATCGACCGGGTCCCAGTTGACCTTCGACTTCTTGCGGTAGACCAGCTCCTTTTCCATCATGTCGAGGAACAGCATCTGCTGGCGGTGATAGTATTCGACATCGCAGGTGGCGAATTCGCGGCTCCAGTCCAGCGACAGCCCCATGGCCTTCAGCTGCGCCTTCATCGAGGCGATGTTCTGGTAGGTCCACTCCTTCGGATGCACCTTGTTGTCGCGGGCAGCGTTTTCGGCCGGCATGCCGAAGGCGTCCCAGCCCATGGGATGCAGCACATTGTAACCACGCGCACGCTTGTAGCGGGCCACGACGTCGCCCATGGCGTAGTTGCGCACATGGCCCATGTGGATGCGGCCCGATGGATACGGGAACATCTCTAGGACGTAGTACTTTTCGCGCGGGTCGTTGTTGTCAGTGAGGAAGACGTTGGCGTCATTCCACTTTTGCTGCCAGCGGGGCTCGGAGTCGCGCGGATTATAACGTTCGGTAGCCATGTGACCTGTATTTCCGGATGTAATGGGGAGTTGGCGTGACCTTCATCATGAAACCAACCAAGCGTCAAGTTTGGTGGCCAACAGCATCGTCATCCGGCGTTCGAGATGGCCGAATTTCAAGGGGTTGCTCTTGGCAAGGGCGGGCGGGCTGTCTACTCAGGACGGGCAATTCTACTCCTATGTCGAGGTCGAGCGATGGAACTTCAAGAGCGATTGGACGATGTGCGCAACAGGATCGCAAAGGCCGAACAAAAGGCCGGCAGGCCTGAGGGTTCGGCGCAGCTGGTTGTGGTCTCCAAGACCTTCGATGCCGATGTCATCCGTCCTGTTATCGCCGCCGGTCAGCGGCTGTTCGGCGAAAACCGGGTGCAGGAAAGCCAGGGCAAGTGGCCGGCGATGAAGGCAGAGACACCCGACATCGAACTGCATCTGATCGGCCCGCTGCAATCGAACAAGGCGGCCGATGCCGTGGCGCTGTTCGACGTTATCGAGACCGTCGACCGCGAGAAGATTGCCCGTGCGCTGGCCGCCGAAATGAAGCAGCAGGGCAAGTCGACGCGTTTCTACGTGCAGGTCAACACCGGGCTTGAGCCGCAAAAGGCGGGGATCAGTCCTGACGACACCGGCGCCTTCGTGTCCCTCTGCCGCGACGAACTGGGGCTTACGGTCGAGGGGCTGATGTGCATTCCGCCGGCGGATGAAAATCCCGGTCCGCACTTCGCCCTCCTGGCAAAGCTCGCCGCAGCCTGCGGGGTCGAGAAGCTTTCTATGGGCATGTCCGGCGATTACGAGGTCGCCGTCGCCTTCGGTGCCACCAGTGTGCGGGTCGGTTCGGCAATTTTCGGGGCCCGTTAGGTCCGCGTCAAATTTTTCTGCAGGCGTTGATGAACAGCGGTTTGCAGCCTTGGCCGCGGATAGCGTATCGCAGCCTGCCCGCAAATTGTAATATGGCTGACAAGAATGAGGATCATGAGAGGGGCCGCGTTGCCAATCATGCTGCAGCGCACATGACTGGAACCGGAGACCTCCATGACCCTTCCCATCCTCGGCGCCGCCATGACGCTGGAAGAACTCGAAATCCACCGACACTGGCTCCTTGAAAAGCAGCGTGACCTCGAATTGCAGAGCTTTGTCGACGCTGAAGTGCTCGGCGGTGACTGGAAGCCGCTCGTCGATCGCACCAAGACGCTGCTGGATGGCCACACCGGCCGCGTCGGCATCCACGGGCCGTTCTGGGGCTTTACGATTGCCTCCAAAGACCCTGGCGTACGTGCCGTCGTTGCAGAGCGCATGCGACAGGCGCTCGATGTGTCGGCGGCGATCGGCGCAACCCACATGGTCGTCCACAGCCCGTACACGACCTGGAATTACAACAATCTCGACAATAATCCGGGGGCGCGCGAAAGCATTATTGAGTACACGCAGAAGACCATGGGCGATGCCGTCAAGCGGGCTGAGGATATCGGCCTCACCATGGTGATGGAGAACATCGAGGATATCGATCCTGAAATCCGCAATGTGCTGGTCGACAGCTTTGCCTCGCCGGCGGTCGCCGTGTCGATCGATACCGGCCATGCCCATTACGCCCACGGCTCGACGGGCGGTCCCCCGGTCGATTATTACGTTCATGCCGCCGGCAACCGCCTGCAGCATGTCCATCTTCAGGATGCCGATGGTTATGCCGACCGCCACTGGTCGCTCGGCGAAGGCACGATCCGCTGGCATTCCGTCTTTGCCGCCCTTGCCAAGCTTATCAGCAACCCGCGTCTGATCATCGAGATCAAGGACAAGTCGAAGATCCCGGCCTCGGCCGCCTATCTCGAATCGCTCGGTCTGGCCCAGTAAATCCGGCCTGCCCCGTTGCCTTGAAAAAGCCGACCCGCCCCGAAAGCGGGGCGGCCGATTGCCCGCATTGTCAATACAGCCGACGACAGCGTGGTCCATGGTGACCATCCGCAATCTGATCGTTCGCGCCACTGATCCCAAAAGGAGACTTCCATGACCCTTCCCGTTCTCGGCGCCGCCCTCTCGTTGGACGACCTCGAAATCCACCGCGACTGGATGCTCGACAAACAGCGCGACCTCGAACTGCAAAATTTCGTCGACGCGAGGGTGCTCGGCGGCGACTGGATGCCGCTGGTCGAGCGCGCCAAGCGGCTGCTCGACGGCCACACCGGCCGGGTCGGCATCCACGGGCCGTTCTTCGGCTTCACCATCTCGTCACAAGACGAGGAGATCCGTGCTGTCGTCGCCAAACGGCTGAGCCAGGCGCTGGATGTGGCGACTGCACTCAGTGCGACCCATATGGTCATCCACAGCCCCTACACCGCCTGGCACCATAACAATTTCCCCCACTTTCCCGGCGAGCGGGAGCGGATGACCGAATATACACATCTGACGATAGCCGAGGCCGTCAGGCGGGCCGAAGACATCGGACTGACATTCGTCATCGAGAATTGCGACGACATCGATCCGCAGACCCGCGTCGCCCTTGCCGAAAGCTTCAATTCGCCAGCCGTCGCCGTGTCCATCGACACCGGCCATGCCGAGTGTGCGCATGGCAGCTACGGTGCACCGCCGGTCGACTATTTCATCCACGCGGCCGGCAACCAGCTGAAGCATGTGCATCTGCAGGACGTCGATGGGTATGCTGACCGCCATTGGGGTCTCGGTGAGGGCATCATCCGCTGGCATTCGGTGTTTGCGGCGCTCGCCAAGCTGACCAGCAACCCGCGCCTGATCATCGAGTTGCGCGATAAGACGAATATCCGCGCTTCTGCGACGCATCTCGAGCAACTCGGTCTCGCCCAGTAATAAGGCTCTGCCGCTGCGACCCAGGCGGAAAGGCCGCCGGTCGCAGCGTTGTTGCGAAACATGACGAGATGCCGAAACGGTGGCATGAAGCGTACCGTTTCGGCCCCTACCTCGCTTGAAAAGCGGGGTCTGCGGGTCTAAGAACCCGCAACCGATTGTCAAAGCAGAGGGCTTTTCATGACAGTGCGCAATCTCTTCCTGCTGCCGGGTGACGGCATCGGACCGGAAGCCATGGCCGAGGTCCGCAAGATCATTGCCTATCTCAACGAGGCCCACCAGGCCGGTTTCGTCACCGAGGAAGGCCTCGTCGGCGGCTGTGCCTACGATGCGCATGGCGTGGCGATCTCCGAAGGCGACATGGCCAAGGCGATGGCGGCCGATGCCGTGCTGTTCGGCGCGGTCGGCGGTCCGAAGTGGGACGACGTTCCCTATGAAGCCCGTCCCGAAGCCGGCCTGCTGCGGCTGCGCAAGGACCTGCAACTGTTCGCCAATCTGCGCCCGGCGATCTGCTATCCGGCACTCTCCTCCGCCTCGTCGCTGAAGCCGGAGCTGGTCGAAGGCCTCGACATCCTGATCATCCGTGAACTGACCGGTGGCGTCTATTTCGGCGAGCCCAAGGAGATCATCGATCTCGGCAACGGCCAGAAGCGCGGCATCGATACGCAGATCTACGATACCTACGAGATCGAGCGTATTGCCGGCGTTGCCTTCGAGATGGCCCGTACCCGCAACAATCGCGTCTGCTCGATGGAAAAGCGTAACGTCATGAAGTCCGGCGTGCTGTGGAACCAAGTGGTGACGGCGACCCACAAGGAAAAATATTCCGACGTCAAGCTCGAGCACATGCTTGCCGATGCCGGCGGCATGCAGCTGGTCCGGGCGCCGAAACAGTTCGATGTCATCGTCACCGACAACCTGTTCGGTGACATGCTGTCCGACGTGGCCGCCATGCTGACCGGCTCGCTCGGCATGCTGCCGTCCGCGTCGCTCGGTGCGCCCGATGGCAAGACCGGCAAGCGCAAGGCACTCTACGAGCCGGTCCACGGTTCGGCGCCCGATATCGCCGGCAAGGGCGTTGCCAACCCGATCGCCATGATCGCTTCCTTCGCCATGTGCATGCGCTACTCGTTTGCGATGATTTCCGAGGCCGATGCGCTTGAGAAATCGATCGCTAACGTGCTCGATCGCGGCATCCGTACCGGCGACATCGTCTCGGACGGCATGACCCCGGTCGGCACTGTCGAGATGGGCGATGCGATCCTTGCCGAGTTCAAGACGCTGAGTGCCTGATTTCACGTGAAACATTTTTGCCGCGTCCGCTAATTCCGGGCGCGGCGATCGTCTTGATCTGCCCTCCGGCATGCCTATGTCTGGTCGATGCAACACGACACCGAGAATGCCCCTTCCCTGCCTGACAAAACCCGTCGCGGAATGTGGCGTCTGTTGGCGACCCGCTATGCCGCTCGTCGCGCGCAGCACCGTTCCATCCCCTGGCTCGGCTACACGCTGAGCATCGTCAATATCGTCGCCCTTGCCTTCTTCGTGCTCGACGCGCCGCTCGGCAAGACGGCGCGGGACCTGCCGGCGGCACTGGTGGCCTTTGCCGGCGACATCACCAATGTCGGACAGATGTTGCGGATGCTCGGCGCCATCGTCGTCATTTTCGTTGTCGGCGTGCTTCTGGCGCGTCGGCTGGCGGACCTCCGCCGCCGCTATCGCGTCGCCTATTTCGCGCGGATGGCAGCCTATCTGCTGATCTCGGTGCTGTCGGCAAGCGCGGTCGTGCACGTGCTGAAGACCGCGATCGGCCGGGCCCGGCCGCTGATCTACGACCAGTATGGCATTCTCGGCTTCAAGCCTTTCGACGGTCACTTCCTGTTCCAAAGCTTCCCTTCCGCCCACTCCACCCAGATCGGTGCGTTCTGCGTCGCCCTGGCCCTTCTGTTTCCAAGGTTCAGGCTGGTCTTCGTCGGGGTTGCGCTGTGGATCGGGGCGACGCGGGTCATTCTCGGCGTGCACTATCCGAGCGACGTGGCGGCGGGGCTGGCCCTTGGCGCCTGGTTCGCCTTTGCGACGGCGGTGATGTTTTCTCGCTTCGGCCTGCTGTTCGCGCTTTCGCCGAACGGCTTTCCGGTGCCGCGTGTGCGGCGCTTGATGCGGCGTCGGCCGCTTGCCGACGGATAGCGACCGACGCCACCGGCGCCGGCCGGATTGCGATCCGGTTCAATCCATCGTGTTGATATCGCGGTCCTTGGTTTCCGGCAGGAAGATCATGCCGATCACCAGCGTGATCCCGGCAAAGACGATCGGGTACCATAGGCCATAATAGATATCGCCCTTGGCAGCACTCATTGCGAAGGCCATGGCCGGCAGCAGGCCGCCGAACCAGCCGTTGCCGATGTGATAGGGCAGCGACATACCGGTGTAGCGGATGCGGGTCGGGAAAAGCTCGACCAGCAGGGCTGCGATCGGGCCGTAGACCATGGTGACATAGATCACCAGCACCGTCAGGACGAGGATAGTTCCGAGCCAGTTAACCGCTGCGGGGTCGGCGACCATGGCGAAGGCGCCTGCCTTGGCGATGGTGTAGACCGGCATCTCGGTCACGCCGGCGGCCTCCTCCTTGGTGAGCATCTTGTCAGCCACCAGCTTGTCCGCCGGCACGACCGTCTTGTCGCCCGCACGTACTGCTGCAGCATCGATACCGACTTCCGGGTTGGCGACGACGAAAGCGTCGAGCTTGCTGTCCGGCACCTTGGCGGGTCCTCGCACCAGCGGATAGCCGCCATTGTGCAGGGCGGTGTTGATGCCCTTCTCGAACGCCGCATTCAGGCCCTTGGCCTTGTCGCCGGCGGTGACGACGTCATAGCTCGGCACCGTCTGGCCGCCGATCGTCACGGTCGCCGGTGTGCCCGGAGGAGCTGCGACGACATCATAGGGCACCGAGTTCTTGGTGAGGAACGCCGTTGCCACGTCGCAGGAACTGGTGAACTTCGCCACGCCGGTCGGATTGAACTGGAAGCGGCAATCGGCCGGGTCGGCGGTTACTGTTGCCCGTACGGTCGACTGGGCTTGTGCCAGCGCCGGGTTTGCCGTCCAGGTCATCGCCTTGAACAGCGGGAAATAGGTCAGCATTGCCAGCAGCAGCCCGGCCATGATGATCGGCTTGCGGCCGATGCGATCGGAAAGCCAACCGAACAGCAGGAAGAAGCCCGTGCCGATGAACAGGGCGACAGCGACCATGATATTGGCAGCCTGGAACTCGACCTTGAGCACGTTCTGCAGGAAGAACAGCGCGTAGAACTGGCCGCAATACCAGACGACTGCCTGTCCCATGGTGGCGCCGAACAGCGCGATCAAGGCAATCCTGGCGTTTTTCCAGGTGCCGAAAGCCTCCGTCAACGGCGCCTTGGAGCCCTTCCCTTCGGCCTTCATCTTCTGGAAGGCCGGCGATTCGTTCATTTTGAGGCGGATCCAGACGGATACGCCGAGCAGCACGAAGGAGACCAGGAACGGCACGCGCCATCCCCAGGCGGCAAAGGCTTCCTTGCCGAGGAAGGCCTGGACGGACAGGATTACGATCAGCGACAGGAACAGGCCGAGCGTTGCGGTCGTCTGGATCCAGGCGGTGTAGAAGCCGCGACGTCCGGGCGGAGCATGTTCGGCAACATAGGTAGCAGCGCCGCCATATTCGCCGCCGAGCGCCAGGCCCTGCAGCAGGCGGAGCGCAATCAGGATGATCGGTGCCAGAATTCCGATCGAGGCCGCCCCGGGCAAGAGGCCGACCAGGAAGGTCGACAGGCCCATGATCAGGATGGTGATGAGGAAGGTATATTTGCGGCCGACGAGATCGCCGAGCCGGCCGAACACCAGCGCGCCGAAGGGGCGCACCAGGAAGCCGGCGGCAAAGGCCAGCAGTGCGAAGATGTTGCGGGTTGTTTCCGGATACTGGCCGAAGAAGCTCGCGCCGATATAGACGACAAGAGAGCCGTAGAGGTAGAAGTCGTACCATTCGAACACGGTGCCAAGCGACGAGGCGAAGATTACCTTCCGTTCCTCGGCAGTCATGGCGGCCGCCTTCGGCCGACCGGTCATTGCGACGTTAGCCATAAATTCTTTCCTCCCACGGAATGCTGAGTGTCATGCGCGCCTCCCGGATCCCGGGACGTCCTCCAACACGACGCGCATCTTTAGAGTGTGCCAGAAAAAACTCCGTAGTGAAACACGCCATTGCAGCCTGCCGTTGCCGCCTGTGTCGCCGATGTTACAGATCGTTGTCGCCATCTTTGGACAGATCGCCCTCGTCGCAATCGCGCCTCATGGAGTAGCGCAGGACTTTTGAGAGTTGCGGCCAGGTCATCTCGGGCAAGTTCTTGAGCCTTGGCGTCCACCAGTCGCGCCACTCTTCGAATATGTGCAGCAGGTCCTTGTCGGCAGCTGAAAGGCAGGCGGGGAGAACGGTGCAGGCGCTGCTGGGCAGGCCAAGCCTGTGGAGTTCGTTCAGTCGTCGAGGAGGACGGCTGACGTTCGCATCGGCCCGCTGCAAACGCGGTCCCGGTGGCATTTCCTGAGGCGGCAAAGGTGGACGACGCAGGGCGAGGCCCGATTGCAGAAATAGGATGCAGCACTGCGGCTGAGCAACTCGTGCCTGACGGCGCGTTGCTGAAGAAAGACGGCACGGTGGTCTATGGTGGGCGTCGACATGCAGATCTCCATGTTTTGGTGTTCCCGTATTCCCATCCGGCGTCTATCGCGCACACACCATCCCGTTCACGCGATCTGTTCGACCCGTGTTTTCAAATCTGATGGCCGGGGCACACCGTGTGCCTGATGATTTTTTAGTGAAGTGACACCAGATGTGCCCCGTTCGACAGTTTTTATCCGCAACTCCGGATCCTC
>NZ_SCFL01000016.1:0-86003 GCF_007000305.1 Rhizobium sp. rho-13.1 | reverse complement strand
CCGCGCCCGACTGGAACCCGAACAGGCTGATCGCAGCGGCCACCGCAAGTTCGAAGAAATTGCTGGCGCCGATCAGCGCCGACGGGCCGGCCACGCAATGCTGCTCTCCCGAGATGCGGTTCAGGATATAAGCCAGGCCGGAATTGAAATAGACCTGGATCAGGATCGGCACCGCCAGCAGGGCTATGATCGTAGGCTGGGCGATGATCTGCTCGCCCTGAAAGCCGAAGAGCAACACGAGCGTCGCCAGAAGAGCGACCAGCGACAGCGGCTGGAGCTTCGCCATCAAGGTTTCAAAGACAGCCGTCCGGCCGCTGGAAAGGAAACTGCGGCGCAGTATCTGGGCGATTGCAACAGGGATGAGGATATAGAGCGCCACCGATATCATCAGCGTGTCCCACGGTACCGTAATCGCCGATAATCCGAGGAGCAGTCCGACGATAGGCGCGAAGGCGACGATCATGATGGCATCGTTGAGAGCGACCTGAGACAGCGTGAAGTGAGGTTCGCCCTTGGTCAGATTGGACCAGACGAAGACCATTGCAGTGCATGGGGCAGCCGCCAGTATGATGAGGCCTGCGATGTAGGAATCGATCTGGGTTGCAGGCAAAAACGGGCGGAAAAGCCAGCCGATGAAAAGCCATCCCAGCAGCGCCATCGAAAACGGCTTCACAGCCCAGTTGATGAACAGGGTGACCCCGATCCCACGCCAGTACCTGCCGACCTTGGACAGCGAGCCGAAGTCGATCTTGAGAAGCATGGGAATAATCATCAGCCAGATGAGGATGGCGACGGGGATATTAACCTTTGCAATCTCAGCCGCGCCGACGGCATGGAAGATGCCGGGCATCAGATGGCCGAGGGCGATGCCAACGATGATGCATAGGAAAACCCAAACAGTGAGGTAGCGCTCGAAATTTGACATCATCGGGCGATTTCACGGGAAGGAATGGATCGTTTTGCAGCCGGCAGCGAAAACTCTATTGCATCGAGCAGCTTCACTATAACGTCGCTCATGTCGGGTTTTCCTGTCCACAGCGCGGAATCAGTCTGGACACCAGGGGCGCGCAAAGGGCGGGATCTCCGCCGCAGCAGTCCTTGATCATGAAAAGGGTCAGGCGCTCGAAGCCTTCCAGATCCGCGCGGTAAATGATCGATCGGCTGCGGCGCTCGCTCCTCACCAGGCCTGCGCGAGACAGCGTCGCCAAATGCGCCGACATGGTGTTCTGCGGGATGTCCAGCATCCGCGCCAGTTCGCCAGCAGGCACTCCGTGCGGCTCGTGGCTTACGAGCAGGCGGAATGTCGCGAGCCGCGTCGACTGGGCCAAGGCTGCAAAAGCCAGAATCGCATTGTCATTTTCCATATATCCAGAATAACGGATATGTCGATGTCGTCAAGTCGAAGCCGCTCCCCGGGATCGGAGGCGATGCCGTTCCTCGCAACCGATCGCGCCCTATTCGCAATTTCACGGGGTTGAGATCGCCGGCGGCATTGGTTATCTGGTGCGTTCAACAGGCTGGCATTCCGCCAGGCACGGGGCACATACGGCATGAATCCAGATTTTCTCGTCACCCATTCCGGTGGCTTTCATGCCGACGAGCTTCTGTCGAGCGTCATCCTCACCAAATTGTACCCCGCCGCGCGAATCGTCCGCAGCCGGTCACCAGAGTGGATCAAGCCGAATCCGGATCGGATCATTTACGATGTCGGCGGCAGCTATGACGCGGACCAGCAGATCTTCGATCACCACCAGCGCGGCGCGCCCCTGCGCGACGATGGGCAGCCGTATAGCTCGTTCGGGCTGGTCTGGAAGCATTACGGTCGCGACTACCTCGCCGCGTCGGCTATTGCAGACGCGGACATCGACCCTATCCATGCTTCCTTCGACAGCAGCTTCG
This sequence comes from Rhizobium sp. rho-13.1, assembly GCF_007000305.1. Classification (NCBI taxonomy): domain Bacteria; kingdom Pseudomonadati; phylum Pseudomonadota; class Alphaproteobacteria; order Hyphomicrobiales; family Rhizobiaceae; genus Rhizobium; species Rhizobium sp. rho-13.1. The sequence continues at coordinate 84,104 of NZ_SCFL01000016.1, read as the reverse complement.
TCCTGCCGATCGACCTCATGGACAATGGCGCTCTTAGTCCAACGGGGCCGCTGGCCGGGCTGACTCTGCCGGCGCTGCTGGAAACGTTGAAACCGGTGTTCGACGAGACAGACCCTGAAGCCGACGATCGTTGTTTTCACGCCGCTCTAGCAATCGCCCGCAGCTTCGTCGAGGCACGGATTGCCCGCAGCGCCGCAAAATTGCGTGCGGAGGCATTGGTCCACAAGGCTATCGTCGATGCCGGGGATGGACGTATTCTCGAACTGCCGATGGGCATGCCGTTCCGCCCGGCTATCGTCAAGGCCGGGGCCGATCAGCTGCTGTTCGTGGTTCACCCGCGCGACAAGGACTGGTGCGTGACCGGCATTCGCCGCGCTGCAGAAGGCTTCGAACTGAGAGCCGACCTGCCCGCTGCATGGGCGGGGCTCACCAATGGCGAACTGGAGGCGGCGTCCGGTGTCGAAGGCGCCAGCTTCTGCCACAATGGCCGCTTTATCGCTGCAGCGAGGACGCGGGAGGCTGCCCTTGCCATGGCGGCACTCGCCGTCGATGAGGCCGTCGCCATCGGCCTGAAACCGGCAATCGACACGGAAACCGCCACCGCCTAACGCCGCAATACACGAAGATTGGCGCCTTTGCGTGGAACAGCGTATCGTGGAGGTCGTTGTCTTCCGCGCACAACCTTGTCCGCGCAAAGTCTGAAATGGAGTTCGAGATTGGCCGTTGCCTTCACCAAGGAAGAGAGTTTCGAGACGGCATCCGAGACCCTGTTGCCGGATCGTCCGATTTCCACGCACCCGAACCTTGTGACTGAAGCTGGCCTCAAGGCGCTCGAACTGCAGATGCAGCAGGCGCGCGCCGCCTATGAGGTGGCAAGCAAGATCGACGAGGTCAACGAGCGGCGTCGGCAGACAGCCATCCCGCTGCGCGATACGCGCTATCTTGCGGCCAGGCTTCGGACGGCACAGGTGATCCCTGCCCCGGAAAACGCCGATACCGTCGGTTTTGGCAATACCGTCACTTTCAGCCGCGACGATGGCCGGGTGCAGACATACCGAATCGTTGGCGAGGACGAGGCGGACCCAAAGGCCGGGTCGATATCCTTCGTCTCTCCTGTCGCGCGCCTTCTGCTCGGCAAGGCTGTCGGCGACGTCGTCGTCATTGGAGATGGCGAACTCGAGATCAAGGCGATTTCATAGACTGAGCCAGACCTCGGGCGTGAAACCGGCCATGGTCATGAATTCTTCGCAAAACATCGTCTTGGCATGCTGGAATTAGAACCCTAAAGTTCGGCATGGCCAAATTTTTCGAAACGCTAGAACCCCATCACCATCGCTTCATTGAAGCGCAGCACATGTTTTTCACGGCGACGGCCGCTCCAACGGGCCACGTCAACATGTCGCCGCGCAGCACAGACCTGTTCCGCATTCTCGGCAACAATGCCGCGATGTATCTCGATCGCAGCGGCAGCGGCAACGAGACTGCCGCCCATCTGAGAATAAACGACCGACTGACGATGATGTTCTGCTCCGTCGAGGGACCGCCGCTCATCCTCAGGCTCTACGGCAAGGGACGCGTCATTCACCGCAATAGCGACGAATTTGCCAAGCTTCTGCAGGAAAAATACGAAAACACGGCGCCGCTTGGGGCTCGCCAGATGGTGTGGCTCGATTTCGATATCGTTCAGACATCCTGCGGCTACGGCGTTCCACTGTTTGAATACCGGGAAGAGCGCACCCAGATGGACGCCTGGGCAAAAGCCAAGGGCGTGGATGGGATCGAGGACTACTGGCGTGAAAAGAACCAGGTCAGTCTCGACGGTTTTCCGACCGGTCTGTTCGACACGCCGGCAGCCGCCAAGTCGTAGTGGCGATATATCGGAGCCGGCCTCGCCAGCCATTTCCGCTTAATCCAGCAATTTCCGCTTAATAAAGTCCGCCGCTGCCTGATGTCACGGCCTGGTTGGCCTGCGGTGATGTCTTCAGGATTTCTTCCGGCGCCAGTTGCACCTCGCCACCGGCATTGCCGGCGCCGATGACGGTGTAGGAGGTCGCAGGTCCGGTGCCGGGCTTGAATGCCTCGACGATCGAATCGGGATCGCCGGGCTGGGCGGCCATGCCGGTCTTTCGATCGACGGATGCCATGGTCATTCCGGTCGGCACGACGAATTTCTCAGGCGGCTCGCCCTTGGTGGCAGCCTGCATGAAGTCGTTGAAGATCGGGGCCGCCAAAGAGGCGCCCTGCACGCCGCGACCGAGATCGGTCGGCGTGTCGTAGCCGACATACAGACCAGCCACGAGGTTCGGGGTGTAGCCGACGAACCAAGCATCCTTCTGGTCGTTGGTCGTCCCAGTCTTTCCGGCAACTTCGGTGTTGAGCTTGATCTTGCCAGCAGCGGTGCCGCGGATGATGACGCCCTGCAGCATCGACGTCACCTGATAGGCGGTCATCGGGTCGAGAACCTGTTCGCGGTTATCGACAACCGTCGGCTCCTGCTGGTTCTGCCAGTCCGTGGCATTGCAGCCGTCGCAGACGCGCTCCTCATGCTTGAAGATGGTCTTGCCGTAACGATCCTGGATGCGGTCGATCAGCGTCGGCTTGATCTGCTTGCCGCCGTTGGCAATGACCGAATAGGCCGAGACCATGCGCAGCACAGTCGTTTCGCCAGCGCCGAGCGACATGGCAAGCACAGGCGCCATCTTGTCATAGATGCCGAACCGTTCGGCATATTCGGCAACGAGGTTCATGCCCATGTCGTTTGCCAGTCGCACTGTCATCAGGTTGCGCGAGTGCTCGATGCCGAAGCGGAGCGTGTGGGCGCCGCCGCCCTCGCCTTCATAGTTTTCCGGCCGCCAGACCGTACCGTTCGACAGCTGGATTTCAATTGGATCGTCGAGCGCGACCGAGGCCGGCGTATAGCCGTTGTCCATGGCAGCAGCGTAGACGAACGGCTTGAAGGACGAGCCGGGCTGGCGCATGGCCTGGGTGGCGCGGTTGAACTGCGACTGACCGTAGGAGAAGCCGCCGACCATGGCGAGAACGCGACCGGTATGCGGGTCCATCGCCACCAGGCCGCCCTGTACCTTCGGCGGCTGGCGAAGGCGGTAGCCGGCGGAATCAGCCAGTTTCTCGACATAGATGACGTCGCCGGGCGAGAGGACGCCGGCCGGTGTTTTCGCCGTCTTGCCATTGGCTTCGGCGGAACGATACGCCCAGCGCATATCGGCGGCTGCAATCGAGGCGCGCTTGCGCTCTGTCGACAGCTTGCCGGATGGATCGACATCCGGCTGCAGGCCGATATCGACACCATCGCTCGAGACCGCCAACACGACGGCAATCTTCCATTCGGGAACATCCGACAAGGCAGGTATTTTTGAGAGCTCGATGCCCCAGTCTGTCGCTGTCGAGATCTGCTTCAGCGGACCGTGATAACCGCGACGCTCGTCATAACCGACCAGACCGTCCTGCAGCGCCTTGCGTGCCTCGATCTGCAACTGCGGATCGAGCGAGGTGCGGACTGAAAGACCGCCTTCATAGAGCTGCTTGTCGCCATACTTATCGATGATCTGCCGGCGTACTTCTTCGGAGAAGAAGTCGGCGGCGACGACCGTGCCGCCGGATCTGCGGGTTACGACGCCGAGCGGCTGCTTCTTCGCATCCTCGCCGTCGGCCTGGCTGACATAGCCATTCTCGACCATGCGGTCGATGACCCAGTTGCGGCGGGCGATGGCGGCGTCGGCATGACGGAAAGGATTGTAGTTGGCAGGACCTTTCGGCAGCGACGCCATATAAGCGGTCTCGGCAATCGTCAGGTCCGTTACCGGCTTGTCGAAATAGGTCAGCGACGCAGAGGCGATGCCATAGGCGTTGAGGCCGAAGTAGATCTCGTTGAGATAGAGTTCGAGGATCTTGTCTTTGCTGTAGGCCTGCTCGATGCGGAAGGACAGGATCGCTTCCTTCAGCTTGCGGTCGAAGGTCTGGTCGGCCGACAGCAGGAAGTTCTTGGCCACCTGCTGGGTAATCGTCGAGGCGCCCACCGGACGACGACCGGAACCGAAATTCTGCAGGTTTACGAGTACGGCGCGGCCAAGACCGGTGATGTCGACGCCAGCGTGGTTGTAGAAATTCTTGTCTTCCGCGGAGAGGAAGGCGGCTTTAACGCGATCGGGAATAGCCTGAATAGGCAGGAAGAGCCGGCGTTCGCGGGCATATTCGGCCATCAGCGCGCCGTTGCCGGCATGGATGCGGGTGGTCACCGGCGGCGCATAGTTGGCCAGCACTTCGTAATTCGGCAGATCCTTGGAGACGACGCCCAGATAGACGGCGGCAGCCGCAGCAGCGCCGACGAAGACGATGCAGGCCAAGCCAAAGAAATATCCAATAAGTCTGACCATATCGTCGCTACCAGTGTGTGTAGAAAAATTCGGCGCACGGGCAAAATATCCGCATACCCGGGCGTCTTGCACGCGCGAAGCCTATTAGCAAGAGATCAGAGGCGACAAAAGCCCTTTGCTCCGCCTCCTCCACCATAGTTCCGTTCGACGGCGGCAATGTGAGCGAAATAGGGCTCTGTCGCCTCATTCTCCAGTCGACGGCGGACCTTCTGGCCGGCCTGTGGCAGACAAGCCACTATATCCCAGTCAACCGCCGTTTGCGACCGTCACTGCCCTGTATTGCCGAACTGCCTCGGTCAGCCGGTCCACCAGCTTGCCCCTCCACTCTTCGTCGAGCAGCAGCTTTTCGTCTTCCTTGTTGGACAGGAAGCCGAGTTCGACCAGGATGGAGGGCACGTCGGGCGCCGTCAGCACCTGGAAGCCGGCATACCGGTGGGGATTGTTGATCATCGCGATCTGGCCCTTGAATGAATTCAGGACATCCTGCGCGAGCGATACGGAGAAGGCCTGCGTCTCGCGTCGGGTAAGGTCAGTCAGGATGTCGGCCACGCCCGGCGGCGGCGCCTTGACCTCGCTGCCAGCCAGCTTGTCGGAAGAATTTTCACGGTCCGCGACGTCTGCGGCCAGCCGATCCGACGCCTTGTCGGATATGGTGTAGACTGTCGAACCGCGAATATCCTTCTGCTTCAACGTGTCGGCGTGCAGCGATATGAACAGGGCGGCGTGGTTCTGGCGGGCGATCGTCACGCGCTGCGACAGCGAGAGGTAGGAATCGCTGTCCCGGGTGAGGAAGGCCTTGATGCCGGGTTGGGCGTTCAACTTTTCCGTCAGCGCCTTGGCGAAGGCGAGCGTAATCTGCTTTTCGGGTGTCAGGCCGTCGCTCGCCATGGCACCGGCATCGATGCCACCGTGGCCGGCATCCACCGCAATCAGGAAATCGTTCGGCTTGACGTTTTCGACGGGGACCACCGGGCCGACATCGGCGGCGGTATCCTCGTCGGTCCATGTCTGCTTGCGCACGAGTTCGGCGTACTGTTCCGGCGGCACCATCTCGGCGTCGAGCACCAGACGGTATCCCCTGCCGGTTTCGTTCGACTGCACCCGCGCGACCACCAGTTTAACCGGTTTGATGGCAGTCAGAACGATGCGGGCACTGTCCTTGTCCATCGTCCCGTATCGGATATCCTTAAAAAGCCCGCGGGCATCGAGATCCTTGGCCGGAAAACCGAAGGCTGTTGCAGGCAGGTCGACAACGACGCGTGGCGGATCGGCAAGGTAATGCACGGCAACGGACGGCTCGCGGTCGAGTTCGATGACCACGCGTGTGCGGGCGTCGTCGCCAGCAATGCGGGCACCATAGGCGAGGATGGGATCGGCGGAGGCAGCGGTGACCGGCGATGCGGCTGATGGCACAGTAGCCGGAGCGGCCCGAGCTGTCGCGATCGTTGTAAGCAGCATGACGCCGAGCGCCGCCAGAATTCTGCCGCCTTGCCTTGCGCTCACCAGATACACCCCGCCATGCTTCAGTTCCTTAAATCGATCGACACGCCCATCCGGCAGCACTATGAACCACGCGGGAGAAGACGCCGAAAACAGCTGATTGCAGCCCTCGTCCAGCGTCAAACCGGGCTCCGAATCGTACAATGATCGCCAGCTATGGGTTCATCCGAGGAATCCATCATTATTATGGCACACTTGGCTTTGTCCTTGCTATTGTGACGGTTAGATCATACAACGAACAATAGGGTAGAAGTGTTGACGGGATAGAGTCGCCGCAAAGGCAGCCGCCCAAATCTATGGCGCCACAACCGGCCATCGTCCGCCGTCTGAGTGCTTCCATCCTGATACTGGATCCCGAATTTCCGGCTTCGTGCAGGAATTTCATCGGTGGAAAAGCCACCAAACGCCCTTCAAGAAGGGCAAATTCATCGGACCCAACTGGGTCTAGGGCATTGTCGATCTCGCTTGGTTACGGATGTTGTCGCAGCAGCTTTTTTCTAAAGTGTACAGGCCCCGGGTTCTCCCGGCTGTTGTCTGGCTGTTGCGCAATCGCAGAGACCCATCGCGACTATCATTATCCGGCGCCGCAGTGGCGGAGTGCATCCAGCCTGTCTTAACGACAGTCCGGTCATATCCCCAGGGGCTGCGCCGAGGAGCACAGCTTTCATGGCAGACAAAATGCTTATCGACGCGTCTCACGAGGAAGAGACGCGCGTTGTCGTGGTTCGAGGGAACCGCATAGAAGAATTCGACTTCGAGTCAGAGCACAAGAAGCAAATTCGCGGCAACATCTACCTGGCCAAAGTCACCCGCGTCGAGCCGTCCCTGCAGGCTGCATTCGTCGATTACGGCGGCAACCGGCACGGCTTCCTGGCCTTTGCCGAAATCCACCCCGATTACTACCAGATCCCGCTTGCCGACCGCCAAGCGCTGCTGCGCGCCGAGGCTGAAGAGCATCGCCGCGACAACGACGTCGAACACGTCGAGACCGCCTTCGATCTGGCCGAGCAGGAGCAGCCAGATGTCGGCATCGTCGCTGCGCCGGAGCCTGTCGCTCCCGTTGCCGAAGATGCCGTGGTTGCACAGGAACCCGTCGCTGCAGAAGCCGGCGCCGCTGCTGCTGAGCCGGCACCTGTCGAGGTTTCCGCCGAGCCGGTTGCCGATGCCGAGCCTGTAAGCGCTGAAGCGCCAGCTGCAGAAGCTGAAGCCGAAACGCCTGTGAAGAAGGTGGCAAAGCCACGCCGCAGCCGCGCCAAGAAGGTCGTCGCCGAAGATGCGACGCCATCCGACGTCGAGGCCGCATCCTCCGAGAGCGACGAAGGTTCGTCCGGCTCGATGGCTGCCATGGTCGAAACCGACGAGGTTTCGGAAGACGTTCGTCCGTCCAGCCGTCGCAACAACGACGACGACGATGATGACGACCACGAAGAAGAGATCATCGAATCCGTTGGCGCCGAAGATGCCATGGAAGAGGTTCCCGAGCGCGCCGCGCGCCGTCCGCGCAAGCAGTACCGCATCCAGGAAGTCATCAAGCGCCGGCAGATCCTGCTGGTGCAGGTGGCCAAGGAAGAACGTGGCAACAAGGGTGCAGCACTCACCACCTATCTGTCGCTCGCCGGCCGTTACTCGGTGCTCATGCCAAACACCGCACGCGGTGGCGGCATCTCGCGCAAGATCACCAACCCGCAGGATCGCAAGCGCCTGAAGGAAATCGCCCGGATGCTCGAAGTGCCTTTGGGCATGGGCGTCATCCTGCGCACGGCTGGTGCCAACCGTACCAAGGTCGAAGTCAAGCGCGACTTCGAATATCTGATGCGCCTTTGGGAGAACGTCCGGACGCTCACCCTCGCCTCCACTGCGCCGACGCTGGTCTATGAAGAAGGCTCGTTGATCAAGCGCTCGATCCGCGATCTCTACAACAAGGACATTTCGGAAGTCATCGTCGCCGGTGAAGAAGGCTATCGTGAAGCCAAAGACTTCATGAAGATGCTGATGCCGAGCCACGCAAAGGTGGTTCAGCCTTACCGTGATATCCACCCGATCTTCTCGCGCTCCGGAATCGAGGCGCAGCTTGACCGCATGTTGCAGCCGCAGGTGACGCTGAAGTCCGGCGGCTACCTGATCCTCAACCAGACCGAAGCGCTGGTAGCGATCGACGTCAACTCGGGCCGCTCTACCCGCGAGCACTCGATCGAAGAAACTGCGCTGCAGACAAACCTGGAAGCGGCCGAGGAAGTCGCCCGCCAGTTGCGCCTGCGCGACCTTGCCGGCCTGATCGTCATCGACTTCATCGACATGGAAGAAAAGCGCAACAACCGCGCTGTCGAGAAGAAGCTGAAGGAATGCCTGAAGGACGACCGCGCCCGCATCCAGGTCGGTCGCATCTCGCATTTCGGCCTTCTCGAAATGTCGCGCCAGCGTATTCGCGCTTCCGTGCTGGAATCGACCACGCAGGTCTGCTCGCATTGCGGCGGCACCGGATTGGTGCGCTCGCAGTCGTCGGTTGCCCTGCATGTGCTGCGAGGCATCGAGGAATACCTGCTGAAGAACACGACGCACGACATCACCGTGCGCTGCACGCCGGAAACGGCGCTTTACCTGCTTAACCACAAGCGGGCGACGATCATCGATTATGAAAACCGGTTCGGGGTGTCGATCATTATCGACAGCGACCCGAGCGTCGGTGCGCAGCACTTTGCCATCGATCGCGGCGAAGCCGTCGAGAACCCGGTAAAGATCGAAACGCTGTTCAACTTCGCGGCCGTCGAGGAAGATGAGGACGACGACGTTCCCGTCGAGATCGACGAGGACGAAGAAGAAGAGATCGAGGAAAAGGCCGCTCCTGTCGAACAGGCCGTGGCCCGCTCCGAGGGCGACCCGAACCGCAAGCGCAAGCGTCGCCGCAGACGTCGGGGCAAGAACGGCGGAGCCGACGGCCAGGTCATGCAGGATGCCGACGGCAATGACATTGTTGGCGACGACAGTGACGACGCAGATGGCGACGACGAGGACGACAGCGACGACGGCAAGGCCGCAGTTGAGGGTGAAGACGAAGTCTCGGCACTGTCGAGCGACGAGCAGGGCAAGCGCAAGCGTCGCCGTCGTGGCAAGCGTGGCGGTCGCCGCAATCGCGACGAGAACGGCAACCTGATCGCCGACGGCGAAGGCACGGACAGCGAAGAAGCAACGTCTGCCGACGAAGGCGACGAGACCGCCGCAACCAGCGCGCCGACCGAAGCCCCTGCTCTCGAGCAGCCTGCCTCGATCGAGGCCGAAGTTGCAACAGAGGAACAAGTCAAGCCGAAGGGCCGCAGCCGTCGCAAACCGAAGGCCGAAGCTGCCGAGGCACCTGCAACTGAAGCCGTTGCCGAGCCTGCAGTTGCCGCCGAACCTGTGGTGTCTCAGCCCGTGGCTATCGAGCCAGAGGCTCCGGTTGCCACAGCTTCCAGCGCCCAGCCTGCAGAATCCCCGGCGACAGAAGCCGAGAAGCCGGCCCGCGCCAACCGCCAGTCCAACCTCGCCTCCTCCGAGCCTGCGGTCAAATCGACCCAGGCCACGGACAAGGCAACCGACGGCGACGGCAAGCCGAAAAAAGCCGGCTGGTGGCAACGCCGCGGCTTCTTCTGAAAGATTTTCGGAGGCCAATGAATAAAATCCGGCTGCAGCGATGCAGCCGGATTTTTTTATGGTGTGTTTGGTTGGGATTTGGACCGAAGTAGCGGCAGACGGACTATTTCTACTTCTGCTAACTGGCCAGCGCGCTTAACGGGTCAAGGCTGAGATCAATGGATCCGCCTGCCTCTGGATGTGAACAATATCCCGCAGATATACATCTGTATGTCCAGCTTCAACGTTCTGCACAAATATCTCGTCGCCAGCCTCAGCGCTTGCGCGAATGAAGTTTACCAGCGCCGTCAGGCGTCTGCATATGACTTCCGGAAGCTGAACTCTCTCTTCATGTGTCGCACCATAAGCATCGCAGAAAATTGTCGCTCGCTGAAACTGTTCTTCGAGTTCAAATACCACGCCGTGATTGGATGGATCGGACAGTGGCGCCCATCGGTAAACTGCATACGCCAAGTCCCATAGAGCGGGTCCCGGATGTGCAGTATCAAAATCTATGATTCCTGTCGCAATTCCGTCGATGGCAGTCACGTTGTAGGGCGCGAAGTCACCGTGACACACGATCTCCTCCGGCTCTTGCGCCTGCAGAAACCACGTCTGCACCGCGCGATCCGTTTCAAGAAACCCTCTGATGCGCGATGGAAGTACCGGAGAAGCTTCCCTGCCGAAGCCAACATCTGCTCTGAACCGACATCCTGATCACCAAGATGCTCACATACGCGCCCGTCCACGTAACTCACCACCTCATACGTCCCATCGATTGCTAAGGGCGTTGGTGCGCTCATGAAGCCTTTGGATTGCAGATGCCGCAAAAACCTATGAACAGTCGGGGTCCATGATCCAGCCGGCCGGCGGACCGTCTTTCCCTCCCGCCAGATCTTCCCGGCTCTCCCACCATGTAAAGCCTCCAACTTTCACTCCTTTACCGTGACTGTTCGTGCTGACAGTTGCTCACACACAAGTAACGCACGCCCGACAAACTTCTCGAGGAAATTTGAAAGCTACATCGCGAGTTGCCACATAAGTATTCGGAAGCTTAGACCCATGGGTTGCCCTGGACGACCCCGGTCGCTTGTTTTTGCTTTGTCACGATGGCTTGCATCGCTCGAGCAAACGCCGATGGCAAAGACACGGTATCGATTTTTAGCGCTGCAGTCTGATCTCCCCCCTTGTGGGGGAGATGTCACCGGAGGTGACAGAGGGGGGTGGCGCGACAAATCTGGGGGTGTTGGTATCCAGCCCCCTCTGTCGGCCGAGCCGACATCTCCCCCACAAGGGGGAGATCACGCCGGGGCTGACATGGTTCTTGCCTCATACTTCGAATCAACCGCTTGCCTGATAGATTCCGCGGATGCTGCCAAGCCTCTGAAAAATAATCCTATTTCAACCAATCTGCGAGCCGTTCGACGGCTTCCTCGATCTCTCTGTTCGAGCCCGCATAGGAAAACCGCAGCGCCCGAAAACCTTCCAGCGGATCGAAATCCAGGCCGGGGGTGGCGGCGACGTTGATCTCGGCAAGCATCTTGCGCGCAAAGCCCATGCTGTCGTTGGTGAAGCGGCTGACGTCAACATAGGCGTAGAAGGCGCCGTCCATGGGCGAGGCTATGGAAAAGCCGATCTCTGGCAGGCGGCTGGCGAGCAGGTCGCGGTTTCGGGCGTAGCTCGCCTTGTAGACGTCTAGTTCGGCGCCCGCACCCAGTGCTGCGGTGGCTGCGATCTGCGACAGTTCCGGCGCCGAGATGTAGAGGCTTTGGGCGACACGCTCGATCGGCCGCACCAGGCGCTCCGGCAGCACCATCCAGCCAACCCGCCAGCCGGTCATGCAGTAATATTTCGAGAACGAGTTGATGACGATGGCGTCATTGGTGATTTCGAGTGCGCTGGTCTCTTCTCCGACGAATGTCAGACCGTGGTAGATCTCATCAGAAATGAAGGCGATGGCGTTGTCAGCACAGTAAGCGGCCAGCGCCTCCAGCCCTTCCCGGCTGGTGACGGTTCCTGTCGGGTTGGCGGGGCTGGCAAGCAGCACGCCCTTCAGCCGCTTGCCGCTTTCGACCTGTGCCGCCTTGAGGCTCTCGGGCGTCAGCGTAAACGCTGTCTCGGCGCTGACCGGTACCTCGATGACCTGAAGGCCGAGGGCAGACAGGATGTTGCGATAGGCGGGATAGCCGGGCCGTGCGATGGCGACGTAATCGCCGGGATCGAACAGAGCGAGGAAGGCCAGATTGAAGCCGGCCGACGAACCTGTGGTGATGGCGATGCGCGCGGGGTCGATGGAAAGGTCGTGGTGGGACTTGTAGTGGCCGGATATCGCCTGCTTCAGGGCAGCCATGCCGAGCGCGTCGGTATAGCCGATGCGGCCGTGCTCCAGCGCGCTGCGGGCGGCCTCCAGCGCTGCCTTCGGCGTCGGGTGCGATGGCTGGCCGACGGCCATGGAAATGACGGGATGGCCGGCCTGACGACGCCGCGTCGCCTCGGCCAGGACGTCCATGGCGTGAAACGGCTCGACGTCGCTGCGCTTGGATAGGGAAAACAAATTCGGCACCTTCTCGACTGTTTGCGTGGCCAGACAATTGCCGCAAAGCTTGCGTGTTCACAATGGCGCGATTGTGCGGCACTGATGAAATTAGCTGTTTGACCTTTTACCGCAGCATCTTACCTTGCCGCTTTGTGTCAGCAGATGTTAACCACGCGGTGATAGCTGAACCCGAACACCCTGCCCAGTTACCAGATGACGAGGATTTTATGGCCCTGCTTTCGAAAACCCTGATGAGCCTTTCGGCGGTTGCCCTGTTCTCGTCGCTTGCCTTCTCCCAGCCGGCGCTGGCGATGGACGAGGCGCAGAAGAAGGAGATGGGCGACTTCATCAAGGAATACCTCGTCAGCCATCCGGAAGTCATGCTGGATGTGCAGGCGGCGCTCGAAAAGAAGCAGGAAGAGCAGCGCCTCAGCCAGTCGAACAAGGCGATTTCCGATAACAAGGACGAAATCTTCAACAGCAAGTCCGATGTCAACATCGGCAATGACAAGGGCGATGTCACCATCGTCGAGTTCTTCGACTATAATTGCGGCTACTGCCGCCACGCGCTTGCCGACACCGACGCGCTGCTAAAGGCCGACAAGAACATTCGCTATGTCCTCAAGGAATTCCCGATTCTCGGGCCGGATTCGGTGGCAGCCTCGCGCGTTTCCGATGCTTTCCGCCGTCTGGCACCGGCAAAATATGCCGAATTCAGCCATACGCTGCTCTCCAGCGAGGGTCGCGCCACCGAGGACAGCGCCATCGAGGTCGCCGGCACGCTGGGCGTCAAGGAAGATGCGCTGCGCAAGGAGATGGCCGCCAACCCGAACACCGACAGCGTCAAGGCCACATACCAGCTGGCGACGGACCTCGGCGTTACCGGTACGCCGGCCTATGTCATCGGCAACGAGGCTGTCTCCGGCGCCATCGGCCTCGATGCACTGAAGGAAAAGGTCGCCAGCGTGCGGGCCTGCGGCAAGACCAGCTGCTGATCGGCTGGTCTACGTACCCATCCCCCATCATATTGCCGCAATCGCCCCCTGTTAGATGTGGACAAGGGCTGGCTGCCGCAGCAGCGCGTGCGTCCCGTGCCTTGGGGGCTTTCCTCCGGAGGCGCGGGAGTCTATAGGTTGCCCTGGACTTTGACGGAACCGATGATGACGCACACCATTCTTCTCCTCAACGGCCCGGCGCTCCCAGCGTCAGTCGTGCCTGAGCCAGACGCTGGCGACAGCGGGATCCCGATGCTACGGGAAGCGGCTCACGAAGGAAGCGGTGCGCGGCGGCGGCCCGCCTAGCAGACGACAGAGGCGCATCGCGCCAAACCAAATTGACGCAATAACAAGAATGACACAGGGCAAATTCCATGGCTGACAACAAACCGGGTATCGACGAGGCACTGATCCGCAATCTCGCAAACATCCTCAACGAGACCGATCTGACCGAGATCGAGGTCGAACAGGACGATCTGCGCATCCGCGTTTCCCGCGCCGGCACGACGCAGTATGTCCAGGCACCGATGATGACAGCGCCGCAGCAGCAGATGGCAGCACCTGCCGCAGCCGTTGCCACCGCTCCGGCAGCCCCTGCGCGCAACCCCGACAACGTCGTTCTGGCGCCGATGGTCGGTACGGTCTACATGGCGTCCGCTCCCGGCGCCCGCGCCTTCATCGAAGTCGGCGCCATGGTCAAGGAAGGCCAGACGCTGCTGATCATCGAAGCCATGAAGACGATGAACCAGATCCCTGCGCCGAAGTCCGGCAAGGTGACAGAAATCCTCATCGAAGACGGGCGGCCGGTCGAATATGGCGAAGCTCTCGTCATCATCGAGTAGTAGGCCCATGCCCATGATTTCCAAGATCCTCATAGCCAATCGCGGCGAGATCGCCCTTCGCGTGCTGCGCGCCTGCAAGGAGCTCGGCATTCCGTGCGTTGCCGTTCACTCGACGGCCGATGCCGATGCGATGCATGTGCGGCTTGCCGACGAGAGCGTCTGCATCGGCCCCCCGCAGGCCCGCGATAGCTATCTCAACATCCACCAGATCGTTGCTGCCTGCGAGATCACCGGCGCAGATGCCGTGCATCCCGGCTACGGCTTCTTGTCAGAGAACGCCAAGTTCGCCGATATACTCGAGGCCCACGGCATCACCTTCATCGGGCCGACGGCCGAACATATCCGGCTGATGGGCGACAAGATCACCGCCAAGCTGACGGCTGTCGAACTCGGCATTCCGGTCGTTCCCGGCTCCGACGGCGAGGTCAAGACAGAAGCCGACGCCATCAAGACGGCTGCCGAAATCGGCTACCCCGTGCTGATCAAGGCAACGGCCGGCGGTGGCGGACGCGGCATGAAGCTGGCACACTCGCCGGATGATGTGCTCGAGGCCTGGTCGACGGCGCGCTCGGAATCGCTTGCTGCCTTTGGCAACGACGCCGTCTACATGGAAAAATACCTGACGACGCCGCGCCATATCGAAGTTCAGGTGTTCGGCGACGGCGAAGGCAACGCCATCCATCTCGGTGAGCGCGACTGCTCGCTGCAGCGGCGCCATCAGAAGGTCTGGGAAGAAGCCAATTCGCCGGCGCTCAATGTCGAGCAGCGGATGAAGATCGGCCAGATCTGCGCCGATGCCATGAAGAAGCTGAAATATCGCGGCGCCGGCACCATCGAGTTTCTCTATGAAAACGGCGAGTTCTATTTCATCGAAATGAACACCCGCCTGCAGGTCGAGCATCCCGTCACGGAAGCCATCACCGGCATCGATCTCGTGCACGAGCAGATCCGCGTTGCCTCCGGTGGCGGTCTTTCGGTGACGCAGGACGAGGTACATTTCCAGGGCCACGCCATCGAATGCCGGATCAACGCCGAGGACGCGCGCACCTTCGTGCCCTCGCCCGGCACGATCACGCATTTCCATGCGCCCGGCGGTCTTGGCGTGCGCATCGATTCCGGGGTGTATCAGGGCTACAAGATCCCGCCCTACTACGACAGCCTGATCGGCAAGCTGATCGTTCACGGCCGCACCCGTGTCGAATGCATGATGCGGCTTCGTCGTGCACTCGACGAATTCGTCGTCGACGGCATCAAAACCACCCTGCCGCTGTTCCAGGATCTGGTCTCCAACCAGGATATCGCCAATGGCGATTACGATATCCACTGGCTGGAGCACTACCTCGAAAAGCCGGTAGAGTAAGCAATGGCAGGCTCCCGCAGAAGATCGCAAGGGCTTACCCCCGAGATCCTTCTGCGGGCCTATTCCATCGGCCTTTTTCCGATGGCCGAATCGGCAGACGATCCGGAGATTTTCTGGGTCGAGCCTGAGATGCGTGGTATCCTGCCGCTCGACGGGTTCCACGTCTCCAAAAGTCTCGCCAAGACCGTCCGCAAATCCCCCTTCGACATCCGCTTCGATTACGATTTCGACGCCGTCATATCAGCCTGCGGCGAGGCCACGACCGGCCGGCCATCCACCTGGATCAATTCCACAATCCGCAACCTCTACTCCGCCCTCCACCGCGTCGGCCACACCCATTCGGTCGAAGCCTGGGACGGCAACCAGCTCGTCGGCGGCCTGTACGGCGTCTCGCTCGGCTCAGCGTTTTTTGGCGAAAGCATGTTTTCGCGCAGAACGGATGCCTCGAAGATCTGCCTGGTGCATCTCGTGGAGCGCCTGCGGGCCAAGGGGTTTACGCTGCTGGACACCCAGTTCACGACCGAGCATCTCAAGAGCTTCGGCGCCATCGATGTGCCGAAGGACGAGTATGCGGTGCTGTTGAAGGCGGCGATGGAAAGCCGCAATCTGGAATTCTGAGGCGTGAGCAGAATTTGCTGCCCAAGTTAGCGAAGAATCGGGAAGGCAAAGGCAATCGCAAGGCCGGAGAGCGCAATCCCACCCTCCCTCTTCCCTGTGCTCGTCACAGGGATCCAGTAAGCCCAAGTCCTTGGGCGTGTCCTACATCTTTTCTATCTGTGAAAGTCATACTACGTCGCAGACGCGACGTGCCTGGATTCCTGTGACGAGCACAGGAATGAGGGAGGCGGGGCGGCGACCAAGTAAGATGAGTAAACCGCGTTCTTGCTCATTGGGTACTGGATCCAGTGGTGACGTATCCATTGACCCATCAACACCACCCTAATTCGTCTTCGCCGCATCCGGTGGTGGGACGTCGGACTTTTGTTTACACTCTTTCAGCCAGACGTCGTAGATCGGGTGCTCGACGGCGTTGAGGCCGGGGCTGTCTGCGAACATCCAGCCGGTGAAGATGCGGCGGATGCGGCGGTCGAGCGTGATTTCGTCGACCTCGACGAATCCGTCGACCTTTTGCTGCTCGGCATCGTCGCGCGAATAGCAGGCTTTTGGCGTCACCTGAAGGGCACCGAATTGGACGGTTTCGTTCAAGTATACGTCAAATGTGGTGATACGGCCGGTGATCTTGTCGAGGCCTGAAAACACTGCGACAGGATTGGAGATACGGGCGGCTTCGGCCGGGGCGGATACTGCAATGGCGCCAAGGGCAAACATCGCTGCGGTCGCCGCACGCAAAGAAGCGCCTCGCGTGAAAAACGTCATATCCGCCAGTCTCCAGCGTGGTATCGGTCGGCAGAGCTCATGCGACGAGCAGCCGGTTTACAGCGCGTAAACGCCAAATGTGGCCAAAGCGCGGGTTGAACGATCCGATCAGTTGCCGGGCGTCCATGCGTCGTAGTCGCCGGTGACGCGCGGGCGCTCGCCGGCAACGGCAAGCGAGCCCGGCGGACGATAGGCCTGCGGCGTGCCCGTCAGGTTCTGCTTGTGAGCCTTCTGCCATTCCTTGGGGACGTAGGTCTCCTCCGACGGCGGAACGTCTGTGCGATGGTGCATCCAGCCGTGCCAGCCCGGCGGGATAGCCGAGGCCTCGGCATAGCCGTTGTAGACGACGTAGCGCTTGCGCAGGCCGTAGGACGACATGCCGCCTTCATAGTAGACGTTGCCGGCTTCATCCTCGCCGACGCGCTTGCCGAAGCGCCAGATCGCCAGCCGGGTGCCGACAGTCGCACCGTTCCACCAGGTGAAGGTCAGCAGCAGGAATTTCATCATTGTCTTTTCCTCGAGGCCCGGCGAACCGGCGCGGGCGGGAGCAGAATTCGATCCAAAGCTTATGCCGCCGGAAGAAAATATTGTCCAGCGATTCCAGCCGATCAGGCTGTCATTTAAGCGCCATCTTGAAGCCGAGATGGCTCGGCTTGAAGCCCAGCCGCTCGTAGAAGCGATGGGCATCCTTGCGGGTCGCGTTGGATGTCAGCTGCACCAGCCTTGCGCCACGACGCTTTGCGTCCGCGATACAGTGGTGGATCATCGCAGCACCGATCCCCTGCCCGCGCATGTCGTCGCGCGTCTGCACCGCCTCGATGATCATTGCCGACCCGCCCCGGCCCGTGAGCGAGGTGGTGAACATGGTCTGGAAGGTGCCGACGACTTCGCCGTTGCGCTCCGCGACATAAAGGGTCTGGTCGGGCGAGGCTGCGATTGTCCGGAAGGCTTCGAGATAAGCGGGGGACGCTTCCGCATCCAGCGTGTCGCCATGGCCGCCGAGCGGGTCGGCCGCAAACAGCGCGATCAGGGCGGGCAGGTCTGCCTCGCGGGCTTCGCGGATGGTCAGGCTGGTCATGGAGTTCTACCTTCGTGGCTGGCCATCTGGTGGCTGGTTCATGGCACCGTCTGCATCGTATTCATCTCGCCGAGACTGCAGCGAGTAACCCCCTCTGTCGGCTACGCCGACATCTCCCCCACAAGGGGGAGATCAGCCGCAACCGCCGGGTCGCCTGACCAAAGGGCAAAGAAACGTCACTGCCTTTGGGACAGGCGATGCATCTCCAGCCAATCTCCCCCCCTTGTGGGGGAGATGTCACGAAGTGACAGAGGGGGGCGAGCTTGCGCCGGATGAAATGATGCCGAGTCAGCCAGCAACGCGATGGAAAGCGGAGAGACATTCTGTCGATCAGTGGTTCGTCAAGGCGCGCTCTAACACCAGTGTCGGCAAGCCGGATTGCTTCGGGCCATCATTCTTGTTCCGACCAACTTCATCGAAGCCGAGGCTCTGGTAGAAGGCGATGGCCGGTGCATTTTCCGGCTCTACCTCGACACGCATCCGATCGGCATCGGGAAAACAGGTCTCGAGCTCTGCGAAGAGATCGCGACCGACACCCTGCCGCTGCGCCGAAGGCCTGACGTAGAGCATGTGCAGCACGGCGACCTTGGCCGTCTCCTCGGACAGGGCCGCGTAACCCATGCCGCCGAGCTCCTTGCCGTCATCGGCGACGACAAACTCGGAATCCTTCTTCTCCAGGCGCGTTTTCAGCGCTGCAGCCGAATGCCACGACGCATGGATCTCCTCGACCTTGGCTGCGCCGTAGAGATTGTCGTAGGTCGCGTGCCAGGTCTCGTTCAGCAGCGCGCGGACTTTGTCGAGGTCGCGGGCGCTGGCGGTGCGCACGAAGTACATGCCTACTCCTCAACGATGCCGAGCTTGGCCTTGACCAAAGCCTGCACGGCCTGCGGGTTCGCCTTGCCGCCGGTCGACTTCATCACCTGGCCGACGAACCAGCCGGCGAGTGTCGGCTTGGCCAGAACTTTGGCGACCTGATCCGGGTTGGCAGCGATGATCTCATCGACCGCCTTTTCGATGGCGCCGGTATCCGTCACCTGGCGCATGCCGCGGCTTTCGACGATCTCGGCCGGATCGCCACCCTCGTTGAGGATGATCTCGAAGACATCCTTGGCAATCTTGCCGGAGATGGCCTCGGACTTGATCAGGTCGAGGATGCCGCCGAGCTGGATTGCGGAAACCGGAGTCTCTTCAATGCTTTTACCGGTTCTGTTCAAGGCGCCTAACAAGTCGTTGATGACCCAGTTTGCGGCCATCTTGCCATCGCGGCCGGCGGCCAGTGCCTCGTAATAATCGGCAATCGCCTTCTCGGAGACCAGCACAGACGCGTCATAGACGGAGAGGCCGAGTTCGCGCACGAAGCGCTCCTTCTTGGCATCCGGCAACTCCGGCAGATCCTTGGCGAGTGCGGCGATGAAGGCATCGTCGAATTCCAGCGGCAAAAGGTCCGGATCGGGGAAATAGCGGTAGTCGTGCGCGTCTTCCTTGGAGCGCATCGAGCGGGTCTCACCCTTGGCGGGATCGAACAGCCGGGTTTCTTGGTCGATGGAGCCGCCATCTTCCAGAATGGCGATCTGGCGGCGGGCTTCGTATTCGATGGCCTGGCCGATGAAGCGGATGGAGTTGACGTTCTTGATCTCGCAGCGCGTGCCGAAATCGCCGCCGGGCTTGCGCACGGAAACGTTCACGTCGGCGCGCATCGAGCCCTCGTCCATGTTGCCGTCGCAGGTACCGAGATAGCGTACGATCGAGCGCAGCTTGGTCATGTAGGCCTTGGCTTCGTCGGACGAGCGCATGTCGGGCTTGGAGACGATCTCCATCAGCGCCACGCCGGAGCGGTTGAGGTCGACATAGGACATGGTGGCGTGCTGGTCGTGCATCGACTTGCCGGCGTCCTGCTCGAGGTGAAGGCGCTCGATTCCGATCTCGATATCCTCGAACTGGCCCTGGCGATCGGGGCCGAGCGAGATGACGATCTGGCCTTCGCCGACGATCGGGTCCTTGAACTGCGAGATCTGGTAGCCCTGCGGCAGGTCGGGATAGAAATAGTTCTTGCGGTCGAACAGCGAGCGCTTGTTGATCTGCGCCTTCAGGCCGAGGCCGGTGCGCACCGCCTGCTTGACGCATTCCTCGTTGATCACGGGGAGCATCCCGGGCATGGCGGCATCGACCAGCGATACGTTGGAATTGGCCGGTTTGCCGAACTCGGTGGAGGCGCCGGAGAACAGCTTGGACTTGGAGAGGACCTGCGCATGCACCTCCATGCCGATGACCACTTCCCAGTCGCCTGTGGCGCCGGGAATGAAGCGTTTCGGATCAGGCGTGCGGACGTCGACAAGGGTCATGGGATGCTCTTCAAAGGCTGGATTTCTTGTCTGTGAGGTAAAGGAAATGGCTTTGGCGTGCAAGGCTTTCGGGCGCTGCAGACGGCAATTGATCGACGCCAGCGCCCCTTGGCCGACCATTGCCTTGCCGGAACGCCGGAGCGCCCAAAATATAGGTGACGCGCACGCGGGAGAATGACGATGGCCGCTTCGACCGACCCCTATGACCTCGACAGGTTTGTCGAGGCGCAGGCTGGCATATACGAACAGGCGCTGGCGGAACTCCTGGCCGGTTCCAAGCGCTCGCACTGGAGGTGGTTCGTCTTTCCGCAGATAGCCGGGCTTGGTGCATCTTCAATGGCGCAGCGATATGCGATCCGCTCCAAGGAGGAAGCCTCGGCTTATATCTCCCACCCGCTGCTCGGGAAACGGTTGACGGCCTGCGTGCAGGCAATGCTCTCTGCCGGAGGTACGTCCGACGGCGGGCGCTCCGCCACGCCATTCTCGGTTCTCCCGACGATCTGAAATTCCGACCGAGCATGACGCTCTTCGCAGCTGTCAGCGGGCGCGATTCGCTTTTCCAGCGGGCACTCGATCGCTTCTTCGACGGGATCCCCGACGACCGGACGCTGGCCCTCATAGGAAGCTGAGACCTCGACCCCTTTCAGAAGCTGGTGCCGTAAAGGTCGCCGTCCGGCGGAAGCAGCGATTTAGACAGGCCGACGGTCGGCAGATCCCGGTCGAGGGAGGGCGAATAGACGACAGACAGCCAGTGGACGGTATAACCATGCGTCTTGAAGAAGCCGATAGCCTCGGCATTGCCGGAGTGGGTCTGCAGCGCTGCGGTGTCGAAGCCCTGAGCGGCAATATCGCTCTCGATCTGCGCCAGCAGGGCCGAACCCAGTCCCTGCCTGAGTTCGTCAGGGTCGATCCAGAAATCCGTGATGTTCTCGTCCAGCTTTTCACGCGCCGCCCAGCCGCAGGCAACCCCGTGATTTTCGACAACGGTGATCGTCAGCCAGGAGTCGCGGGTAAAATTCGAGAAGGAGTCCCTCGCGCCGTCCATCATGACGTCGCTGTCCCCAATCGCCGCCATGGCCTTCTGCCAGGCGCGAAGCCCGATGTTGGTCAGGATCTCCGTCTCGCCTTCATGGGCATTGCGAATGTGAATCATGAGCACCCCACGCGTTACTGACCCAGTAAAACATTTGATGACAGCTTTTGCCAGATGCTCAGCGAAGCTGGCTAAGAGACAGTCACGGTTTCCGTGGCTGTACACAACCGCTGGTCAGCGAGACCTTATTGAGCGGGAGAGCCTTTGGTGCCGCCAACGAGGCAAGGCCCGGATTGATGACTTTGGTTCCGGGCTTCTACGTCCGCTCAATCAGAACCCAAACCGGCAGGAAGTAAATCGAGATAGCCCAACAGGACGTAAACCAGCGCGAACACGATCACCACCATCAGCAGATAGCATGCAACCTCCAGCGCGACTTTGATCATATCGGTCGGCTTGGACGAGGTCCGTTGGTCGTGATGCCACTTTATGGCGAAGAACATACCCGTTCCCAACGCCAGAACTTTGAACGTAATGAATAATATAGGGACCCAATCCATGGCTTGAATATTTCCTGGCTATTGATCGACGCCCATGCCGATCTCCGAGGAAGTCAGACAGGTCATGGCGCGCGTGTACATGAAGGCACTTTGCCAGGATGCTCGAGGGCGTCCGTAAGCTCCGGCATGTGCGTAGCGCACCATACCGACGGGGTTTCAATTCATCTGTTGCGGACGAATGTCACATCGAGCCCGCGATCTCCGACCGCGAACCCGCATTCAGGCTCCTACCACCACTTGGCAGGCGTGAACTTGCCGGCTGCCTGCTCGATGACATGAGCGGTCTTGAACAGAGTTTCCTCGTCGAACGGCTTGCCGATGAGCTGCAGGCCGAGCGGCAGGCCCTTCGCGTCAAGACCGGCGGGGACGGCGATGCCTGGCAGGCCAGCCATATTGACCGTCACCGTGAAGATGTCGTTGAGGTACATCTTGACAGGATCGGCGGCCAGTTCCTCATCGGCAATGCCGAAGGCGGAGGACGGCGTGGCGGGCGTCAGGATGGCATCGACACCGGCATGGAAGGCAAGTTCGAAGTCGCGCTTGATCAGCGTGCGGACTTTTTGCGCCTGCAGGTAATAGGCATCGTAATAGCCGGCCGACAACACATAGGTGCCGATCATGATGCGGCGCTTGACCTCGGTGCCGAAGCCCGCAGCGCGGGTCTTCTCGTACATGTCGAGGATGTCCTTGCCGTCGACGCGCAAGCCGTAGCGGACGCCGTCATAGCGGGCAAGGTTCGACGAGGCTTCGGCCGGAGCGACGATGTAGTAGGCCGGTAGCGCGTATTTGGTATGCGGCAGCGAGATATCGACGATATCGGCGCCGGCATCCTTCAGCCAGGAAATGCCCTTCTGCCAAAGGGTCTCGATTTCGCCGGGCATACCCTCGACGCGGTATTCGCGCGGAATGCCGATCGTCATGCCCTTCAGCGACTGGCCGAGCGCTGCCTCATAGTCTGGGACGGGAAGATCAACCGATGTGGTGTCCTTGGCGTCGACAGATGCCATCGACTTCAGGAGGATGGCGGCATCGCGCACGTCCCGGGCAATCGGGCCGGCCTGGTCGAGCGACGAGGCGAAGGCGACGATACCCCAGCGCGAGCAGCGGCCGTAGGTCGGCTTTATACCAACGGTACCGGTGAAGGCGGCTGGCTGGCGGATCGAGCCGCCGGTGTCTGTGGCAGTGGCGCCGGCGCAGAGATGCGCCGCAACCGCGGCAGCAGACCCGCCGGAGGAGCCGCCGGGCACGAGCTGCTGGTTGGAGCCCGCAGCGCGCCAGGGGTTGATGACAGGGCCGTAATAGGAGCTTTCGTTCGACGAGCCCATGGCGAATTCGTCCATGTTCAATTTGCCGAGCATGACGGCGCCGTCGTTCCAGAGGTTCTGGATAACGGTCGATTCGTAACGCGGCTCGAAGCCGTCGAGGATGTGGCTGCACGCCTGGGTGTGGACGCCTTCCGTGCCGAACAGATCCTTGATGCCGAGCGGAATGCCTTCCAGCGCACCGGCCGAACCGGCGGCGATGCGAGCGTCGGAGGCCTTGGCCATGTCGAGCGCCTTGTCGGGCGTCACCTTGACATAGGCATTCAGCGCGCCATTGGCCGCGTCGATGGCCGCGACGTAGGCGGTCGCAAGCTCGGTCGCGGTGATCTCCTTGCCACGCAGCTTGTCGCGGGCTTCGGCAATGGTCAGGCTGGTCAGTTCGCTCATGATCGGTTCACTTCAGGTCTGGAAAGGCTGCGGTCGGATGGATCGGAACGGCGCGGATGGCCTATTCGACGACCTTCGGAACGAGGAAGAAATTGCGGTCGGTGAGCGGCGCATTGGCGACGACGTCGTCAGCCTTGCTGCCGTCAGTTACGGCGTCTTCGCGCTTCTTCATGGCCATCGGCGTGACCGAGGTCATCGGCTCGATGCCCGTCACATCAACCTCGGAGAGTTGCTCGACAAAGCCGAGGATGCCGTTCAGCTCGCCGACCATTCGGTTGGCTTCATCCTCGGTGACGGCGATACGGGCAAGGCGCGCAACGCGCTTGACGATGGCAAGATCGACGGACATGAAATTCTCCGGCTGGGATGTGTTTCCCACGCTATAAAGGCCATGTCCGTCGGGTGCAACTGCAGTATGTTTCGACAGGGTTATTTCTACAGAGAGAGTCCCTTTGTCTTGGGCGCTAATGTTACCCTAGTGACAGACTATATTATACGCTTTCCTGCTGGAAAATTTCATTACCAAGTAAATGATGAAGTAAATTGTCGAAATTTTTTAATGACGTAAATTTGTTACGTTTAATTGATCTATGCCCAGAGCGCTCAGCCTTGACTCCCTGCGCATTACCTTTGGTATGCTTGACGACATTCATTTCGCTTACATCGGGCAGCGGTTGGCCGGGTACATCGCCAAACCAACGAAACTCCCTGAAGTTTAAGGCGTCGTCTACTACGATCCAAATGACACAGCCACTCGGCTTTTCGGCCAGTCGAAGGTTCACTCCTACCTCCGCACGAGCACCATTCTCGATGCTGACCTTAAGCTGGATGTGCCGAGTTACATGTCTACATGTCAGGACCAAGTCGTAGCCGCCGGCATCAAATTCACTTTTAAGAATTTCGGCATCGACTATCTCTTTTTGCCAAAGAGACCTCAGAATCTCTCCCGCAAAGAGATGCTCAATAATGTTCTCCCGCAATGTGGAATGGATAGAGTGCTTGTCTTTTATTGCCATTACCTGTCTCCGATAGGCTGAACTATTTTCAACCTATCGGAGCATACAGTTTAACAACTGCAAGTAAATCAGAACGTAATTTCCTCACCGACCTTCGGCACGACGACCTTTGCGGATGCGCCTTCCATGGCGGTGACGAACTTTTCGGCTGTCGCATCGATGATCGGGAAGGTGCCGTAGTGGCAGGGGATCACCGACTTGAAGTTGAAGAATCGCTGGCAGGCAAGCGCAGCCACGGCACCGCCCATCGTGTAGCGGTCGCCGATCGGCACCAGACCGATTTCAGGCTGGTGCAATTCGTTGATCAGCGCCATGTCACCGAAGATATCGGTATCGCCCATGTGGTAGAGGGTCGGCGCGTCATCGAAATGCAGGACGAGGCCGTTCGGATTGCCGAGCGCGTGCGAAACGCCGTCTTCCGTTTGCTGGGCCGACGAATGCAGGGCGTTGGTGAAGGTCACGGTGAAGCCGTCGAAGTGGATCGTGCCGCCGGTGTTGCCGGATTCGATCTTCTCGACGCCTTTGCCGCTGAGCCAGGCTGCGAGATCGGCATTGGCGAGAACGGTCGCGCCGGTCTCCTTGGCAATCGCTGCCGTGTCGCCCACGTGATCGGCGTGGCCGTGTGTCAACAGGATATGGGTGACACCCTTGGACACGTCGGCAACCGTCAGGCCAGCTGCGGAGAAGGACTGGTTATAGCTCAGGAACGGGTCGATCAGGATCGTTGCCTTGGAAGTCTCGATGCGGAATGCGGCATGGCCGAGCCAGGTGACTTTCATGGGATAACTCCGTGAATTGAGGGATGCAAATTCGAACCTTGATGCTAAGGACACTAGCGACATAGCCCAAAAGGCAAAAAATGACAGTGATCCGCCGCTCAATTTCTTTTGACGAGACAATATCCCGATGACAGTCCTCACCATCGAAGAACTGGCGGAAACCCTGCTGCCGAATCAGGCGATTGCAGGCCTCGACCTCGGTACGAAGACCATTGGGCTGTCGATGTCGGATATCGGGCGAAGACTGGCGACGCCACGTCCGGTGCTGCGGCGGGTGAAGTTTACGCCCGATGCTGCAGCACTGCTGGCGTTTGCGGAGAAGGAAAAAGTAGCAGCGTTCATCATCGGCCTGCCAGTCAACATGGACGGCTCGCAGGGGCCGCGGGTCCAGGCGACCCGGTCTTTCGTGCGGGCCATGTCGGACAAGACCGCCCTGCCCTTCGTCTTCTGGGACGAGCGCCTGTCGACGGTCGCAGCAGAACGTCAGCTGATCGCCATGGATGTTTCAAGGGCAAAACGTGCCGAGCGCATCGATTCGGCAGCGGCCAGCTTCATTCTTCAGGGCGCGCTCGACAGGCTGTCTTCGCTGTCCCGCAATCGATCGCCGGATCTCGAGGCCTGACGCGCCTGCCACCAGGCTGCAATCAGCTTGCGCTTGCGAAAGCCGATCAGCGCGAAGACCACGAGACTATCGACGATAATAGCGCGCAGCACCAGCGGTGGGATCGATTCCGGGGGTAGTCCGAGGACTTTACCGTAGACCTGAAATGTCAGGTCGTGAACCTCGCGGGTGTACATGAATATGCCGAAACTGATGTCGTAGTAGGACAGCCAGTACCAGCTGCCGAGGAAGAAGATCGGCCCGCCCCAGAACAGCAGAAACCACTTCATGCGGCCTCTCCCCGATATCCGACGCCATCTCCGCTGCAAAGGACCAGCCCGCTCACCAGCGCCAATGAGCCCAGAATCACCGCAGGCACTGCAATATTGAGAGCCAGGACGGCGAAAAACATCATTGAAATCAGGAATAGAGCGGCTTTAGCCGGTTTTGCTGTCATGGCCACACTGGTTAACAATTGATGACCGCGCCACCTTGTGCCGTCAGCCGGCCTCCCGCAACGTAAACCATTCGTTAAGGTTAACGGCCTGTGGAGAACTTGTCTCAGCCGTAGACGGCGCGGACGATGCGCTTCAGGCCGGTGGCTGCCTTGTCCCAGTCCTTCTCGCTCCTCAGCGACAATCCCGCGCATTGGCCGCCGATGGCTGCCGAGAGCACCAGATGCTGGATGGCCGCGAGAATGATGGCGTTGACGGCAACCGCATCGACACCTTTGGGAGGCACAAGCGATCCGCGCATCCGGTCGATCCAGGCGGCCAGCGCCTTGGATCGCGCCTCGGACAATTTTCGCACTTGTTCCGTCTGCTCCGACACCTCCCAGGCGACGATGCGACGCATCAGCGGATCGGCGCGCAGTGCAGCCAGGAAAAGCAGCGCCAGCCGCTCCATCAAGTCGCCGTAGGTCAGCATGAACATGCCACCGCTGTCGTCGGGAATGCGATCCCTCACCCAGCTGCCAAGATCAGCACCGATAGCCTCGACCAGACCGTCGAGCCCGCCATAATAGCGGTAGATCAGTTGCTTGTCGCAGCCGGCGCGACGGGCCACGGCATTGATGCCGAACGCCTGGAAGCCGTGTTCGGCCAGGAGTGCCTTGGCGGATTCGAGGATATTGCGTTCGGTTGCAAGTCGGTTGCGCAGCGGCTTTACCGGCTCGGAGAGAAGCGCAACGGAGTTCTTCTCCAGAAAAAGGACCGAATCTGCCATATCGTTTTTGTCTGTGGTCATCGCCAGTGACTATCAGCCGGTCATTTCGCCGACAACGCAGGGCTTTTCAAAGGTTGTGGATAGCGCTGCACCAAGTAACACCGCCAGAGTAAAGCGTTGGATGAACTAAAGGCTGCTGCGCGAAAAGAGCATCACTATCCGCAAGTCAATCGATCTCATCATGGCACGTTCTGCGTAGAAGAGGGCCTGCGTAGAAGAGGGCCATAGCCTCAGACTGCTGACAAAGGTATTATCCGACAACTCTGCAGGTCACTCGGGAATTTGAGCCGGTTGCCAAACTCCCCTCATCCTCGCCCTCCCTCCTCCTCGCCCTTGTGGCGGGGATCCAGTCAGCTCAAGTCCCTGTGAGCTGAAAGAGTCGTTTGACCCGACAGACGTCGTGTCGCTGGCCCGGCAACAAGAGCGAGTATGAGGGAGAGTATGGTATCGATCTCGTCAAACACATTTCTTCAGGGTTGTCAGTAGTCTGCGGGATAGCCTTCTGCATCGTGATCGCGATTTCGATCCCATGCGGGACCATCTCGGCCTGAAAGTCGTGACGCACTGATTTTCATTGTAATCAAAGCCTACGCCCGAACCACACCGTGGTTTCGGAGAGCGGCGCTACGGGTGGGGATAATTGCGCAAATCCGCGCTTCGGCCAGAAGCGCGAGGCGCCGTGGTTGGCAGTATTGGTTCCCAAGTGGATGCCGCCGACGCCGGCCTGTCGGGCCATTGTGATCCAGCGGTCGAGGAGCGCTGTGCCTATTCCCTGTTGCTGCAGGCGCGGCAGAAGGTTCATGTGCACATGCGCCGGATAAGGTTCGATGAGGCTTTCGGGCGTATGGCGGAGGTGGTGGATCATGAAGCAGCGGCGCTCGTCGGCGTTCCATTGCGACGATGGGCCGCTCGGCTCCGGATAGATCGCGCGAAGACCAGGCCACCAGTCCTCTTCAAGCCTGTCCTCGAAGGCGGCCGTGTCGAACACGCCGAGGATATAGCCGCCGACACCCTCCTCGTCCTCGGCTACGAGCACGGTTTCCGGACTGAACTTCGCATAGGGGCCAACGTAGATATGCCCCATCAACCGACCATCGATGTAGAGGTGCCAGGCATCGCCGCCGGCATGGCCTGTCGCGAGCGAGATGGCGTAGAGGCTGTCGATATCGGAGGGACGAAAGCTGCGAAGCGTTACCACATGTCCCCCCTTGCGTTTCGATGCGCGCCGAACTCTCCGTCAGGTCGCGGGTGGATAGAGCAGGTCGACGATGTAGCTGGCGTCGAAACGGCTGTCGAGCATGCCGTAGGTCGAGCGCCAGCCGCCGGCCAGACGCGTTTCGATGAAGGCATCGGCGACTTTGCCGGCACCGAGCCGGTAGAGTTCGGCGGCGGCGGCAGCCAAGGCGAGCTGCTCGATCAGCAGCCGGGCAGCGCCCTCGTCGCGCTCGCAGAGCGCCATGGCGGCACGCAGCACGGCGATGGTCTTCTTGCCGGCCGGACCGAGATCGCGGGCAAGTCCGGCGAATACCGTTTCAAACAGGTCTCGACCACGGTTGAGAACGCGCAGAAGATCGAGCGCCATGACATTGCCGGAGCCTTCCCAGATGGCGTTGACCGGCGCCTCGCGGTAGTGGCGAGCAATGGGGCGTTCCTCGATATAGCCGCTGCCGCCGATGCATTCCATCGCCTCGTAGATCAGCGCCGGGGCGATCTTGCAGCACCAGTATTTGGCAACCGGCGTCATCACCCGGGCGTAGGCTGCGTCGTCAGCGCTGTCGCGGGCCTTGTCGAAGGCTTCGGCCAGACGGAACGAAAGGGCAGTCGCACCGGCGACGTCGAGCGCCATGTCTGCGAGCACGCGCGTCATGATCGGTTGGCTCACCAGCGGCTTGCCGAACACGCTGCGACCGCGCGCGTGGTGCACCGCTTCGGCGAGCGACGCGCGCATGATGCCCGACGACGCCAGCGCACAATCGAGCCGCGTCAGGGTCACCATGTCGAGAATCGTCCGGACGCCGCCATCGGGAGTGCCGAGCAGGAAGCCGAACGTATCGGTGAATTCAACTTCGGCGGACGCATTCGAGCGGTTGCCGATCTTGTCCTTCAGGCGCTGGAAATGCAGCCCGTTGGCCGAGCCGTCCTCGAGCAGCCGTGGCACCAGGAAGCAGCCCAGCCCGTCGCCCGTCTGGGCGAGCATGACGAAGGCATCGCTCATCGGCGCCGACAGGAACCATTTGTGGCCGGAGAGCCGATAGATGCCCTCCCCCACCCGCTCGGCCGACGTGACATTGGCGCGCACATCCGTGCCGCCCTGCTTTTCCGTCATACCCATGCCGATGGTGACGGCGGATTTCTGCATGGCCGGCTTGTTGGTGGAATCATATTTCCGCGACAGGATTTTTGGCGCCCAGTCCTTCTGGACCGCAGGGGCTGCCATCATCGCCGCCACCGAGGCGCTGGTCATCGTCAGCGGGCAGAGATGGCCGCATTCGAGCTGCGCTGTCAGGTAGAAGCGCGCGGCTCGTACCTTGTGCGCCTGGTCCTTGGCCTCGACATCCGCCTGCGGATCCCAGATCGAGGAATGAAGCCCCGCCGACATCGAGCGGCGCATCAGCGCATGCCAGGCCGGATGGAACTCGACGATATCCAGCCGTTCGCCGCGCGGCCCGTGCGTCTTCAGCTGCGGCACGCCCTGGTTTGCCATCCGTGCCAATTCCTGCGCTTCATGCGACGTCACGAAACGCCCCATCTGCTCGAGGTCTTCGCGAATGCTGCGCGGCAGATTGGCCGTCAGGTCAACGATCAGCGGATCGGAACGGTAGGCATTGATGCCGGACCAAAGGCTCGGCTGGTTCAGATCGGTCAACGGGTCTTCGTTCCGGGGCGCTTGGGTCATGATTCGCTTCTAGCCGAAGTCACCTATGGTGGAAACGTCCAGGCAAAAGATTCATGGCGATGTACACAGTGGGGCTGGCTTATTCGCGCTGGATGCTGCGAAGCTTCAGACGAAAGGTCGTCGCATTCCCACACGGAGCAGTTGGTCTTGGCCTCCGCCAGCGGGATGGCAACCGCCATGTCTGCGTATGCCCGTGAAACTGGAGGCGACCGCCAAGTACTTCTGGGTAGCTGTAGTGCCATCGTATCCCATACTAGGCCCCGAAACGCTCTAATGATACTTTGTTCAATATGCTGGAGGATTTGAACCAGTTTCGTGTGCTACCACCTCCTGAAGCCGTTTCTGAAATACGACTTTACTTTGGATCGACAACAGTCAGCCAAGCCCTCACCGTTTTGTGCGCAGCGTTGGGACGACAACCAGATGTAATTTTTTGACTAATGAAGGGATGCCGGGTGATCCTACTGAAGCCAACCTACTTGGCGCTCGACACGTCACATTTAACGCAATGGCAGCGTGACAAGTCTTCGACCGATGCAGTAGCACGCCGCCATTCGGAGGAATTTTCGTCGTGGCTAGAGGATTCCGGCACGATCCCTATGGTGACGCTCCATCATCTAGAAGAGCTTTGCGCTATCGATGATGAAGTTTTGGTGCGATCGCGCCTGCGCTTCCTTCATGCACTGCCTCTCGTTGCCTGGATTGCGACGTCATCCGTGCAGGGTGATATTGGCGGCATAACCTCGATATTAGGTGCAGAGGCCCTGTCCGCCTACCACAATCCAGGCGATGACCTCGCCACATTGCGTTCGCGTGTCACCAGTTCCATCATTCGCGTAGGCACCGGCGAAGACATGCTCGGCTCTGACCCAGACGTTTGGCTCGCATTGCGGAAGCTTTTTCTTGCTCGTTCTCACAAGGCCCGCAGCCACGTCGCTATCACACACTCGACGGCGGTCGATCTAAGATCAAAACCCATGTCGGAATTACTGGGCGGCCGGATCCGTTCGAAGGTGTCCATGAGTCGCCAATTGGATGTGATTCGAGGCAGTCTGGCGATGGATATCAGAAAATATGGTGACGGAAGGATCTCCGATCCCAACGATATTGCTGGCGGGTTCATGGAAAAAGTCGCGGATGAGATCGAGCATTTGCCATTGAAGGCTGCGGATCTTGTGTGGCAATCTCTCGCATACTTTGAAATAGAGCCTTCAGACGTCGACGTTACCGCTACCCTTGGCGAGGTGCTCGACCATGGGCAGTTTCTAAAACAGATGAAGATTTGCACTGAGGGGATGGGCATTCCGTTCCCTGAACTGAAACGCTCGGTCAAGATGGATCGGTTGCCATCGTGGATCATCTCGTCAAACTTGCGCAAACATGCCGCCACGCTTAACGAACGCAAAGGCAGCGAACTCAACGATGGCTATCTGGCGTGCCTTGCGCCCTATGCCGACGTTACAATGGTCGACAAACGGACATTTGAGAGTTTTCGACAGGCCAAACGTGCAAATCCGCGCATGGCCGCTATCTGTAATCGGATTGAGCGCGCTCCGACCTATCGAGTCATTCCCAAACTCATCTAGCCTGAAGCAATACGTCGGCCATTGGACATTGGCGGACGGGGATATTGCGCAAGCCATTCTCTTCCGCCCGACCCAAGCGGGTACGCATAGATCCCGAGTTGCCAAGGAACACCATAAACATGTTGCCGAAGTCGCCCCGCCCGGCCTGAACTCTCCGAACCGCCTTGCCCCCTCGCCGCGCGCTCATTATAGAGCCCCTGACGACATCCGAGGGCGCCCGCATGGTCTTTTTTCCCCACCGCCACCTTATCGGCATCAAAGGTCTCAAAGAGCAGGATATCACCTATCTGCTCGACAAGGCGGACGAGGCGGTGAAGATCAGCCGGCAGCGCGAGAAGAAGACGTCGACGCTGCGCGGGCTGACGCAGATCAACCTTTTCTTTGAAGCCTCGACGCGGACGCAGGCGTCGTTCGAACTCGCCGGCAAGCGGCTTGGCGCCGACGTCATGAACATGTCGGTCGGCAATTCCTCGGTGAAGAAGGGCGAAACCCTCATCGACACGGCGATGACGCTGAATGCCATGCGGCCGGACGTGCTGATCATCCGCCATTCGAGCGCCGGCGCTGCCGCATTGTTGGCTCAAAAAGTCTCCTGCGCCGTCGTCAATGCCGGCGATGGCCAGCACGAGCATCCGACCCAGGCGCTGCTGGACGCGCTGACCATCCGCCGTGCCAAGGGCAAGCTGTCGCGGATCATCGTTGCTATCTGCGGCGACGTCCTGCATTCGCGCGTCGCCCGCTCCAACATATTGCTGCTCAACGCCATGGGCGCCCGGGTGCGCGTCGTGGCGCCGGCGACGCTGCTGCCGACCGGGATGGCCGAGATGGGCGTGGAAATCTGCCACTCGATGAAGGAAGGCTTGAAGGATGCAGACGTGGTGATGATGCTGCGCTTGCAGCGCGAGCGCATGTCCGGCGCCTTCGTGCCTTCGGTGCGCGAGTATTTCCATTTCTACGGGCTCGATGCCGAGACGCTGAAAGCCGCCAAGGAGGATGCGCTTGTGATGCATCCGGGGCCGATGAACCGTGGCGTCGAAATCGCCTCCGAGGTGGCCGACGGCCCGCAGAGCGTCATTGCCGAACAGGTGGAAATGGGGGTCGCCGTCAGGATGGCCGTGATGGAAACGCTGCTTGTCTCGCAGAACCAGGGGCCGCGCGCATGAACACCATCGTCCTCACCAACGTCCGCATCATCGACCCCTCACGCCAGCTCGACGAGACCGGCACCGTTATCGTCGAGAACGGCGTCATCGTTGCATCCGGCAAGCAAGCCGATGGCCTGCCGTTTCCGGCGGGCGCCACCGTGCGCGATTGCGCCGGGCTGATAGCGGTGCCCGGCCTCGTGGATGCCCGCGTGCATGTCGGCGAACCCGGCAGCGAGTACCGCGAGACGATTGCCTCGGCCAGCCGCGCTGCAGCAGCCGGCGGCATAACCTCCTTTATCATGATGCCGGATACCGATCCCGTCATAGACGACATCGCGCTGGTCGAATTCGTCAAGAAAACGGCGCGCGACAAGGCGGTCGTGAATGTCTATCCCGCCGCTGCCCTTACCAAGGGGCTGGCCGGCACTGAAATGACCGAGATCGGCCTGTTGAGGGAAGCCGGCGCCGTGGCCTTTACAGATGGCCATGCCAGCATCCACGACGCGCAGGTGCTGCGCCGGGTTATGACCTACGGCCGCGAGTTCGGCGCCGTCATTGCTTCCGTGCCGCGCGACGAACATCTCGGCGCAGAGGGCGTCATGAACGAAGGCCTGTTCGCCAGCTGGCTCGGCCTGTCGGGTATTCCGAAGGAAGCAGAGATCATCCCGCTCGAGCGCGACCTCCGGATCGCGGCACTGACCCGCAGCAACTACCACGCCGCGATGATTTCGGTGCCTGAGTCGGCCGAGGCGATCAGGAGCGCCCGGAAACGCGGCGCCAAGGTCACCTGCGGCATCTCAATCAACAATCTGGCGCTGAACGAGAACGACATCGGCGAATACCGTACGTTCTTCAAGCTCTATCCGCCGCTCAGACCCGAAGACGACCGGATGGCTATGATCGAAGCGCTCGCCGATGGCACGATCGACATCATCGTCTCCTCGCACGATCCGCAGGATGTCGACACCAAGCGGCTGCCTTTCGCTGAGGCGGCGGACGGCGCCATCGGGCTGGAAACCATGCTGGCCGCGGCCCTGCGCCTCCACCACAGCGGCCAGGTCAGCCTGATGCGGCTGATCGATGCTCTCTCGACGCGACCGGCCCAGATCTTCGGGCTCGATGCCGGCACGCTCCAGCCGGGCGCGAAAGCCGATATCACGCTGATCGATATCGACGAGCCTTGGCTTGTCGCCAAGGACATGCTTCTGTCGCGCTCGAAGAATACACCGTTCGAGGATGCCCGGTTCAGCGGCCGGGCGGTAGCGACCTATGTGGGGGGCGCATTGGTCTATTCGCTGAACTGAAAACGGATGGAAATGCCGGACTATAGGGGGACGATTTGAACGACATCATGAACTGGCAGATCACCGTGCCGCTAGCGCTGGCAGCCCTTGCTATCGGCTATTTGCTGGGCTCCATCCCCTTTGGACTGGTGTTGACCCGCATGGCCGGGCTCGGCGATGTCAGGTCAATCGGCTCCGGCAGCATCGGGGCAACCAATGTGCTGCGCACCGGCAGCAAAAAGCTCGCAGTCGCAACGATGCTGCTCGATGCCCTCAAAGGCACCCTCGCCGCATTTGTCTGCACGCGGCTTTTTGGCGCAGAGGCCGGTCTGCTGGCGGGCTTTGCTGCGTTCATCGGCCATATCTTTCCGGTCTGGATCGGCTTCAGGGGCGGCAAGGGTGTGGCAACCTATATCGGTATCCTGCTGGCGCTGGCGCCGGTTATGGTGCTGCTGTTTGCGGTCGTCTGGCTCACTTGCGCCTTCCTCAGCCGGTACTCGTCGCTGTCCGCACTGGTTGCAACACTTGTTATTCCGGTTGCGCTGTGGATAGTGGGACCCGACAAGATTGCTGCGGCGATGACGCTGATGAGCCTCATCTGCTGGTGGAAACACAAGGCCAACATCGCCAGGCTGACTGCAGGGACGGAAAGCAAGATCGGATCCAAGGGGTAGGTTCATGGCCACGGACAGCGCAAGACGGTCTGGGATTGCGCTGACGGAAAAACAACGGATTGCCTGGCTCAGGCTGATCCGCTCCGACAATGTCGGGCCTGCCACCTTCCGCGACCTCATCAACCACTTCGGCTCGGCCGAAACCGCGCTCGCGATGCTGCCGGAATTGTCGCAGCGCGGCGGCGCAACGCGGGCTATCCGCATCTGCAGCGAAAGCGATGCCCTGCGCGAACTGGAGATTGCCGAGCGCTTCGGAGCGCGCTTCATCGGCATCGGCGAACCCGACTATCCTCCGGCGCTGCGGCAGATCGACGGTGCTCCGCCGCTGCTGGCGGCCAAGGGCAATCTTGCCACGGGCACGAAGCCCGTGGTCGGTGTCGTCGGCTCGCGCAATGCCTCGATCAGCGGCGCCAAGTTCGCGGCAATGATCGCGCGGGACTGCGGTCGTGCCGGCTATGCGGTGATCTCTGGGCTGGCGCGCGGCATCGATACGGCAGCCCATCGGGCCAGTATCGAGACCGGCACCATCGCGGCACTGGCCGGAGGACTGGACCAGCCCTACCCGCCCGAAAACGTCGGATTGCTCAATGAAATCTGGAACGGCGATGGCATGGCGCTGAGCGAGATGCCATTCGGCTGGGAGCCGAGGGCCCGCGACTTCCCCCGTCGCAATCGACTTATCGCTGGGGCCGCGCTGGGTCTGGTGGTCGTCGAGGCGGCGACACGCTCCGGCTCGTTGATCACGGCGCGGCTTGCCGGGGAATTCGGGCGGCTGGTGTTTGCCGTGCCCGGCTCGCCGCTCGATCCGCGCTGTCAGGGAACGAACGGCTTGCTGAAGGATGGCGCAATGATCGCGACCAGCCCCGGCGATATCATCGAGGCGCTGGCGCCGCTGTCGGAGATCGACCTGTTCTCGACGCCGATGGCGGAGGAGCCTGGCGAAGATCCCGGCAAGCCGATGCTCCTGCCGCCCGATGACAACGACCGCGCCCGCATCGTCGATTCGCTCGGGCCCACGCCGGTCGAGATCGACGACATCATCCGCCACACGGTGCTGGCGGCGGCATCGGTCTACCTGGTCCTGATCGAACTCGATCTCGCCGGACGGTTGCATCGACACCCCGGCGGGCTAGTGTCGCTCGCCATGCTGGATTGATGCGAGGGGTCGATGGCCGGCCTGGAGGTCGCCGGCCTCGACGTAGGCCATCTCCAGAAGGTAGCACAGAAGATCGGCACGTTCCCTTTCTGCCACCTGCCGCAACTCGCCCAACATCTGGCGGATGAATGCAAAGCTTTCCATGGAGGTCTGCCCTCCCTTATTTTTCACAGGTTTGGACGTCATTTCGTCTTCCCGTCGCAAGGGTGTATCACTGCATGGACTGTCGTTATCTCTGCATATCAAAGACGATAAAGCATTTATCTATAATTGCAATACGTTTAATATCTCGTAAAAGTTGCGTCACGTTGCAGGCGGCAAAAATGCACCGTCCCTCTTGACCGCAGCGATTTCACTGTCCATGTCGAGGGGCCGGGAAGTGAAGATTGCCCGGACACCCGCCTGTTTCTCCTCAGCGCGACCTCCTAATTAGAGAATGATCATGAATGTTGTAGTGGTAGAATCGCCTGCCAAGGCCAAGACGATCAACAAATATCTGGGACCCAACTACAAGGTCCTGGCGTCTTTCGGTCACGTGCGCGATCTGCCCGCCAAGGATGGTTCGGTTTTGCCCGACCAGGACTTCGAGATGCTCTGGGAAGTCGACGCGGCCTCGGCCAAGCGCATGAAGGATATCACGGACGCCATGAAGACGGCCGATGGCCTGATCCTCGCGACCGACCCTGATCGCGAAGGTGAAGCGATCTCCTGGCATGTGCTCGACCTTCTCAACAAGAAGAAGGTGATCGGCACCAAGAAGGTGCAGCGCGTCGTCTTCAACGCCATCACCAAGAAATCCGTTCTCGACGCCATGGCCAACCCGCGCGATATCGACGGACCGCTGGTCGATGCCTATCTGGCGCGCCGGGCCCTCGACTATCTCGTCGGCTTCAACCTGTCGCCGGTGCTATGGCGCAAGCTGCCCGGCGCCCGCTCTGCCGGCCGCGTGCAGTCTGTTTCCCTGCGTCTGGTTTGCGACCGCGAATCCGAAATCGAGCGCTTTGTCTCCGAAGAATACTGGAACCTCTCGGCGCTGCTGAAGACGCCGCGCGGCGATGAATTCGAAGCCCGCCTGACGGTCGCCGACGGCAAGCGGCTGCAGGCCCGCTCGATTGCCAACGGCGAACAGGCCGGCAATCTCAAGACATTGC
The DNA here is from genome assembly GCF_007000305.1 of Rhizobium sp. rho-13.1. Classification (NCBI taxonomy): domain Bacteria; kingdom Pseudomonadati; phylum Pseudomonadota; class Alphaproteobacteria; order Hyphomicrobiales; family Rhizobiaceae; genus Rhizobium; species Rhizobium sp. rho-13.1. Next base: position 47,261 of record NZ_SCFL01000016.1, on the reverse strand, counting down.
TCGAAGGCGCCAGCTACGTCGTCGACACCGTCGAGGCGAAGCCCGTCAAGCGCAATCCTTCGCCGCCGTTCACCACCTCGACGCTGCAGCAGGCGGCTTCTTCCAAGCTCGGCTTCTCCGCATCGCGTACCATGCAGGTCGCGCAGCGGCTGTATGAAGGTATCGACATCGGTGGCGAGACCGTGGGTCTTATTACTTATATGCGTACCGATGGCGTGCAGATGGCGCCGGAGGCGATCGATGCGGCGCGCAGCGCCATCGGCAGCCAGTTCGGCAATCGCTACCTGCCGGAAAAGGCCCGTTTCTATTCGAGCAAGGCGAAGAATGCACAGGAAGCGCACGAGGCCGTGCGTCCTACTGACTTCGAACGCATTCCCGATCACCTGCGCAGCGCCCTCGATGCCGACCAGCTTCGTCTCTACGACCTGATTTGGAAACGGGCGATTGCCAGCCAGATGGCGTCTGCCGAGATCGAGCGGACGACCGTCGAGATCCTGGCGACCAATGGTGGCGACAAAGCCGGCCTGCGGGCCGTTGGCTCCGTCATCCGCTTCGATGGCTTCATCGCCGCCTATACCGACCAGAAGGAAGACGGCGAGCAGAGCGATGATGGCGAAGAGGACGGCCGCCTGCCGGAGATCAACGCCCGCGAGAACCTCGCCAAGCAGAAGATCAACTCGACGCAGCATTTCACCGAACCGCCACCGCGCTATTCGGAAGCAACACTTATCAAGAAGATGGAAGAGCTCGGCATCGGCCGGCCTTCCACCTATGCCGCAACGCTGGCAACCTTGCGCGACCGCGACTATGTGACGATCGACAAGCGCAAGCTGGTGCCGCAGGCCAAGGGCCGGCTGGTCACCGCCTTTCTCGAAAACTTCTTCACCCGCTACGTCGAATACGACTTCACCGCCGACCTCGAGGAAAAGCTCGACCGAATCTCGGCCGGCGAACTGAACTGGAAGGACGTGTTGCGCGAATTCTGGACGGCTTTCTTCGCCCAGATCAACGACACCAAGGAACTGCGCGTCACCAACGTCCTCGATGCGCTGAACGAGGCGCTGGCGCCGCTGGTGTTTCCGACCCGCGAAGACGGCAGCGATCCGCGCATCTGCCAGGTCTGCGGCACCGGCAACCTGTCGCTGAAGCTCGGCAAGTACGGCGCCTTTGTTGGCTGCTCGAACTATCCGGACTGCAATTTCACCCGCCAGCTCTCGTCGGAAGGCGGCACGGATGCGGAATCGACCGGCCTCAGCGAGCCGAAGGCGCTCGGCAAGGATCCGGTGACCGAGGAAGAGCTGACACTGCGCTCCGGTCGCTTCGGCCCCTACATCCAGCGTGGAGAGGGCAAGGAAGCCAAGCGCTCGTCGCTGCCGAAGGGTTGGAAGCCCGAGGATATCGATTACGAGAAGGCGATGGCACTGATCGCGCTGCCGCGCGATATCGGCAAGCATCCGGAAAGCGGCAAGATGATCTCGTCCGGCCTCGGCCGCTACGGGCCATTCCTGCTGCATGACGGCTCCTACGCCAACCTCGAGACCATCGAGGACGTATTCACCGTCGGTCTCAACCGCGCCGTTACGGTGCTCGCCGACAAGCAGGCCAAGGGCCCAAGCGGTCGCGGCACGCCGGCAGCGTTGAAGGACCTTGGCGACCATCCGGACGGTGGCGGCAAGATCACCGTGCGCGACGGCAAGTATGGGCCCTATGTCAACTGGGGCAAGGTCAATGCGACGTTGCCGAAGGGCAAGGATCCGCAGAGCGTCAGTGTCGAGGAAGCGCTTGCCCTGATCGTCGAGAAGGCCGGCAAGCCTGCCAAGCCGAAGGCTGCCGCCAAGGCCAAGGCCGCACCGAAGGCGAAGGCAGCAGCGAAGACGAAGACCGCTGCCGCATTGGCAAAGACGACCAAGACCGCCGCCAAGCCGGCAGCCAAGGCCAAGGCCAAGCCAGCCGCCAAGAAGACAGTGAAGAAGGCAGCAGAGTGAGCAGAGAACCGCGCAGCAGACCGTCGCCAGTCGAACGTCGTCTCGGCAAGCCCGTGCGTGCCGCCAAGACTGGCGCTGCCAAGGGTGATGTTACGGCGCCAGCCAGGGACACGATCGTCCAGGGTGTATTGCCGCCGCGCGAAGTCATTCTGCGCTTCATTGCCGACCATCCACAGCAAGCCTCCAAACGCGAACTGGCCAAGGCCTTCGGGCTGAAGGGCGAGCAACGCGTCGAGCTGAAAAACCTGCTGCGCGACCTCGAAGAGGACGGCATGGTGCAGAAGAACCGCAAGTCGCTGATGCGACCCGGCGCCCTTCCCCCCGTGACCGTGCTCGACATCACCACCCGCGACAAGGACGGCGAGCTGATCGGCCGCCCGGCCGAATGGCCGGAAGATGCCGGCGTCGCGCCTGCCGTTGCCATCCGCCAGACGTCTTCGCCCGCCGGCCGCAACGGCAAGGGCAAGGCACCCGTGGCCGGCATGGGCGACCGGGTTTTGGCAAAGATATTTCCGGCCGGAGACCGCGGCGGACCGGCTTACACGGCACGGATCATCAAGGTTCTAGACCGCCGCCGCAGTGCTGCACTTGGCGTTTTCCGAGAGACGCCCGGTGGTGGCGGACGGCTGATGCCGGTGGAGCGGCGCGGCGAGGAAATGGTCATCGATCCCGAGGATATCGGCACCGCGAAGGATGGCGACCTGGTCGAGATCGAAGTTGCGCGTCTCGGCCGCTTTGGCCTGCCGCGCGCCAAAGTCCTGTCGGTGCTTGGCTCCGTCGGCTCGGAAAAGGCAATCTCGATGATTGCCATCCATGCCCATGGCATCCCCTACATCTTCCCGCTGCCGGTGCTGGCCGAGGCTGACGATGCCAAGCCAGCGACGATGAAAAGCCGCGAAGACTGGCGCAACGTGCCATTGATCACCATCGATCCGGCCGACGCCAAGGACCACGACGACGCCGTATATGCCGAGCTGGACCCTTCTCCCGACAATGTCGAAGGCGTCATCGTCAACGTCGCAATCGCTGACGTCTCCTGGTATGTCAGGCCGAATTCCATGCTCGACCGCGAGGCGCAGAAGCGCGGCAACTCGGTCTATTTCCCCGACCGGGTGGTGCCGATGCTGCCGGAGCGGATCTCCAACGATCTCTGCTCGCTGAAGGAAGGCGTCGACAGGCCGGCGATTGCCGTGCGCATGGTGTTTTCGCGCGAGGGCCGCAAGATTGGCCACACCTTCCACCGCATCATGATGAAGAGTGCCGCCAAGCTCTCCTACCAGCAGGCGCAGGCAGCGATCGACGGAACACCTGACGATCAGACAGGACCGCTGCTGGAACCGATCCTGAAGCCGCTCTACCATGCCTATGGCGTGATGAAACGCGGCCGCGACCGCAGGCAGCCGCTGGAACTCGACATGCCCGAGCGCAAGATCCAGCTGAAGCCGGACGGGACTGTCGACCGTGTCGTCGTGCCGCCGCGGCTGGATGCGCACAAACTGATCGAAGAGATGATGATCCAGGCGAACGTCGCTGCTGCCGAGACGCTGGAAAAGCAGCGGCAGCCGCTGGTGTTCCGCATCCATGACGGCCCGTCGCTCGCCAAGCAGGAGATCCTGAGAACGTTTCTTGCGACGCTCGACATTCCGCTCGCCAAGGGCGGCAACATGCGGGCCAACAATTTCAACGGTATCCTTGCCAAGGCAGAAGGCACGCCGCACCAGACGATGGTCAGCGAGATGGTGCTGCGCTCCCAGAGCCAGGCGATCTACAGCCCGGAAAACATCGGCCATTTCGGCCTCAACCTGATGAAGTACGCCCACTTCACCTCGCCGATCCGCCGCTACGCCGACCTTATCGTTCACCGCGCTCTGGTGGGTTCGCTCGGGTTTGGCGAAGGCGGCATCACGCCGGAGCAGGAAGCCGGTCTCGACGACATCGCAGCCGAAATCTCGACCTTCGAGCGGCGCGCCATGGCGGCCGAACGCGAGACCGTAGACCGCCTGATTGCCCATCACCTGAGCAACCGTGTCGGCGAAGAGTTTGACGGCCGCGTTGGCGGCGTCACCAAGTCGGGACTGTTCATCGGACTGCCGGAATTCGGCGCCGATGGTTTCATTCCGATCTCGACGCTCAGCAACGACTATTACATCTATGACGAGGCGCACCAGGCGCTGGTCGGCGACCGCACAGGGCTCGGCTATCGGCTTGGCGACAGCGTCAAGGTGAAGCTGGTTGAAGCGGTGCCGCTGGCGGGCGCCCTGCGCTTCGAGATGCTGAGCGAGGGCCGCGAACTGCCGCGTGGCATGCGCTCGTTCCACAAGTCTGGACGCGGCGCGACGCCGGTGCGCAAGAAGCCGGGGACAAGGCCACCGCGCGGACGTAAATAGCTGCTGGAGGGCGGCTGGAGGAGGAGTGATGACAGCAAGCGGTTCGACACCCGTCATTCGCTATGGCGGGCCTGAAAAAACCGAGCGCGCGCTCGGCCAGGCTATCCTGCGCGGCGCCTGCAGCCGTTGTCCCAACTGCGGACGTGGGAAGCTGTTCCGGGCGTTTCTGAAACCGGTGGACAGTTGCGCTGTCTGCGGCGAGGAGATGTTTCACCACCGCTCGGACGACCTGCCGCCCTATCTCGTCATCCTCGTGCTCGGCCACGTTGTCGTCGGCGGCTACATGATATCGGACACGATGCACCATCTGCCGATGTGGGCGACGCTTTCCATCTGGGCGCCGATCACGGTGCTGACGGCACTTGCCGTCATCCAGCCGATCAAGGGTGGCGTGATCGGCCTGCAATGGGCTCTGCGCATGCACGGCTTCGGCGGTCACGAAGACCGGCCGGACGAGTTCGATGAAGGCAACGGCACCGGGTAAGGCTGCAGGACGCCGCGACAAGCCGAAACGGCAGGGTTTTCCCCACGCGACCTGACATCAGCACCGGCCATGGGTTGACATGGAGGCTAATTCTTGTCTGAACATTGCCAGCATTGTCGGGCATGCTCCGGCCGCTGCGATCGACCGGACGCCCCGGAATGTGGCGCTCTGGATTAGCCGGCAAGATGCCTTTCTCAATTCTGCGACGCGGACGTTTCGTTCGCTCCATGCTAAGGATCAACCATGACTGAACCGACGAACGGCAAGGTCGGCCATGTCGAAGAAATTCACTGGCCCTCGCTTTTCGCCGCGATCTCGTCGATTTCGGCCGTTGGCATTGCCATCGGTCTCGGCCTGCCCCTTTTCAGCATCATCCTTGAAAAGCGCGGTATCTCGTCGTCGCTGATCGGCCTCAACACAGCGATGGCAGGGATCGCGGCAATGATCGCCGCGCCCATCACCACACGGCTGGCGCACCGCTTCGGCGTTGCCTCGACAATGATGTGGGCGGTATTTCTCTCGGCCGTCAGCGCTGTCGGCTTCTACTATGCGACGGCCTTCTGGATGTGGTTCCCGCTGCGGCTGGTCTTCCACGGCGCGACGACCACGCTGTTCATCCTTTCGGAATTCTGGATCAATGCCGCCTCTCCCCCGGCAAGGCGCGGCTTCGTGCTCGGGCTCTACGCCACGGTCCTGTCGTTGGGATTTGCTGCCGGACCGCTGATTTTCTCCATGGTTGGCAGCGAGGGTATTTTGCCCTTCCTGATCGGCGCGGTCGCCATTCTCGTTGCCGCCATCCCAATCTTCATTGCCCGCAACGAAAGCCCGGTGCTGGAAGAAAAGCCCGAGATGCATTTCATGCGCTATGTCTTCCTGGTGCCGACGGCTACCGCCGCGGTGTTCGTGTTTGGCGCAGTCGAGGCAGGCGGTCTGTCGCTGTTTCCGATCTATGCGACGCGCTCCGGCTTTACCGAATCGCATGCCGCCTTGCTGCTGACGATGATGGGTATAGGCAACGTCGTCTTCCAGATCCCGCTCGGCCTGCTATCGGACAAACTGACGGACAAGCGCCCGCTGCTAGTCATCATGGCCTGCATGGGCCTGGTCGGCGCGCTCGCGCTGCCATGGGTGGTGGGCAACTGGATGATAACCGCAGGCCTGCTTCTTTTCTTCGGAGGATGCGTCTCCGGCCTCTATACGGTAGGCCTCAGCCACCTCGGATCCCAGCTGACAGGGCCGGATCTTGCCGCTGCCAATGCGGCATTCGTGTTTTGTTATGCAATCGGCACGGTTGCCGGCCCACAGGCGATCGGTACAGCTATCGACGCAGCAGGCACCGATGGATTTGCCTGGGCAATTGCCGGTTTCTTCGGGCTTTATGTGTTGCTTTCCGGGGTCAGACTGTTGTTCCTGGGGAAGAGGGGTTGACTTTTCGGGCGCGATTTGTAATTTCGCGCCATAATTTGCCGTGGACCGCAACCGGCCGTCCACGGCATCATTTTTCTTAAAGGCAGGACGACCATGGCCAAGGCAACAACAATCAAGATCAAGCTTCTGTCGACGGCCGACACCGGCTTCTTCTACGTCACCACAAAGAACAGCCGCACGATGACCGACAAGATGAACAAGACGAAGTACGACCCGATTGCCAAGAAGCACGTCGAGTTCAAGGAAACCAAGATCAAGTAAGATCATTATGGTTTTCAGGTTTTAGAAGGCGCACCTGCAGGGGTTGCGCCTTTTTTAATGTCTGCCGATCGTTTGTTTAATATCTACCGATCTCCTGGGCGATATTGCACGCAAAATCGCGGCATGATAAATCATACATCACTAATATGATGTATCGAACTCCGATCGGCGGTAGCGGTTCGCGTGACCTGTCATTATAGAAAACGCCGCTCTTCCGGCGGGAAAGAGCGGCGCTCACTAGGGGTCGGACGGATGCAAAGCGGTACGAGGAACCGCAGGGCATGCATCCGACCGACCGACCCCACGAACCAGGTGATGCGGCGGACCTGAGCATCATGGGGTATTTCTGTCCGGCTGGACGATGTTCGACCTCGGCAAACTCGCTTAAAAGTCGGTTAAAATCAAGAAGTCTTCAGTGTCAAAAGAGGTCAGACTGACTCTATGGTTAAATAGGATGCGGTTGAAACTAGCTTGGGATGCGACGCTTTTTAGCTTAAACTCAAAAATACTGTAAAACGTCAGTATACCTTCAGTTACGACTCAATCTTTTTATACTGAGCAGGCGTTGCTTGCAAAATCTGTGTCCGAAGACATCAGCATGGATATGGATGTATGCCAGCATTACGACAGAAATCATCCTGCACTACTGTCGAAAACTCAATATATCTTAAGTGCTTATTGACTGAAATTGCGAACTCTCGCGACTTTGAAAATAAAATGACGCAGAATTACTTATTAATCTTCTGCGAACGAATTCCGGAAGCGATACTTTTCAGATATTAAACTTTTGTAATGGCCGCACAAAACAGCTTGGATTGACTTCCTCTCGCACCGCCGGACGCGCTGCAGTCCTAGGCGGCCGCAGCGACCACGCGGTTTCGTCCACCGTTTTTCGCCTCATAGAGGGCGCGGTCGGCTTGCTTCAGCAGTTCGTCTGGCCCATCGAGCGATGTCTCGCGGGATGAGATCCCGAAAGAAGCCGTGATGGCGATGGTCTGGCCGGTTCCACGCAGGGTGAATGGTGTACTTTCGACGGCTGAACGCAGTCGTTCCGCAATAGCGGCTGCGACCGGTGCCGATGTATCCGGCATGACGACCACGAATTCCTCACCGCCGAAACGGCAGGCGAGATCGGCGCCCCGGACGGTGGAGCGTACGCGGGCGGCAAATTCCCGCAGGACCTGATCGCCGGCATCGTGACCGTAGAGGTCATTGACGGCCTTGAAGCGGTCGATATCACTGATGAGGATCGAAAGCGGCCTGGCGCGCTGGACGGATCGCTTGAAGAGAATGGCCAGGTGGTTGTCGAGATAACGTCGGTTGTGCAGCCCGGTCAGCGCGTCGGTGACGGCAAGCTCGATGGTCTCCTGGACGCTGGCGCGCAGACGATCATTGTAGCGCTTGCGCTTGATCTGCGTCAGGCAGCGCGCCACGAGCTCGTTGGTATCCACCGGACGCACGATGTAATCGTTGACCCCGAGCTCGAGTGCCCGGACGATCATCTCGTCGGCACCCTGATCGGTGATCAGCAGGACCGGAAGAAATCGCGTCCGCTCCAGCGAGCGCAACTGCGAGCAAAGGCGCAGCGGATCATAGTCGTCGAAATTGGAGTTGACGATCACCAGCTCGAAGGAGCTTTCCGCTGCTTCGAATAAGGCTGCCTGGGCGTCGGACATGGCCACGACATTGGCAATCGGCTTCAAGGCGCGCACGATGCGCTCCTGCGAATTGGCGCGGCCGTCGACCAGCAGGACCTGCGCAATCTCCTCGCCCTTGCCCTCGCCGATCCTGCCATCCTCAAAGCCGAGCGTGCGTGCGGTCTCGGCACGCGAGCGCAGCTCGTCACTCAGGGTCTTCAGCCGCAGCAGGCTCTTGACGCGTGAAATCAGCTGGAGGTCATTGACCGGCTTTGTCAGGAAGTCGTCGGCACCGGCCTTGAGGCCGCGAACACGGTCTGCCGGCTGGTCGAGCGCCGTCACCATGACAACAGGGATATGGGCAACCTTCGGATCTGCCTTCAGCCGCTCGCAGACCTCAAAGCCATCCATGCCAGGCATCATGATATCGAGCAGAATGAGATCCACCTGGGTGGTGTCGCAGATGGCCAGCGCATCCCTGCCATTATCGGCGGTCAGCACTTCGAAATACTCGGCCAGAAGCCTTGCTTCGAGAAGCTTCACATTCGCCGGAATATCGTCAACAACCAGAATTCGCGCGGTCATATGGCCTTTTTCAACGCTCAGGCGTCGCCCAGATAGGTCTTTATTGTTTCAATGAATTTCGGCACGGAAATCGGCTTGGAGACATAAGCTTCGCAGCCGCCCTGGCGGATACGCTCCTCGTCGCCCTTCATCGCGAAAGCAGTGACGGCAATCACAGGAATGACGTGCAGCTCGTCGTCTTCCTTCAACCATTTCGTCACTTCCAGCCCAGAGACTTCCGGCAGCTGAATGTCCATCAGGATCAGGTCGGGACGGTGCTTGCGGGCGAGTTCGAGCGCCTCCATGCCGTTGCGGGTCTGGATCGTCGAGTAACCGCACGCCTCGATGAGATCGCGAAAGAGCTTCATGTTCAGCTCGTTGTCTTCGACAATCATCACTTGCTTCGGCATAATACAGTGTCCTCGCCACCGGCCTTGAATCCACTCAGCGAAAATATAAGGTCGCGCGGAAGCCGATTCGATAAATCCGTTAGGGTGACGCTAGCGGCATTTGGTTGAGAAAAAGGTAATTTGCCCCGCGAAATGCAAAGCAACTTCAAGAAGCCGAAAGGATCTGACGCAGATCCGCAGGAAATCGCTATCGCTGTACTCGGATGGCTGGCGAACGAGCCGGATATGTTCGGCCGCTTCCTGGCACTGACCGGAATGGAGGCCGCCCAGTTGCGCAATGCTGTCAACGAGCCAAGCTTTCTCGGCGGTCTCCTGGATTTCCTGATGAACCACGAGCCATCGCTTATGGCCTTCTGTGCGGCGACAGGCACTGCGCCGGAGGCGGTCATGGCGGCTTCCGCACACTTCTCAGCTCCAGGCCTCGGCTCGGGGGAATACTGATCTTGGACGAGACAACTGACATAGGACATGTGCCGCTTCGGGACAGACCTCTCGTGGTTTGCGACATCGACGAGGTTGTTCTGGAGTTTCTGACGCCGTTCACCCGCTTTTTGCGCGCCAGGGATCACGACCTTCTGGCGCGCTCCTTCCGTATTCACGGCAACGTCGTCTCGAACCAGGATGGGACGGTGCCGGACGACGAAACCGTTTCGGCCTTCCTCGAGGATTTCTTCCTGACGCAGGACCAGTGGCAGACGCCGGCCGAGCGCGTCGTCGAAACGCTCACCGGCCTTGCCGGAGATGCCGATATCGTCTTCCTGACGGCCATGCCGCCGCGCCACCAGCAAACCCGCCGCGCCGTGCTCGACAGGTTCGGGCTTCATTTCCCGATGATCGCTACCGAGCAGCCAAAGGGGCCGGTGCTCGCGCAGCTGCATGGCGACAGGCCGCAGCCGGTTGTGTTTCTGGACGACATCGAGAGAAATCTGCTCTCCGTCGGACAGGCCGTGCCGGATTGCCTGCTGGTCAACCTCATGGCCAATGCCGATTTCCGGCCGTTCCTTCCAGTGCCCTCGCCCGGGATCGTCAGCGTCGAGGACTGGTCTGCGGCGGACATGTTGATCCGGGCGCATATCGGGCTTTGAGGTCCTGGACTGCAGGCACTTATACATGCTCCACCTCTTGCGCCGATTTTCATCCTTGAGTGGCTAGACCATAATGCATAGAGTGATGATGTTCACCATTTGTTCTCATCATGACCAACTTGCCTGATACCACGCCCGGCTTCTGCCGCGATTGCCTGAGCGAACAGCCGGCGGTCGTGAAGCGTTGCCGTGCGTGCGGCAGTCCAAGGCTTGTCTACCACCGCGAACTCAACGACCTGACGCTCGCGCATATCGACTGCGACGCCTTCTACGCGTCGGTCGAAAAGCGCGACAATCCGGAGCTTGCAGACAAGCCTGTGATCATCGGCGGCGGCAAGCGCGGCGTCGTCTCGACCTGCTGCTACGTCGCCCGCATTCACGGCGTTCGTTCGGCCATGCCGATGTACAAAGCGCTCGAGGCCTGTCCCAACGCGGTCGTCATTCGCCCGGACATGGAGAAATATGTCCGGGTCGGGCGCGAGGTCAGGGCGATGATGGAGGAACTGACGCCTCTGGTGCAGCCGCTTTCCATCGATGAGGCCTTTCTCGAACTTGCCGGCACGCAGCTTCTGCACCAGGATCGCCCTGCCCGTATCCTGGCGAAGTTTGCCAGGCGGGTGCAGTCCGAGATCGGCATCACGGTGTCGGTCGGCCTGTCCTACTGCAAATTCCTCGCCAAGGTCGCCTCCGACCTCAATAAACCACGCGGCTTTTCGATCATTGGCCGACAGGAGGCAGTCGAGTTCCTGGCGCCACGTCCCGTCACCACCATCTGGGGTGTCGGCAAGGCGTTTGCCGCGACGCTGGAGGGCGACGGCATCCGCACCATCGGCCAGTTGCAGGCAATGGACGAAGGAGCCTTGATGCGCCGCTACGGCGTCATGGGGCAGCGGCTGTTCCGGCTGGCGCGCGGCATAGACGATCGCGAGGTGCATCTGAACGACCCGGCCAAGAGCGTGTCTGCGGAGACGACCTTTTTCGAAGATATCTCCCGATATGACGACCTAGTGCCTGTTCTGCGCAACCTCTCCGAAAAAGTGTCGAGACGCCTGAAGAAGGGCGACATCGCCGGCCATACCGTGGTGCTGAAGCTGAAGACGGCGGACTTCAAGAGCCGCACCCGCAACCGCAAGCTCGAAGACCCGACACAACTGGCCGACCGGATTTTCCGGACCGGGCTCAGGCTGCTGGAGGCCGAGACCGACGGCACGAAATTCCGCCTTCTCGGCATCGGGGTCGGCGACCTCTGCGACGCCGGCCGCGCCGATCCGCCAGATCTGGTGGACGAACCCGCCGCCCGCCGGGCTGCAGCCGAGGCAGCGATGGACAAGCTCAGGGCCAAGTTCGGGGATGCGTCGGTGGAAACGGGGTACACGTTTGGCGCCGGCAAGCGGGAGCGGTCTTGAAGGCCTGAACAGGTGCCCCCTTCACTGATGCTGCCAGAGCCGCCCAGCAAAACTGCGATGCATGCAATTCTCTAGCCGATCTCCTCCGGCATAAAGCCACCTGTCTGGCGTTTCCACAGACGAGCAAACAGACCGTCCTGTTCGATCAACGCATCCGGCGTGCCCTCCTCGACGATCCTTCCCTGATCGAGCACCACGATCCTGTCCATTCTTGCAATTGTCGACAGTCGATGGGCGATGGCAATCACCGTTTTCCCTTCCATCACTGCGCTCAGCCTTTCCTCGATGGCCGCCTCCGACTCGCTGTCCAGGGCGGAGGTCGCCTCGTCGAGCACCAGGATCGGCGCATCCTTCAGAATGACGCGTGCAATCGCAATCCGCTGGCGCTGGCCGCCGGAGAGCTTGATGCCGCGATCTCCGACGAAGGCATCCAATCCCTTGCGCCCCTCGCCATCGGCAAGCTCGGCAATGAAATCGTTGGCCCGTGCAGCCTGTGCTGCTGCCTCGATCTCCGCTTGATCCGCGTCGGGGCGACCGTAGCGGATATTGTCGGCAACCGAGCGGTGGAGGAGCGCTACATCCTGGGCGATGACGCCGATCCCCTTGCGCAGGCTCGCCTGGGTGACCTCCCGGATATCCTGGCCATCGATGCGGATCGTGCCGGCAGTGATATCATAAAATCGAAGCAGCAGGTTCACCAACGTCGTCTTGCCGGCGCCGGAGAGGCCGACAAGCCCGATCTTTTCGCCGGGTCTTATCGTCAGCGAGAGATCGGTGATGATGGCCCTGCCGGATGCATAGGAGAAGGCGACGCCCTCGAAGCGGATCTCCCCATGCGACACAGAGAGTTTCTTCGCACCGGGCATATCGGTAATCGTCGGCGGCGTCGTCATCACAGGCATCGCGTCCTTGATGGTGCCGAGCGCCTTGAAGATTTGCTGGCCCATCTGCAGGAAGGTGAAGGATCCCGCCGACAGACGCTGCAGGATATAGACCGTCGCCACGAAATCGCCGACGGTGACAAAGCGGTCGTAGAGCCCGACAAACCCGATCCCCAGCATCACCAGCCAGAGCAGCATATTGAAGCTGATGACGACCAGTTCGGTCGTCCGGTAGATACGCTGCTCATGATGGAGTGTACGCACCGCCTCGGACATGATCTTCCTCAGCGTGCCCGCCTCGCTGTCTTCGGCGGCAAACTGCTTGACCATCTGGATATTGCTGTAGAGGTCTGTCAGCGCACCGGAGATAAGGCTGTTCTGCTTGGCGGAGCGACGGGCACGCTCCGTGAAATCGGGGACGACCTTGATGGTGAAGGCAATGTTCAGCGCAATCCAGACGATGACGGGAAGCGCCAGTTGCCACGACAATGTCAGCAGCAGGAATACGGAGCCGACAATCTGCAACATGAAGCGCGGTGCTGTCTGGAAGGTAATCAGCATCTGTTGCTGAACGGCATAGGCAACCTGATTGAGCCGCGACGCCACCTGGCCTGCAAACAGGTCATGGAAGAAGGCAAGGTCCTGCCGCTCCACCGCCATGTGCCCCTGCCACTGGATGGCGATGGGCAGGCTGATGCCGACGGTGTGGGAATTCAGGATGTTGGTGACGTAGAAAAATATCGGCATGACCGGGAAGATCATGAGGGCAAGCAAGACCAGCAGTTCTGACCTGCTATCGACAAAGCTCGCGACGCCCTGTGTGGTGATGCCATCGACAATCACAGAGAGCCCCCAGATGATCGTAAGGTTGATCGCCTCGACCACCATCGAACACAGCGCCATGGCAATCAGCACGCCGCGGAACATCTTAATCAGGTGGAGCAGAACTGCGATGGGGCCTTTGGTGGGTAATGGCCGATAAGGGATATCGAGCGGCCGGATCAAGGTTTCGAAGGGACGATAGATCGCATTTGAAATCGACATAAGCCGCTCCGGTGATCATCGGAAAGCGAAAACTCTGGACTAATGAATGGCATACCAGCAGTTCACGGGCCCAATCTCAATGGGAAAACGAACCGGCATCCGAAAAGTGAAGGCGACCGAAGCGGTCAGCCGAGCCAAATTCGGAGACGACACACCTGCCGCAACTCTCATGGCCCCATAAAAATGGCCAGGCTTGACGGCCTGGCCATTGTTCGAAAAATATCTGCGAGAAAAGCTGTTAACCGTGCTTACACAGCCTTGGCGGTGGTCAGTGCTGCGACAAGGATGCCTGCCGTCTCAACGGAAGAGCCTGGATTCTGGCCGGTGATCAGGAGACCGTCCTTGATCGTGTAGGACGCCCAGTCATCGCCGCTGGAATAGACGCCGCCGTTCTGCTTCAACATATCCTCGACCAGGAAAGGCACGACATCCGTGAGGCCGACGCCATCTTCTTCCGAGTTCTTGAAGCCCGTGACCTTCTTGCCGCTCACCAGCGGTGTTCCGTCCGCAGCCTTCACATGGCGCAGGACACCCGGCGCGTGGCAGACGAGGGCAACCGGCTTGCCCGCCCGATAAGTGCTTTCGATCAGCGCGATCGAGGTCTTGTCTTCGGCAAGATCCCACAGGGGGCCATGGCCGCCGGGATAAAAGACGCCGTCAAAGTCTTCGTGCGAAACGGAGCCAAGCTTGACGGTGGAGGCGAGAACCGCCTGGGCCTTCTGGTCGTTATGGAAACGGCGGGTCTGCTCCGTCTGGGAGCCCTCCTCGTCGCTTTTCGGATCGAGAGGCGGCTGGCCGCCAGCCGGCGAAGCAACGGTGATCTCAGCGCCTGCCTGAAGGAAAGCATAATAGGGAGCGGCGAACTCCTCGAGCCAGAAACCGGTCTTGCGGCCAGTGTTGCCGAGTTCGTCATGCGAGGTCAGAACCATCAGAATTTTCATTTTATAGATCCCATCGAGGGTTTTGAAATCGGGCCCGGCACCACGCCACGCCCTCCTTCCGGTACCGACGAACCGCTTGCGGCGCGGCCATCGTTTCCGATGAGGTGACTATGCGCCTCGGCGAGGAATTTCGGAAATTTATTAGTTGTATTTCAGATATTCATGAAAGATGATGACTGGATGAAGTATGATCTCAATCTGCTACCGGTCTTCATCGTCATGATGGAGGAGCGCAATGTCACCCGTGCAGCCGAGCGGTTGGGCATAACCCAGCCGGCCTTGTCGAACGCCCTGAACCGACTGCGAGAGACACTGCGCGACCCGCTGTTTATCCGGGAGCGCTATGGCATGAGGCCGACGCAGATGGCAGAAGAGCTAGCCCCTGTGATCATCGATGCTCTCGCCAAGATCGACGAGGCAATCGTCGGGCAACAGGATTTCGATCCGTGGCACGCCGAGCGGCTCTTCACTATCGCACCGAACAGCTATGTCGAATTTGTCCTGATGCCCTCGATCGTTTCGAAACTACGCGAACGCGCGCCCGGCATCAGGCTGCGTCTCATACCCTTCAACAACGATGCCACGGAAGCCGGCGCGGTATCCGGTGCGACCGATATGGTGATGGGCCGGATCGTAGATCCGCCGGATAATCTGGTCGTCCAGCACCTGATGGACGACGGGCTGGCCTGCGTGGTGAGAGCCGGACATCCCGACATCCGCGACGGTATTTCACGGGAACAGTACGAGACCCTCAAGCATGTCAACGTCATCCCGCCTGGACGGCTGCGGGCCGGTCTTTTCCAGGCGCTTGGACAGAAGGGCTTGAACCGCGAGGTCGCTGTGTCCGTCACCCACTTTCTGGCCGTGCCGGAGATGATCGCCGTGACGGACTACTGCGCCACCCTGCCCGGCCTTATTTGCCGCCACCTTGCTGCGGACCCGCGATTGCGGGTCCTGCCTGCGCCCGTGGACCTCGGCACATTTCCCGTCGAAATGGCCTGGCACGTGCGCTATCGCCAAGACCCGGCTCACCGCTGGCTAAGATCCCTTATCGTCGAGGTCACGAAAGACATGGTCGGGAGCCTTGGTGGCAAATAGAGATAGGCCTGATGTGGACACACTCAATTTTCACCGAATGAAATTTCTCGCCCGTCTAGACGTCCGGAAAAGATACAACGCCGCCAACGAAAGATTTTTCGACTTCAGATTGATGATCTTTGACTGCACATATATCGCAATACGATTTTTGATACTCAGCTTCGTACATCCGAATATGGTTTCTACATAACCATTCATGATTTCGACCAGTTCGTCCTTGTAAGCCGCCATCTTTTTCTGTTGCGGCGTCTTGGAAAATGCCACGGCCGTAAAGGCATCCGAAATTATCATATGCGTAAAACGCGGCGCGATGAGGTCCCTCACATAGTTGCGCCTCTTGTCGACATCATCGGGAAACTGCGAGCAGAGCTTTTTCACATAGCGAAGCCGGCTTCGGCTCATCTTGATGCTGTACGACGTGCTCTCACTGTTGATGCACCAGACGGTGACGGCTTTATCGACAAAGTAATTCGTATACCCGCGACGGAAGATACGCAGGAAAAGGTCGTCATCTTCGTAGCCGGTAAATTGCGGATCGAAGCCGCCGACTGCCTCGAAAGCTGTGCGCTCGATCAACGACGCTGACGGCAGTACAAACATGTCGTTCGCAAGCAGGTCATTGATGAACCGCTTAGGGTGCAACGCATGCTGCTTGACCATGTCCGAGCGCACTATATTGCCCTCGCCATCCGCCTCCATCAGGTCGCCATAAACCCAACCAAAATGCGGATCGTCAAGAGGAACTGCGTCGAGGAGCGTTGCTATATGCGTTTTCAGGTAGAAGTCATCCTGATCGAGAAAGCAGATGAACCTCGAAGACGTATGTGCAACACCGTAGTTTCTTGCAGTCCCCTGGCCGCCATTCTCTTTTCTCAAGACACGAAAGCCCATGGACTGGGCTATTTCGTCAAGCAAGGCGGCTTCCTCTGGTGAAGATCCGTCATCGACGACTACAAATTCTGTCGCAGGAACGGTCTGCGCCAACACACTCTCGGCCGACCTACGAATATATTTCGAACCATTATAATAGGGTATTATAACAGCAACAGTTTCTATCCGCGACGCAGTCTCTTGGTGCGGCATTTTCATTTCGACATCACTATCAGACATAGATATTCCAAACTGGCTAACTCACTGAGGCTTAATACCGAGACACCTTCCGAATATACGGCGGTAGACGACATTTAATCTACCTTAAGGTTCATTAGTATTTACGATAAACTGTCATTCATGCAGACGTATAAGTGCATCGCATGACAGAAACATACAGCAACCTATACCGCTTTTTCGATGCAATACCAATCTCTTGAGTTGTTGCCAAGAGGTTTATTATTAAACCGTTATGAAAGTGGTATCCCCGCTCGACACAATCTTAACTTGCATTCGATGCGGTCTCAAGTCTTCCTTAAACTTCCCTTGCTATGGTCATAGTCACGAGTATTGCGTTTTTGGTGGACATCATGTTTACGCGTCTGGTTCTTGGTATCGGCTTGCTTTCGGCTACCGCAGTGACCCATCCGGCCGAGGCGGCCGATGCCCGGGTGCTTCAGATCGTCGTGTCGACGAACCGGCAGCAGTTATCGGTCTATGACGGCGACACCGTGGTCGCGACCTCGAAAGTATCGACTGGAAAATCCGGCCATTCGACGCCATCGGGCATCTTTTCGGTCCTGGAAAAGGAGGTCTACCACCGCTCAAACATCTATTCGAATTCGCCGATGCCGTTCATGCAAAGGCTGACGTGGTCGGGCATCGCGCTCCACGAATCCAGCTCTGTGCCGAACTATCCGGCCTCTCACGGCTGCGTCCGCATGCCAAAAGCCTTCGCCAAGAAGCTCTACGCAATGACGCAGCCCGGCGTGCACGTTGTCATCAATGACGCCGCCGTCGTACCCCAGCCGATCGAGCATGCGACGCTGTTTCATCCGCTGGCCCCGACGGTCAGTGGCCCGATGTTTTCCGAGCTGTCTCTGCGTCCGACGACGTCAGGCTTTCTGTTGCGCGCCGAGCCGGTGGAAGTAGCCATGAACGACACTGCCGCGCTGCCACCGCCGCCGGCACTCACTGCCCCGCGCAACGAGGCGCCGCTGAGCATCTTGATCACCCGACGGGGCTTGCGCGAAAACGTCCGCGACCTGCAGCAACTTCTATCCACGCTCGGCTTCGATGCAGGCCTTCCTGACGGCTATCTCGGCCCTGCCACCGTCCGGGCTATCCGCGATTTTCGGAGTGCCCATGGTCTCCCCGCAACAGGCGGGCTGATCGGGCCGGAACTGATGAAGGCCGTCTATGCCGCCGCCGGCAAGGGCGAACCACCGAACGGTGCCATCATGGTCCGCCAGGGCTTCAAGCCGGTGCTCGAGGCGTCGGCAACCATTGCGGAGCCACAGGAAGCTCTCGGAACGCATTTCTTTACCGCCCACGACGTGGAACGCGCCATTGGCCAGGCGCAGTGGTACGGCATGACGCTTGAGGGCGACCTGTCCAGGGATACGAAAAAGCGCTTCGGCATTACCAGCGAGAAACAATCGGAAGCCTTGGATGCCGCCGACCGGGCACTCGACCGCATCTCGATCCCCGACGACGTCAGGCAAAAGATCGAGGGCCTGCTGACAACGGGATCGTCGCTGACCATATCGGACACCGGCGTCGGCCCGGAGACCGGCGAAGGCACCGACTTCATCACTATCACGCGGCATGGCGGGCTGGCTACGAAGGGGTAACCTATCAAACCAGTTCGACGTCGATCACCCCCGGTGCGGAGCGCATCGCGGCGGCGATTTCGGGGGAGATGCGATACTTGTTGGGCAGTGCGACTTCGACCTCTCGCTTGCCGTCTTCCTTGATGACGATGAAGGATACCAAGCCGTCGCCCCTGGCGTTGAGATGAGCGGCGACCATCTTCAGCGGGCCTGAATCACGCACGAAGACGCGCATGGCCTTCTGCATCTGCAGCGATTTTTCCTCCAGCGACTGCACGGAATTCAGCCGCAGGCTGATACCTTCCGGCCTCTCCTCGGCGGCGGCGGTCAGCACGAAGGATTTGCCCACCTCAAGGATTTCGCGGTACTGGGCCAGCAGTTCGGAAAACATGACAGCCTCGAACTGCCCGGTGGCATCCGAGAATGTGTAGATCCCCATCTTGTTGCCGGTGCGCGTCTTGCGCTCCTGCTTGGCGATGACGGTGCCGGCCAGCCGCGCATTGCCGGCGCCGTGCTTGATGCCGGCAGAGAAGTCCGCAAAGCTCTGCACCCGTAACTTGTCGAGCACGCCGCTATAGGCATCGAGCGGATGGGCCGTGAGATAGAAGCCGAGTACCTGGAACTCCTTCAGCAGCCGTTCGGACGCAAGCCACGGCGTGAAGGCCGGGAAGGAAATCTTTTCCGGGCCGGAGGCGGAGCCCGAGCCGAACATGTCATGCTGGCCGCTGCGGCGGTTTTCCTGTGCAAGCTGGGCATAGCCGATCAGCCGTTCCATGCCCGCCAGAAGCTGGGCCCGGTCGATGCCGAAGCAATCAAAGGCGCCGGCATAGAGCAGGCTTTCGAGGACACGGCGATTGACTTGTTTCGGGTCGATGCGCAGGCAGAAATCCTCGATGCTAGCGAAAGGCTTGTCGCCACGCACCTCGACGATGTGCTCGACGGCGGCATCGCCAACGCCCTTGATGGCAGCCAGCGAATAAAAGATCGTTCGGTCGCCGGTCTGGAAATGGCGGAAAGAAGTCTGTACCGACGGCGCCACGACCTCGATGCCGAGGCGCTTGGCATCCTGGCGGAAATCGTTGACCTTTTCAGTGTTGGCCATATCCAGCGTCATCGACGCGGCGAGGAACTCGACCGGGTAATGGGCCTTCATATAGGCCGTTTGGTAGGAGACGATGGCGTAGGCGGCGGCATGCGACTTGTTGAAGCCGTAATTGGCGAATTTGGCCAAGAGTTCGAAGATGTTGTCGGACTGCACCTTCGAGACGCCGTTCTTCATCGAACCTTCGACGAAGCGAACGCGCTGCTGGTCCATCTCCGCCTTGATCTTCTTGCCCATGGCGCGGCGCAAAAGATCCGCCTCGCCAAGCGAATAGCCTGACAGGACCTGGGCGATCTGCATCACCTGTTCCTGGTAGACGATGACGCCCTGCGTTTCCTTGACAAGGTGATCGATCATCGGGTGGATCGACTCGATCTCCTCCTCGCCGTGCTTGCGGGCATTGTAGGTCGGGATATTTTCCATCGGGCCGGGACGATAAAGCGCCACCAGTGCGATGATGTCCTCGATGCAGTCCGGCCGCATGCCGAGCAGCGCCTTGCGCATCCCCTGGCTTTCCACCTGGAAGATGCCGACCGTTTCGCCGCGCGCCAGCTTCTCGTAGGTTACCGCGTCATCAAGCGGAATGGTGGCGAGGTCGACCGAGATGCCGCGTAGCTTCACAAAATCGACTGCCGTCTTCAGCACCGTCAGGGTCTTGAGGCCGAGAAAGTCGAACTTGACGAGGCCCGCCTGTTCGACCCACTTCATGTTGAACTGGGTGACCGGCATGTCGGAGCGCGGATCGCGGTACATCGGCACCAGCTTCGACAGCGGCCGGTCGCCGATGACGATACCGGCGGCATGGGTCGAGGCGTGGCGATAAAGACCCTCCAGCTTCTGCGCGATGTCAAGCAGGCGGGCGACCACCGGCTCCTTCTCGGCCTCCTCCTGAAATCGCGGCTCGTCCTTGATCGCCTGTGCGAGCGTCACCGGATTGGCCGGGTTGTTCGGCACCAGCTTCGAGATCTTGTCGACCTGGCCATAGGGCATTTCCAGCACGCGGCCGACGTCGCGCAGGGCAGCGCGGGCCTGCAGGGATCCGAAGGTGATGATCTGCGCCACCTGCTCGCGGCCGTATTTCTTCTGGACGTAGCGGATGACTTCTTCGCGCCGGTCCTGGCAGAAGTCGATGTCGAAGTCTGGCATCGACACACGATCGGGATTGAGAAAGCGTTCGAACAGCAGCGAGAAACGCAAAGGGTCGACGTCGGTGATGGTCAGGGCATAGGCCACCAGCGAGCCCGCACCCGATCCGCGCCCGGGACCGACCGGGATATCCTCGTTCTTCGCCCACTTGATGAAGTCGGCAACGATCAGGAAGTAGCCCGGAAAACCCATGCGCTCGATAACACCGAGTTCGAATTCCAGCCGGTCGCGATAGACCCGTTCGTCATAGCCCGGCGCCGTGCCGAGCGTCGCCAGCCGCAGGTCGAGCCCCTCGACAGCTTGCGCCCGCAATTCGAGTGCCTCGGCGCGCTCAGCCTCCTTCGGATCATCGCTGGCGCCGGTGAAGCGCGGCAGGATCGGCTTGCGGGTCTGCAGCACGAAAGCACAGCGCTCGGCGATCTCGACGGTGTTGGCCAGCGCCTCCGGCAGATCGGCAAACAGCCTTGCCATTTCGGCGCGGCTTTTCAGATAGTGGTCCGGCGTGAGGCGAAACCGGCTGTCGTCCGAGACGATCGCATTGTGGGCGACAGCCATCAGCGCATCATGGGCATCGTAGTCGTCGCGGGTCGGAAAGAAGGCCTCGTTGGTGGCGACCAACGGCAGTTCGTGCTCGTAGGCGAGTGCAATCATGCGTTGTTCGTGGCGGCGATCATAGGTGCCGTGGCGCTGCAACTCGACATAGAGCCGGTCGCCGAAAAGCGCCTTCAGGCGCAGCAGCCTCGCCACCGCCTTCTGCGGATGGCCTTCCTTGATTTCGATATCGACGGGCCCGCCAACGGAGCCGGACAGCGCGATCAGGCCGTCGGTACCGATCTCCTCCAGCCAGGACGCCTTGACATGCACGGCCTGACTATTGTCGCCGCCGAGATAGGCGCGACTGACGAGATCGACCATGCGCTCGTAGCCGGCGTCGCTGGCCGCCAGAAGCACGATGGCAGGCAGCTTGGCGAGCCCCTGCTGGCCGTTGCGCTTCTCGCCCTCGACACTGTCTTCCATGTCGATCGAAACCTGGCAGCCGATGATCGGCTGCAGACCCTCGTCCATCGCCTTCTGGGAGAACTCGAGCGCGATGAACAGGTTGTTGGTATCGGTGATCGCCAGAGCCGGCTGGCTGTCGCTTGAAGCCTTGGCGAGGATCTTCTTCAGCGGCAAAGCGCCTTCTAGAAGCGAATATGCCGAATGCACACGCAGATGCACGAACTCCGGCGACGATCCAGAGGGTCCGCCCTGCCTGTCAGTTGCCTCTGCCATGATAAGCCCTTCCGCATGCCCGAATGAATCGGTCCTATTGTCGGCATAGCGGTTAGCAAAGTCCAGAACAACTCAGGTCGGCAAGACCACGTGGCGGTCGTCATACCCGAAAACTTACATCGCCATGACGATGATCGACAGGCTGGTGACGAACATGACGATGGAGGCGAAAGCGGCGACGTCTCGAATAATATCGGTCATTGGGCCTCTCCGGTGTTGTTATGTTCCTTATATGTTCCCTTTATATTCACCTGTCAACAGCATTTCAGCGAGCTTGATTCAAATGCTGCTACGCTATTCCCTATGGCTGGGACGTACACCGACGCCATGCTATGAGCGTGCGTGGAGGAGATGATCATGAAAAATTTGGCCTTGGCGCTGGTCGGTGCCGCCTTATGCGTGTCGAGTGCGTTTGCCGGCGATATCGCGCCGGAAAAGATCATCGGAGCTGCGATCGGCGACTGGAACAGGGACGGCAATGCTGACCTCGCCCTGCTGATTGCCCCTGAGGATGATGGCGACGACATCGGCATCTACATCTACGTGCGCGACAGGGAGCATCTTCTCCTTCATCTCGCCGCAGCAGCACCGAACAAGGTATCCGGCAATACCAGTCTCGACGGAATGTTCGGCAGGGACGCAGGCATATCGACGCTGCCTAACGGCTCGATCTCCGTCCATTCGGAAAACAGCGGTGGTGGACGCGACCGCTGGGAGCAGACGCTGACGATCGCCTATCGCAACGCGACGTTCGTCGTTGCCGGCTTCACTTACACCCATCACGACACGCTGGATCCCGACAACAGCGGCACCTGCGACTATAATGTGCTCAGCGGCAAGGTCAGCAGCGGTGGCAAGGAACGCAAAGTCGACGCGAGGACGGTCGCAGTTGCCGACTGGGCGGATCAAACTGCCATGGACGCGTGTGGCATCCGCGATGAATGAGCGCCGGGACAATTACAGCGCCTGCAGCCAGATGCCTTTGTTCTTATTTTGTTCTTTACATGGCCGCGTGAAAATGCAACCCTGGGAATGCATCCAGGGGAGCAGTTATGGATCGGACGCTGCTGAATGACTTTATTGTCGTGGCGAAATCGCAGACCTATGTAGCGGATGCGGTAAAACTATCTTCCTGTCGTCCGGGGTCTCACGACACCGGTTACGAGCGCGGTCGGTGGCGTTATCTCGACAGCTATTTCGGAGGCTCCGATTTTGCCGGCCAGGAGGTGGTGTGGTTATCAGGCGATCCCGTCTGGGCGATGAATTATTTCGGGAGGATCATCGAGCCGGCACGATCGATGCTGTGAAGGCGGGCTGCGTCATCAAGGCAGCGTTGCGGCATCTGTATGTCGAGGAGAAGCGGTTCCTCGGTGGGTTGCAGTTCGACCATGACTTCGGTCGCTACACGGACGAGAGTAGCGGTGATTGCACCCATTTCAGCGGGCGCGAGCATATCATCGTAGACGGTCGCGCGGCCTATGAACTCGACTATCGCGGCGGCCTCATCGTGCCTTGACCGGCACGACGATCAGAATTCGACGACCTTGCCGCCCGAGATTGTAACGCGACGGTCCATGCGGGCAGCCAGATCGTGATTGTGGGTGGCAATCATCGCGGCCAGTCCCGATTGGCGCACCAGCGCCTCCAGGGCATCGAAGACGTAGTGGGCGGTGCCGGGGTCGAGATTGCCGGTGGGTTCGTCGGCGAGAAGCACCAGTGGCGCGTTGGCGACGGCACGGGCGATGGCGACTCGCTGCTGTTCGCCGCCGGAGAGCTCGGCCGGGCGGTGCTCGCCGCGATGGCCGACGCGCATGTAGTCGAGAAGCTGGCTTGCCCTGGCCCGGGCTTCCTTCTGCGTCAGTCCGGCGATCATCTGCGGCATCATGACATTCTCGATGGCCGAGAACTCCGGCAGCAGGTGGTGGAACTGGTAGACAAAGCCGATGTCGTTGCGACGGATGGCCGTGCGCTTCTCGTCGGTGAGGTTGTTGCAGGGATTGCCGTTGATCGTGACATCGCCGGCATCGGGCTGCTCGAGCAGGCCGGCGACGTGCAGCAGCGTCGACTTGCCGGTGCCGGACGGTGCAACGAGCGCGACGATTTCGCCGCGATGGAGCGCGAAATCTGCATCCTTCAGGATGGAGAGCATGGTCTCGCCCTCACCATAGTGGCGATCGATGCCGGTCAGCTGAAGCACGACGTTGGATTTCATGGAAATGCTGGCATCCTTATTCATAGCGCAGCGCCTGGACCGGGTCGAGCCGCGAGGCACGCCAGGCGGGGAAGATCGTGGCGAGGAACGACAGGCCAAGCGCCATGACGACGACAGTGACAGTTTCGCTGAGGTTCATCTCGGCCGGCAGCTTGCTCAGGAAATACAGCTGCGGATCGAACAGCACGGTGCCGGAAACCCAAGAGAAAAATTTGCGGATGGATTCGATGTTGATGCAAACGAGGACGCCGAGCGCGACCCCACCAAAAGTGCCGACGATGCCGATAGCTGCCCCGGTCATGAAGAATATCCGCATGATGGAGCCGGATGTCGCCCCCATCGTCCTGAGGATGGCGATGTCGCTGCCCTTGTCCTTCACCAGCATGATGAGGCCGGAGATGATGTTCAGTGCCGCGACCAGCACGATCATCGTCAGGATCATGAACATGACGTTGCGCTCGACTTGGAGGGCCGAGAAGAACGTCTCGTTGCGGGCGCGCCAGTCAGTGAGGTAGACCTGCCGGCCGGCTGCTGCCTCTATCAAAGGCTTGATGGTGTCGACATCGTCGGGCTTGTTGACGAAGATCTCGATGGATTGGACGATGCCGGGCGAGTTGAAATAGAGCTGCGCCTCTTCGAGCGGCATGAAGACGATGGAGGAATCGTATTCGGACATGCCTATCTCGAAGATACCGGAGACGGTGTAGGATTTTACGCGCGGGTTGACGCCGAATGGCGTGACGTCGCCGTCGGGTGCAATGAGAGTGATCTGGTCGCCGGCGGCCAGCCCCAGCTGCTGTGCCATGCGCGAGCCGATCAGCACACCGGTGCCGGCGGCAAAGCCCACCATGTCGCCGCTCTTTATGTTGCCGGAGACGGTCTTCAGCTTCTCAAGATCCTCGGCACGAATACCGCGGATCAACGCACCGCTGCCGACGCCACCCCGGCCGGAGGCGAGCGTTTCGCCCTCCACCAGCGGCAGGGCCATGGTCACGCCGGGAACGGCCGCAAACTTCTTGGCAAGTGCCGCGTAGTCGTTCAGCGGAGTGTCGATAGGCTGGACGATGACATGGCCGTTAAGGCCGAGGATGCGCGAAATCAGTTCGGTGCGGAAACCGTTCATGACCGCCATCACGATGATCAGCGTCGCGACGCCGAGCATGATGCCAATGAAGGAAAAGCCCGCAATCACCGAGATATAGGCTTCCTTGCGCCGGGCGCGCAGGTAGCGCCAGGCAACGAGCCGTTCGAATGCAGAAAATGCACGCGACGGCGAGCGAGCGCCAGATGTCTTTTCCTGTTTGGCCACTGCTGCGCCGCTTACCGCCATACCCTGTCGTCCTTCGCTCAGCCCAGAAGCCGGTTGATTGCAGCGTCCATGGTCATGGTCTCGCGCGCACCGGTCTTGCGATCCTTGACCTCCACCTCGCCCGACGCAACGGAGCGCGGACCGACGATGATCTGCAGCGGCACGCCGATCAGGTCTGCCGTCGCGAATTTCGTGCCGGCTCGTTCGTCGCGGTCATCGAGGAGGATGTCCCTACCCGCCTTGGTAAGCGTCGAATAAAGCTTTTCGCAGGCAGAATCACAGGCTTCGTCACCCGCCTTCATGTTGATGATGATGGCATCGAAGGGGGACACGGATGCTGGCCAGATGATTCCGTTTTCATCGTGCGACGCTTCGATGATGGCAGGCACCAGACGTGTCGGTCCGATGCCGTAGGAGCCCATGTGAACGAGGTGCTCCTTGCCATCGGGACCCTGTACCTTGGCGTTCATCGGCTCGGAATATTTGGTTCCGAAATAGAAGATGTGGCCGACTTCGATACCGCGTGCGGACAGGCGCTCGCTATCGGGGATGGCGTCGAAGGCCGCCTCGTCGTGCATTTCGGAAGTGGCGGCGTAGACCGATGTCCACTTTTCGAAGATCGCGTTGATGCCGGCGATATCGTCGAAGTCAGTGTCCTCGGCGGGGATGTCGAATTTCACAAAGTCGCGGTGGCTGAAGACTTCCGACTCGCCGGTGTCGGCCAGAATGATGAACTCATGGCTAAGGTCGCCGCCGATGGGGCCGGTGTCGGCACGCATCGGGATGGCGCGCAGGCCAAGCCGCTCGAACGTCCGCAGGTAGGCCGCGAACATCTTCTTGTAAGAATGTTCGGCACCCTCCTTGGTCAGGTCGAAGGAATAGGCGTCCTTCATCATGAACTCGCGCGAGCGCATGGTGCCGAAGCGCGGACGGATCTCATCGCGGAATTTCAGCTGGATGTGATAGAGGTTGAGGGGCAGATCCTTGTAGGATTTGACCGACGAACGGAAAATGTCGGTGATCATTTCCTCGTTGGTCGGGCCGTAGAGCATTGGCCGGTCCTGACGGTCCTTGATGCGCAGCATTTCCTTGCCGTACGCTTCGTAACGTCCGCTTTCCTGCCAGAGTTCGGCTGACTGTAGGGTCGGCATCGACAGTTCGATGGCGCCGGAGCGGTTTTGCTCCTCGCGAATGATGTTGTTGACCTTGTCGAGAACACGCTTGCCGAGCGGCAGCCACGAGTAGATGCCCTGGCTCTGCTGGCGGATCATGCCGGCGCGCAGCATCAGTCGATGCGAGACGATTTCCGCTTCCTTGGGATTTTCCTTGAGGATAGGCATGAAGTATCGGGACAGGCGCATCGCATATTCCAGAGGTTGTACGAATCCGCTATTGGCGGAATCGCAAAAAAGTTAACGCTGGGGGCGTTCATAGCTGCTTCGCGGACGGAAAGAAACCCGCATTTGCCCGCCTTCACGGCGCATCGGGGGACCGGATGCGCCATCCCCACCTTTCGGCCCACCGCGCCAAAATGACGCACGATTGACGACTTTAGCAAAAACTTGTCAACAGAAAAAATTTGCGCAGGTGTAACAAATATGCAAAAAAACAGATGACAAAGCCCCCTCCTTGGGCTAGTTTCAGCTCACAAAAGAGGCAGGATGATTAAATTCCTGTCGATCTCGCGGTCAAGTCTTGGGAGGATTAGATCTTAGGCGCGCTTAGTCGCAGCCCCGGTAACGGTTACGGATCACGCGATACTTTGAAAACAAGGCTTCTGGCCTTGTTTTTTTTTGGCCTTTCACGAAGCCCGAAATATTAACATCCAGGCGGCGGATCGGACTTCCCGCAGTGCGGTCTATGCATCCGATAGATGACGGGCGTATGACACACTGCATGGGTTGCAGCGATGACAGCAACCTTGCCGATTATCGCGCGCAAAGCGCTGCCACATCCAATTCCACTATTCGAAGCGCGGAACGATCTGCGGAATGGCGTCGATGCTGAGGCCCAGATAGGTGGAACAGATATACCACGTGCCGTAGAGAATACCGGATGTCAGCGTCGTCAGCATCACCACCCTTGCAGCCCTGAATTTCGTTGGGGCGCTTGCCACGGTGCCGAGCACAACATGGTTATCTTCCTCCTGCGTCCGGAGGCCGATTGGCAGAATGGCGAAGAGCGTGATCCACCACACTACAAAATAGACTGCCATTGCCGATAGTACAGGCTGTATCATGCTGCGCTCCTCACCACAGATGGCAGCCAGCGGAAATCAAGACCGGACTGCACACTCTCCCGCTCCGACTATAAGGGCAACGCGGGGCGGCGCCAAGCACTGCCGCATGCTTCTTGTCAGATCTGTTCGAGCTCGATCAGCGTGCCCATGAAATCCTTTGGATGGAGAAAGAGCACCGGCCTGCCATGGGCGCCTATCTTCGGCTGACCGTCGCCAAGCACCCTCGCCCCGCCGGCAAGCATCCGGTCGCGGGCCACGATGATGTCGTCCACCTCGTAGCAGACATGGTGCATGCCGCCATCCGGATTTCGGGCAAGGAATGCCGAAAGCGGCGAGCCGGTGCCGAGCGGCTCCAGCAATTCGATCTTGGTATTGGGAAGTTCCACGAAGACGACTGTCACGCCGTGGTCGGCGAGCGCCTGCGGCTGAGACACTGCCGCCCCCAGTGTGTCCCGGTAGACAGCAGCAGCGGCAGCCAGGTCGGGAACGGCAATGGCAATGTGATTAACCCGCCCGAGCATGGCTGCCTCCGTGTGTGATGCCTCAGATCTTGTTCATGAAGACGGTGACGATCGGCTTCTTCCCCCAGACGGCATTGGCTGTCGAGCGAACGGCGCGGCGTACCGCTTCCTGCAGCATGGCGATATCCTTGCGGCGAGCGCGCGGAATGCTTTCGATGGCGCTGACGACCGCGTCGAACAGCGTGTCCTCCATCTCTTCGCCCTCGACGTCGAACTGCGGCAGGCCGATTGCAACGAGGTCGGGGTCTCCGACGATGTCCAGTTTGCTGTCGAGCAGAACGTTGATGGTGACATGGCCAACGAAGGAGAGCTTCTTGCGGTCGCCGATGCCCATTTCATCGTAGTCGCCGATCAGCGTGCCGTCCTTGAAAATACGGCCGTGCGGCGCTTCGCCGATGACTTCGACGGGACCTGGCGCCAGGCGCAGAATGTCGCCGTTGCGAACCTTCGGCACGAGCGGAATGCCGGACTGCTCGCCGAGCAGTTTCTGGGCGACGAGATGGGCGGCCTCGCCGTGCACAGGCACGAGCACCTGTGGGCGAACCCACTGGTACATCTGCTGCAATTCGTTGCGGCGGGGATGGCCGGAGACATGCACGAGGGCATCGTTGTCGGTGATGATCTGGATGCCTTGCTCGATGAGGCCGTTCTTGATATCGCCAATGGCCTTTTCGTTGCCGGGAATGGCGCGCGACGAAAACACGACGATGTCGCCGGACGACAGCGCGACGTTGCGCATCTCGTCGCGGGAGAGCTTGGCGAGTGCCGCGCGCTGCTCGCCCTGACTGCCGGTCAGGATGATGACGACCTTGTCGCGGGGGATGTAGCCGTACTCGTCTTCGGCGATGAACGGCTTAATGCCCTCCATCAGGCCATTGTCGCGTGCAACCTCGACGACGCGCTTCAGCGACGAACCAAGCAGCAGGATCTCGCGTCCGGCTGCTTCCGCAGCCTGGGCGACGGTGCGGATACGACCGACGTTCGAGGAGAAGGTGGTGATCGCCACCCGGCCTTCGGCGCTGGCGATGATCCTGCCGAGGCTTTCGGACACGGATTTTTCGGAAGGGGAAACGCCGTCGCGCATGGCGTTGGTAGAATCGCAGAGCAGCGCCAGAACGCCCTCGTCGCCAACCTGGCGGAAGCGGGCTTCATCGGTGAAAGGTCCAAGCGACGGCTCGTGGTCGATCTTCCAGTCGCCGGTGTGGACGACATTGCCCAGAGGCGTTCGGATGACAAGCGACATCGGCTCTGGAATGGAGTGGTTCACGCCGATAGCCTCGACTTCGAACGGACCGATATTTACCCGGTCGCCGGCCTTGAATGGCGTTATCGGGATCTGGCCCATTGTGTTGCGCTCATAGTTGCGCTTGGCTTCCAGCAGGCCGGCGGTGAACCCGGAGGCGTATACCGGGACATTCAGGCCTGGCCACAGATCGTTGAGGGCGCCGTAGTGGTCCTCGTGGGCGTGGGTGATGATGATCGCCTTGAGGTTCTTGCGTTCCTTGGCGAGGAAACGGATGTCAGGCAGCACGAGATCGACGCCCGGCAGGTCCGGACCGGGGAAAGTCACGCCGCAATCGACCATGATCCATTGACGATGGTCCTTGGGGCCGTAGCCGTAGAGCGCGAGATTCATACCGATCTCGCCAACGCCGCCCAGCGGCAGGAACACCAGTTCGTCTTGATTAGCCATTCTGTTCTTTAATCCATTATCCGAAAAAGACGTCGCCTGCGGCGATCGTCATCAGCCGGCCATCGCCGGTATCGAGCTTGAGCAAGCCACTATCATCTATCCCTGCGAAATGGCCGGAAATCGACCGGTCAGGCAGGTTTACCATTATCTTCTCACCGATGCCGCAGGCGACCCTTCGCCAACGCGCCACCGTATCCGCCACACCGTGGCCGCCGTTCCATTCCTTCAAAGCCTCTGCCATCGCCGCATAGAGGTGCGCAAACAACTCTTCCGGTGAAACTGCAGCACCTTGCTCGGCAAGCGAAGTCACCGGGTATAGCGGGTTGTCGGGCATGACCGCAACATTTATGCCGATGCCTATGACAAGTGCGTAGCGGCCGTCAGACAGCGCCTCGCCCTCGATCAGGATGCCGCTGGTCTTTTTGCGGCCGATCAGGACATCGTTCGGCCATTTGACTTCGACCGGGTTACCGCCGGCTGGCATCACCGATCGCACTGCCTCCTGGACCGCAACCGCAACAGCCAGAGGAAGCGACCCAATCCGCTCCATCGGCGCGAGATCTATGAGCAGAAGGGAAGAATAGAGATTGCCAGGCTCGGACGCCCAGGCACGGCCACGACGCCCGCGCCCACCTGTCTGCCGTGAAGCCGTGACCCAGAGATTGCCGCTGTCGCCGGCCCGTGCCCGCGACAGGCATTCGCTGTTGGTAGAGATAGTCTCGCCAAGCGCCACGTGCCGATAGTCGACCTCCCGCCGACGTCCTGTATCCGCCGCCGTCAAAACAGCGTCGTGGCCGCGACGTCTGCCGCCGTTCCAAGCGCGCCGCCGAAGAAGGCATAGGCGAGCACGAAGATGCATGAAGCGCCGAAGACGATGCGCAGCGTGCCGGGAACCCTCGCAAACTCGACAGTCGCCTTATCGAACCACATGACACGAACGACGCGCAGATAGTAGTAGGCACCGACGACCGAGGCCATCAGGCCGATGACCGACAGGGCATAGAGCTTCGCTTCGACGGCCGCCGTGAAGACGAAATACTTGGCAAAGAAGCCAGCCATGGGCGGAATGCCGGCCATGGAAAACATCTGGATCGTCAGCACAAATGCCATGAAAGGGTTGGTCACCGACAGGCCGGCGAGATCGCTGACCTTCTCTACGCGTGTTCCGTCCTTCAGGCGCATGGCCATGATGCAGGCAAAGGCGCCAAGCGTCATGATCATGTATATCAGCATATACATCATCACGCTCGACACGCCGTGTGCATTTGCGGCGGCAAGGCCGACCAGCGCATAACCCATGTTTGCGATCGACGAATAGGCCATCAGCCGCTTGATGTTTGGCTGGCCGACAGCGGCAAAGGAACCGAGCAGCATCGAGGCGATTGCGACGAAGATGATGATCTGCTGCCAGTCGCCGATGACGGGGTGGAAAGCGGTGGTGGTGATACGCACAAGCAGCGCCATGGCGGCGACCTTAGGTGCGCCCGAGAGGAAGGCTGTAACGCCGGTGGGTGCACCTTCGTACACATCAGGCGTCCACATATGGAACGGCACGGCCGAGATCTTGAAGGCGAGACCGGCGATCACGAAGACCAGGCCGAACACCAGACCGAGCGACCGTCCGCCGGCCAGCGCCGTGGCGATGCCATCGAACGTCGTGTGGCCGGTGAAGCCGTAGACCAGAGACATGCCGTAGAGCAGCATGCCGGACGAGAGGGCGCCGAGGACGAAATATTTGAGGCCGGCTTCCGTCGAGCGCAGGCTGTCGCGATTGATGGCGCAGACGACGTAAAGTGCCAGCGACTGCAGTTCCAACGACAGGTAGAGCGAAATCAGGTCGTGGGCCGAGATCATCAGGACGATGCCCAGCGTCGCCAGCAGCAGCAGGACCGGATATTCGAAGCGGTCGAGCTGCTCGTCGCTGCCCTCGCCCATCACCATGAACATGGCGACGCCAGAGCCCACCAGGGCCGTGATCTTCATGAAGCGCGCGTAGCCATCGGCGACGTAGGCACCGCCATAGGCTGAGCCGGTGCCCTGGACGAACAAGATCCACAGCGCTGCGGCGATGAGCACCAGAATGGCAAGTCCGGTGACCAGCCGCCCCGAGCGTTCACCTGCGAACACGCCGACCATCAGCAGCACCAGCGCGCCGATAGCAAGGATGATCTCCGGGACGGAGAGATAAAGACTAGCTGAAATTGTTTCCGCGATCATGTCCATACGTCCCGTTCTTACTTCGGCTGTGGTGCAAGCGGCGTGACGTGCAGCGCAGCATTGTAGTTATGTATCAGCAAGTCGACAGACGCAGCGGAGACGTCGAAAACAGGCTGCGGATAGATCCCGAAGAACAGCGTCACCAGGATCATCGGATAGACGATGAACTTTTCCCGGATCGAGATGTCGAGGAGGTCCTTGATCTTCGGGTTGGTGACCGCACCGAAGATCATTCGGCGATAGAGCCAGAGCATGTAGGCAGCCGACAGGATAACGCCGGTAGCGGCAAAGAACGCCATCCAGGTGCTGATGCGGAAGACGCCGATCGTAGTCAGCAGCTCGCCGACGAAACCGGACGTGCCGGGCAGACCGACATTGGCCATGGTGAAGAACATGAAGGCCACCGCGTATTTCGGCATGGTGCTGACGATGCCGCCATAGGCGGTGATGTCGCGGGTGTGCATGCGCTCATAGATAACGCCGACGCAAAGGAACAGCGCGCCAGAGATAAGACCGTGCGACAGCATCTGGAAAAGGGCGCCGTGGATGCCCTGCTGATTGACCGCGAA
Organism: Rhizobium sp. rho-13.1; assembly: GCF_007000305.1. NCBI lineage: Bacteria > Pseudomonadati > Pseudomonadota > Alphaproteobacteria > Hyphomicrobiales > Rhizobiaceae > Rhizobium > Rhizobium sp. rho-13.1. The sequence goes on along the minus strand of NZ_SCFL01000016.1, from coordinate 14,668 downwards.
GATACCCATCGTCACGTAGCCCATGTGGGCGACCGAGGAGTAGGCGATCATCTTCTTGATGTCCGTCTGCATCAGGGCCACGTAGGACGCGTAGATGATGGCGATGACCGAAAGCACCATCATCATAGGCGCGAAATAGGCAGACGCGTCGGGGAACATCGGCAGGGAGAAGCGCAGGAAGCCGTAGCCGCCGAACTTCAGAAGCAGCGCCGCAAGGTCGACCGAGCCTGCGGTCGGCGCCTCGACGTGGGCGTCGGGGAGCCAGGTGTGGAACGGCCACATCGGCACTTTCACCGCGAAGGAAACAAAGAACGCCAGCCACAACCAGAACTGCATTCGCTCCGTATAATGATGGGCAAGGATGTCCGGAATGGCGGTGGAGCCGACCTCGTTATAGACGACGATGATCGCGACCAGCATGAAGATCGAGCCGAGCAGCGTATAAAGGAAGAACTTGAACGAGGCATAGATGCGCCGTGGGCCACCCCATACGCCGATGATCAGGAACATCGGGATCAGGCTGGCCTCGAAGAATACGTAGAACAGCACGATATCGAGCGACGCGAACACGCCGAGGATGACCGTTTCGAGCACCAGAAAGGCGATCATGTAGTCGCGAACGCGGTAGGTGATCGCATTCCATGAGGTCAGCACGCCGAACGGCATCAGGAAGGTCGACAGCACGATGAACAGCATGGAAATGCCATCGACGCCGACATGATAGGAGATGCCGCGGGCAAGCCAGTTGTATTTCTCGACCATCTGGAAGCCGGCATTGCCGTTGTCGAAGCCGATCCAGACGAAGAGTGACACCACGAAGGTGACGAGCGTCGTCACGAGCGAGATGATCATGATATTCTGGCGGCCGGCGGGTGTGTCGTCACGCATGAACAACAACAGCAGGCAGCCGACCAGCGGCAGGAAAATGACCGTGGAAAGAATTGGCCAATCGGTCATCAGATAGAACTCCCGAGCATCATCCAGGTAACGAGGGCTGCAACGCCGAGCAGCATCGCGAAGGCATAGTGGTAGAGGTAGCCGGTCTGCAAGCGAACGACCTGGTTGGCAAGGTCGACGACACGGGCGGCAACACCGTTCGGGCCGAACCGATCGATCGTGCCCTCATCCACGCCGTGCCACAGGAAGCGGCCGAGGGCCTTGGAGGACCGGACGAACAGGAAGTCGTAGAGTTCGTCGAAGTACCACTTGTTGAGCAGGAATTCGTAGAGCACGCGCTGCTGGCGGGCCAGCGCCTTCGGCGTCTCCGGCGATTTGATGTACATGTACCAGGCCAGCACGAAACCGATCACCATGGCGATGAACGGGCTGAGTTCGACCCAAGTCGGCAGATGCTCCATCTCTTCGAGGATATGGTTGGTCGGCGCCATGAACAGGGCGCCCTTCCAGAAGTGCTCGAAGCCTTCGCCGACAAATTCGCTGTGGAAGAGGAAGCCGGCCGCCAGCGCGCCGAGGCCGAGCACATAGAGCGGCACCAGCATGACGTTGGGGGATTCATGCACATGGTGCATGACCTCGTGCGAGGCGCGTGGCTTGCCGAAGAAGGTGAGGAAGATCAGGCGCCAGGAGTAGAAGCTGGTGAATAGCGCGGCAATGACCAGCAGCGTGAAGGCAAAGCCTGCGACCGGGCTGTTCGAGGCGAAGGAGGCCTCGATGATGGCATCCTTGGAGAAGAAGCCGGCAAAGCCGATCGAGGTGAACGGAATGCCAAAACCGGTGATTGCCAGCGTGCCGACAATCATCATCCAGAATGTCTTCTGGATATGTGGACGCAGGCCGCCCATCTTGCGCATGTCCTGCTCGCCGCCGACGGAGTGGATGACAGAGCCGGCGCAGAGGAATAGCAGCGCCTTGAAGAAGGCGTGGGTGAAGAGGTGAAAGATCGCCGGGCCATAGGCGCCGACGCCCAGCGCCACGAACATGTAGCCGAGCTGCGAACAGGTCGAATAGGCGATGACGCGCTTGATGTCGTTCTGGACCAGGCCGACGGTTGCCGCGAAGAACGCGGTGATGGCGCCGATGGTGGTGACGACGACCAGCGCATCCGGCGACAGTTCGAACAGCGGCGACATGCGGGCAACAAGGAACACACCGGCCGTCACCATGGTCGCGGCATGGATCAGCGCCGACACCGGTGTCGGGCCTTCCATGGCATCCGGCAGCCAGGTGTGCAGCAGGAACTGCGCTGACTTGCCCATGGCACCCATGAACAGCAGCAGGCAGACGGCGGTCAGGGCGTTGGTGTGGTTGAGGTGCATGCCGAGGAAGCTAAGCACCACCTGATCGGCGCGGCTATTTGCAGCAAAGGACTGGGCGTTGGAGAAGATCACGTCGAAGCTGACCGAGCCGAACAGCACGAAGACGCCGGCGATGCCGAGCAGGAAGCCGAAGTCGCCGATGCGGTTGACGACGAAGGCCTTGATAGCGGCGGCGTTGGCCGAAGGCTTCTGGAACCAGAAGCCGATCAGCAGGTAGGATGCCAGGCCGACGCCTTCCCAGCCGAAGAACAGCTGCAGCAGGTTGTTGGCGGTCACCAGCATGAGCATCATGAAGGTGAACAGCGACAGATAGGCGAAGAAACGCGGACGGTTGGGATCGTCGTGCATATAGCCGATCGAGTATATGTGCACGAGTGTCGAGACCGTGTTGACCACGACGAACATGACGGCGGTCAGCGTGTCGATGCGCAGCTGCCAGGAGACATCGAAGCGGCCGGACTGCATCCAGCGGAACAGGTCTACGACGAGCGTTTCCTGGGTGCCGAGGGCAACCTGGAAGAAGACGATCCACGACAGCACGGCGACGATGATCATCAGGCCGGATGTGAGGTATTCCGACGCCTTGGCGCCCATCTGCCGGCCAAAATAGCCGACGATCAGGGCACCGATCAGGGGAAGAAAGACGATTGCCTTATACAACAACATAGCGCGATCAGCCCTTCATCACATTGACGTCTTCCACGGCGATGGAGCCGCGGTTTCGGTAGAAGACCACCAGAATTGCAAGGCCGATGGCAGCTTCAGCAGCAGCGACGGTCAGGATGAACAGCGCGAAGACCTGGCCGACGATGTCGTTCAGGAAGGACGAGAAGGCAACCATGTTGATGTTGACCGCAAGGAGGATGAGCTCGATCGACATCAGGATGATGATGACGTTCTTGCGGTTCAGGAAGATGCCGAAGACGCCGAGCACGAAGAGGATGGCGCTGACCGTCAGGTAGTGGGAAAGACCGATGACCATAGTGTTGTTCCTTTATCCCCGCGTCTCAGCTCAGATGCCCTGCCCGGGCTTGACGGAAACTACCTCGACGGCAGTCGCCGGCGTACGGGCAACCTGTTTGGAAATATCCTGGCGCTTGATGTTCACCCGATGCCGCAGCGTCAGCACGATGGCGCCGATCATCGACACCAGCAGCACGAGGCCGGCGATCTCGAAGAAGAAGACGTAGTTTGTATAGAGCACGTCGCCGAGCGCTGCGGTGTTCGTGCGGGTGGCAAGATCGGGGATAGGCATCGCCACGGTCTTGGCGATCTCAGGCGAAATGACGCTGCCGCCGACCACGACGATCAGTTCGGCGGCGAGGATGATCCCGATTATCGCCCCGATCGGCGCGTAGCTCAAAAGCCCGGAGCGCAGTTCGGCAAAGTCGACGTCGAGCATCATGACGACGAAAAGGAACAACACCGCCACGGCGCCGACATAAACGACCAGCAGGATCATCGCCAGGAACTCGGCACCCAGAAGCAAGAACAGGCCGGCCGCGTTGAAGAATGTCAGGATGAGGAACAGGACCGAGTGAACCGGGTTCCGCGCCGAAATGACCATGAACGCCGACGCTACCGCGATGAAGGCGAACAGATAGAAAAATAGAGCCTGCAGACCCATGTTGGTGCCTTTTTCATCTTCCCCCGGGCAATCGGGAGAAAACCCCCGGCCCGATGCGGCTTCGCAACAATGACGCGAAGCCCCGGTCTATCTTGAACCATGGCGATGGCGAATAGTGCCGCCGGCCGTCATGGCATATTCAGGCGCAACGGCTCAGCGATAGGGCGAGTCGATTGCGATGTTGCGAGCGATTTCGCGCTCCCAGCGATCGCCGTTATCCAGAAGCCGCTGCTTGTCGAAATACAGTTCTTCGCGGGTTTCCGTGGCAAACTCGAAATTCGGCCCCTCGACGATGGCGTCGACCGGGCAGGCTTCCTGGCAGAAGCCGCAATAAATGCACTTCACCATGTCAATGTCATAACGGACGGTGCGGCGGGTTCCGTCGTTGCGGCGCGGGCCAGCCTCGATGGTGATCGCCTGCGCCGGACAGATCGCTTCGCACAGCTTGCAGGCGATGCAGCGCTCTTCGCCGTTCGGATAGCGGCGCAACGCATGCTCGCCCCGGAAGCGCGGGCTGACCGGTCCCTTTTCGAAGGGATAGTTGATGGTCGCTTTCTGCTTGAAGAAATAGCGCATCGTCAGCAGGAAGGCGCCGGCGAATTCCTTCAGAAACAGCGAGCCGATGGCGTTGGATAATCCGGCCATTTTAAACTCCAAATCTGCATGAAAGCGAGACGGACATGATCATGCCCATCCCGTCAGCTTCAGGACGAATGCGACGATGACGACCATGGCGAGCGACAGCGGCAGGAATACCTTCCAGCCGAGGCGCATGAGCTGGTCGTAGCGGTAGCGCGGAACGAAGGCCTTGACCATGGCGAACATGAAGAACACCAGGCACGACTTGATCAGGAACCAGATGACGCCGGGAACCCAGTTCAGGAACCAGACATCCAACGGAGGCAACCAGCCGCCGAGGAACAGGATCGTCGTCAGCGAGCACATCATGACGATGGCGCAATATTCGCCAAGCATGAACATCATGTACATCGACGAGCCGTACTCGACCATGTAGCCGGCCACCAGCTCGGACTCCGCTTCAGGAAGATCGAAGGGAGGACGGTTCGTCTCGGCCAGCGCCGAGATGAAGAAGATGATGAACATCGGGAACAGCGACAGCCAATGCCAGTCGAGGAAGGACGAGGGCAAGCCGATCTTGGTGCCAAGGCCGATCTTCTGAGACAGCACGATGTCGGAGAGATTGAGAGAGCCAACGCAGAGCAGCACGGTAACGATCACGAGGCCGATCGAGACTTCGTAGGAGACCATCTGTGCCGCAGAACGCAGCGCGCCGAGGAACGGATATTTCGAGTTCGATCCCCAGCCGGCCATGATGATGGCGTAGACCTCGAGAGACGAGATCGCCAGGATGTAGAGGATGCCGACATTGATGTTGGCGATGACCCAGCCGTTGGCCAACGGAATGACCGCCCAGGTCATCAGCGCCAGCGTCACCGAAACCAGAGGCGCCAGCAGGAAGACGCCCTTGTTGGCGCCCGCCGGGATTAGCGGCTCCTTGAACATGAACTTCAAAAGGTCGGCAAACGACTGGAAGAGGCCGAAAGGACCTACGACGTTCGGGCCGCGACGCAGTTGCACTGCGGCCCAGATCTTGCGGTCGGCAAGCAGGATGAAGGCGATGAAGATCAGCAGGCAGACGAGCAGCAGGAGCGACTGTCCAACCATGATGATCGTCGGCCAGACGTAGGCCATGAAGAATGAATCCATCGTCCCCTACCCTTACTCTGCCGCAGCCTGGAAGTTGTTGCGGGCCAATGCCGAGCACTCCGCCATAACAGCGGAGGCGCGCGCTATCGGGTTCGTCAAATAGAAGTCTTTGATCGGCGACGCAAACGCGGATTTGCCCATCTTCCCGGCTTTCTTCGACAAAGCGACAATTCTGGCACTGTCAGCCACGGCGATCTCGTCGATCTCAGCGAAATGCGGGAATGCAGCGTAGAGTTTCGACCGCAGCTGGCTCAGCGAATCAAATGGCAGCTTCTTTCCGAGGACGTCGGAGAGAGCCCGGAGGATCGCCCAATCCTCGCGCGCATCGCCCGGTGCGAAGCCGGCGCGGTTGCCCATCTGGACACGGCCCTCGGTATTGACCCAGATACCCGACTTCTCGGTATAGGTCGCGCCGGGCAGGATGACGTCGGCGGTGTGGGCACCCTGGTCGCCATGCGACCCGATGTAGACCGTGAACTTTGCGGTCTTGCCGGAGAAATCCATCTCGTCGGCGCCGAGCAGGAACAGAACATCCATCGCCGTCAGCATGGCGGCCGCGTTGACGCCCTTCTCACCCGGCACAAAGCCGAGATCGAGGCCACCGACGCGGGAGGCAACCGTGTGCAGAACGGCAAGCCCGTTCCAGCCCTCGGTGACTGCACCAACTCCGACGGCAAGCTTAGCGACGTTGGCAACGATGTCAGCCGCATCTTCACGGATGAACGCGCCGGATCCGACGATGATCATCGGGCGTTCGGCATTCTTCAGGATCTCTGCAAAAGCGTGGCCGCCGTTGACGACATCCAGCAGCGTATCCGGACCTGCACCGAGATAATCGTACTTGTAACGCATCTCGCCGCCTTCACCGATCACGCCGATCGGGAACTTGCCACGACGCCAGCGCTTGCGGATACGCGCGTTTAGGACAGCGGCCTCGTACCGCGGATTGGCGCCGACGATGAGCAGCGCGTCTGCCGCCTCGATGCCCTCGATGGTCGGATTGAAGACATAGCTTGCGCGACCGAGCGACGGATCGAATGCCGCCCCATCCTGGCGACAGTCGAGGTTTTCAGACCCGAGCGCCTTCATGAGTTCGGAAAGGGCGTACATTTCCTCGACCGAGGCGAGATCGCCGGCGATTGCGCCGATCTTGTCGCCCGACGTGGAGGCGACTGCCGACTTGATCGCGGCAAAGGCTTCTGCCCAGGTAGCGACCTGCAGGCGACCGTCGCGACGGACATAGGGCTTGTCGAGACGCTGCGTCTTCAGGCCGTCCCAGATGTACCGGCTCTTGTCAGAGATCCATTCCTCGTTGATAGCATCGTTGGTGCGCGGCAGGATGCGCATCACTTCGCGACCACGGGTATCGACGCGGATGGCGGAACCGAGCGCGTCCATGACGTCGATCGATTCGGTCTTGTTGAGTTCCCAAGGACGGGCCGTGAAGGCGAATGGCTTTGATGTCAGCGCGCCGACCGGGCAGAGGTCCACGACATTGCCCTGCAGCTCGGAGGTCATTGCCTGCTCGAGATAGGTGGTGATTTCTGCATCCTCGCCACGGCCGATCAGGCCGAGCTCGGAGATGCCGCCGACTTCGGTGGTGAAGCGGACACAGCGCGTGCAGTGGATGCAACGGTTCATCACGGTCTTGACCAGCGGGCCGATGTACTTGTCCTCGACGGCACGCTTGTCTTCGCGGTAGCGCGACGAGTCTATGCCGAAGGCCATCGCCTGGTCCTGCAGGTCGCATTCGCCACCCTGGTCGCAGATCGGGCAATCTAGCGGATGGTTGATGAGCAGGAATTCCATCACGCCCTCGCGGGCCTTCTTGACCATAGGCGTGTTGGTGAAGATTTCCGGCAGCTCGCCGTTCGGGCCGCCTCTGATATCGCGCACGCCCATGGCGCAGGAAGCCTGCGGCTTCGGCGGTCCGCCCTTGACCTCGATCAGGCACATGCGGCAGTTGCCGGCAACCGACAGGCGTTCATGGAAACAGAAGCGCGGAACTTCGGCGCCGGCTTCCTCGCACGCCTGGATGAGCGTGTAGTGATCCGGGACTTCGATCTCTTTGCCGTCAATCTTCAGTTTTGCCATCGTCCACTCAGTCCTGTTTCGCATTTGCCGCCGGACCCGGCTGCAACAAATTCATGACCGCAACAGCCTCGCCGTCAAACGGCCGAGAAGCCGCGCGCGATGCAATTGCCTAGCATTCCGCCTACAGAGACCACCACCTGGTCGCCCCCTGCCCCCCAAGCACCCGAATCAACGGAGACGATCCGCAACACGGCTGCTTCCTTCATTCTACCGACAGTTGCCCGGGTCAACCGCGTATCTGTCGCCATCTCGTCGGGTCACCGCTTTCGCTGCCCCGCCACAGTCGGAGAGCGGCGCCTCTTCGTGCGTCGCCATTGCCGTTATTCCTATTCCGCCGCCTCGAGTACGGCGCCGTGGTCCAGCGCGTTGGCACTGTATTGGTCGATACGCTTTTCGATCTCGGGACGAAAATGCCGGATCAGGCCCTGCACGGGCCATGATGCCGCGTCGCCAAGTGCGCAGATCGTGTGGCCTTCGATCTGCTTGGTGACCTGCAGAAGCATGTCGATCTCGCGCTTCTGGGCATTGCCCTTCGCCATGCGCTCGAGCACCCGCCACATCCAGCCGGTACCTTCGCGGCACGGCGTGCACTGGCCGCAGCTCTCGTGCTTGAAGAAGGCCGAGATGCGGGCAATCGCCCTGATGACGTCGGTGGACTTGTCCATGACGATGGAGGCGCCGGTACCGAAGGACGAACCCGCCGCCCGCATGCCGTCGAAATCCATGATGCCGTCGATCATGTCCTTGGCAGGAACGATCGGGCAGGATGCGCCGCCGGGAATGACCGCCAGCAGATTGTCCCAGCCGCCGCGGATGCCACCGGCATGCTTTTCTACGAGCTCGCGGAAGGTGATCCCCATGCTTTCTTCGACGGTGACCGGCTTATTGACGTGACCGGACAGCATGAACAGCTTGGTGCCGACGTTGTTCGGGCGGCCTATGCCGGAGAACCATGCAGCGCCACGGCGCAAGATGGTCGGCGCAACGGCGATCGACTCGACGTTGTTGACCGTCGTCGGGCAGCCGTAAAGGCCCATATTGGCCGGGAACGGCGGCTTCAGGCGCGGCTGGCCCTTCTTGCCCTCGAGGCTTTCGAGCAGCGCGGTTTCCTCGCCGCAGATGTAGGCGCCGGCACCGTGATGGACGATGATGTCGATGTCGTAGCCGAGCTTGTTGTTCTTGCCGAGCAGGCCGGCATCATAGCATTCGTCGATCGCCGCCTGAAGCGCCTCGCGCTCGCGGATGTATTCGCCGCGAACGTAGATGTAGGCGTGGTTGGCGCCCATGGCGAAGGACGCGATGACGCAGCCCTCGATCAGCGTGTGCGGATCGTGGCGCAGGATGTCGCGGTCCTTGCAGGTGCCCGGCTCCGATTCGTCGGCGTTGACGACGAGGTAGTGCGGGCGGCCGTCGTTTTCCTTCGGCATGAACGACCATTTAAGCCCGGTCGGGAAGCCGGCGCCGCCACGACCGCGCAGGCCAGAGGCTTTCATCTCGTTGATGATCCAGTCGCGACCCTTTTCGAGGATCTGTTTGGTGCCGTCCCAGTGGCCACGGCTCATGGCGCCCTTCAGCGACTTGTCGCGAAGGCCGTAGATGTTTGTGAAGATGCGATCCTGATCGTTCAGCATGTGCTTATTCCGCCGGTTCGTCGATTATTTCGAGACGTGTTTCGATGCGTGACAGTCGCATGTTCATACGTCCAACAGATCTATACAGATTGGCAACGTCGCCGCGAGCAGCGTTTGCGTTTAGCGTATGGACTGGAAGCCGACCACGGATCGACGCGACGCATTCATCCGCTTCGGCGTTTCCGAAAACCATGTCGGCCAGAAAAGGCTTCATGCTCATCTGGAGACGATCATTCGTGACGTTGGCCATTCCTGTCATCATCACTGCGGCTTCTTGGGCGTCGGCGCTGCAGGCGCTTCAGCCGGCTCTGTCGCGCCGGCCTTGGCCGGACCGGACGCAGTGTTGTCCGCTTTTGCCGGCTGTGCGTTCGGAGTACCCGCTGGCGCTGCCGACTTGCCATCGGCCGGGCTCTTCAGCGCAGCGTTGGTCTCGGCATCCGTGCTTTTCGGCTTGGCTGCCTCAGACGGCGGCGTTGTCGCGCCTTCAGCGGCAGGGGCAGCAGGCTCCGGCGGCTTGTCCTCTGCCTTGGTGTAGGGCTGGTATTCGCCGAGAAGAGCCGTCGGGCCACCTTCCGGGGACGAGAACCAGCGGTCGATCTGCGGACCCGGCTTGATCTCGGCGCCCTTGCCGGCCTCGAAAGTATCGATGATCTCGCCAAGCCGTTCCGGTGTCAGGTCTTCGTAGGTATCGCGCCCGATCATCACCATCGGTGCATTGACGCAGGCCCCGAGACATTCGACCTCTTCCCAGGACAACGTGCCCTCGGCATTGCGGGCGAAGGTGTGCTCGTGGATCTTGCTCTTGCAGACATCCATCAGCTTCTGCGAGCCGCGCAGCATGCAAGGGGTCGTGCCGCATACCTGCACATGGGCGCGGGTGCCGACCGGTTGCAGCTGGAACTGGGTGTAGAAGGTGGCGATTTCCAGGACGCGGATATAGGCCATGCCGAGGATATCTGCGACCTTTTCGATCGCAGCCTTGGACACCCAGCCTTCCTGATCCTGCGCGCGCATCAACACCGGGATCACCGCCGATTGCTGGCGACCTTCCGGATATTTCTGGATAGTCCGGTCCACCCATGCGGAATTCTCGTCGCTGAACGCGAAGCCGGCAGGCTGGAACTGATTTTCTCCTAGTCGACGAACGGACATACTTTCACGCCTTATCTCAGTTTATGGAACCACACCGCGCGCCCGTCAGGGACTGGAACTCGCAGGCATAGGCCGACTGGTCTTTCTGCATAAATACGATGAACTTGCCGCCATTCGGCACGGCGGCCTTGATATCATAACCCTTGTTCAGAAGCTCTGCCATGGTCTGCTCGCCAGAGGCTGCACCCGACCCGGTGCTGTCGCCGGTAATCGGCTTGCCCACCACCTGCCCCATCGAGCCAAGCTTGGTCGTCGTCTGCTGCGCAGAGGCAACCGACGCAAACATCAAAGCGGCAATGACGAGGGGAAGACGCTGCATCAGCGATCGACCTCGCCGAAGACGATGTCGAGCGAGCCGAGAACTGCGGTGACGTCGGCCAGCTGGTGCCCACGGCAGAGGAAATCCATTGCCTGCAAGTGAACGAAGCCAGGCGCACGGATCTTGCAGCGGTATGGCTTGTTCGATCCATCGGCCACCAGGTAGACGCCGAACTCGCCCTTCGGTGCTTCGACGGCCGCATAAACTTCGCCGGCCGGCACGTGGTAGCCCTCTGTGTAGAGCTTGAAATGGTGGATGAGGCCTTCCATCGAACGCTTCATATCGCCGCGCTTCGGCGGCACGACCTTGCCGTCCAGCGACGACACGGGCCCGGTCTTTGCAACACCGAGAAGACGGTCGACGCACTGCTTCATGATCCGCACCGACTGGCGCATCTCTTCCATGCGGATCAGGTAGCGGTCGAAACAGTCGCCGTTCTTGCCGATGGCGATGTCGAATTCGAGATCGGAATAGCATTCGTACGGCTGCGAGCGACGCAGGTCCCACTTGGCACCGGAGCCACGGATCATGACGCCGGAAAAGCCCATGTTCCATGCGTCTTCCAGCTTCACGACGCCGATATCGACGTTGCGCTGCTTGAAAATTCGGTTGCCGGTGAGCAGGCCTTCGATGTCATCGAGGATCTTCAGGAAGGGATCGCACCACTTGCCGATGTCTTCGACGAGCTCCGGTGGAATGTCCTGATGGACGCCGCCCGGACGGAAATAGGCTGCGTGTAACCGAGCGCCGCAAGCGCGCTCGTAGAAGATCATCAGCTTTTCGCGCTCTTCGAAGCCCCAGACCGGCGGCGTCATGGCGCCCACGTCCATCGCCTGGGTCGTGACGTTCATGATGTGCGACAGGATGCGGCCGATTTCCGAATAGAGCACGCGAATCAACTGGCCACGAATAGGGATCTCGAGGCCAAGCAGCTTCTCGACGCCGAGCGCAAAGGCGTGCTCCTGGTTCATCGGCGCAACGTAGTCCAGCCGATCGAAATAGGGCACAGCCTGCAGATAGGTCTTGGTCTCGATCAATTTCTCGGTGCCACGATGCAGCAGGCCGATGTGCGGATCGACGCGCTCGACAATCTCCCCATCCAGCTCCAGCACCAGACGCAGCACGCCATGCGCAGACGGATGCTCCGGACCGAAGTTGATCGTGAAATTACGGACGTTGTGTTCAGTCATTGCTCGTCGCTCCGCTCCTGCAGGCATTAGCCATTAGGCAATAGGCAGTCGGTTCAGTCTTAGCCTTCATTTGCTCCGTACCTCCTGCAGGCGCCGCACGAGAGAGCGAAGCATTTTTCCGATTTCTTCACTTGTGGAAAGCGCCGTTTCAAGTTGATGCGCTTCAATCAATCCCACGCGTGAACACAAGATAAGATGCGTTTCCAATTCCTTCAGCGAACCCTGCGCGATCTTCAGATGATGAAGGTACGCGCCCGTCGTTTCTCGTCCGTAACCTTCGGCAATATTCGCCGCAACAGAGGCCGCGGAACGTCTTATCTGCGAAACGAGGCCGTAGATTTCGTCTTTGGGAAAAGTCTTGGTCAGGCTGTAGCAGTCAACTGCAATATCCATCGAGCGCTTCCACACTATCAGATCCTGATAAGAGTTAATCGCCGTCGCAGTCTCCCCTACTATTGCCTACTGCCTATTCCCCATAGCCTAATCTGCCGCCTACTGCTTCGCCTTCTCGTCACCCGGCAGCACCACGGGCGGCAGGACGTAGTCTGTGCCTTCCCAGGGGCTGAGGAAGTCGAAATTGCGGAATTCCTGTTTCAGTTCGACCGACTCGTAGACGACCCGCTTGGCCAGATCATCGTAGCGTACTTCGACGAAGCCCGTTGTCGGAAAATCCTTGCGCAGCGGATGACCCTCGAAACCGTAGTCGGTAAGGATACGGCGAAGGTCCGTGTGGCCGGAGAATGTGATCCCAAACAGGTCCCATGCCTCGCGCTCGAACCAGTCTGCACCGCGAAATACACCGCCGGCGGACGGAACGGCACGGTCTTCCGTCGTAACGAGCTTGATGCGGATGCGTAGGTTCTTCGTCGGCGACATAAGGTGATAAACCACGTCGAAACGCTCCGGCCTCTGTGGCCAGTCTACGCCGCAGATATCGGTGAGCGCGATGAACGCACATTTCGGATCGTCACGCAGGAATGTCAGGAGCGCGACGATGTTATCAACATCCGTTGTGAGCGTCAGTTCGCCAAACTTGATCTCCGACGAGGAAACCAGCGTGCCGCGCGCTTCGCCGATGTAGGCAGCAAGTTCGCTCAGGGCTTCAGTCATGATACTTTGTCCCTCGATCTAGCGTTCGATCGTGCCGGTGCGGCGGATCTTTTTCTGCAGCAGGAGCACGCCGTAGAGAAGCGCTTCTGCCGTAGGAGGACAGCCCGGGACGTAGATATCGACAGGCACGACGCGGTCGCAGCCGCGCACGACCGAGTAGGAATAGTGGTAGTAGCCGCCACCATTGGCGCAGGATCCCATCGAGATCACATAGCGCGGCTCGGGCATCTGGTCGTAGACCTTGCGGAGCGCCGGGGCCATCTTGTTGGTGAGAGTGCCCGCCACGATCATCACGTCGGACTGGCGCGGAGAGGCGCGCGGTGCAACACCGAAGCGCTCCATGTCGTAACGCGGACCGGAGACCTGCATCAGGCCTTCCACGGCGCAACAGGCGAGCCCGAACTGCATCCACATCAGCGAGCCGGTACGAGCCCAAGTGATGAGGTTGTCGGTGGTTGTCGTCAAGAAGCCCTTGTCGGCCAGCTCGTTGTTCACTTCGCCGAAAAACGGATCGTTGCTGCCGATGGGACGGCCGGTCGACGGATCGACAAGGCCCTTCGGCTGCGGCGCGATCAGCGTCGCGTTGCTATTGCCTACTCCCATTCCAAGGCTCCCTTTTTCCATTCATAGACGAATCCGATGGTCAGCACGCCGAGAAATACCATCATGGACCACAGCCCAAACCAGCCGATCGATGAGAACGACACTGCCCACGGAAACAGGAAGGCAACTTCCAGATCGAAGATGATGAAGAGAATCGATACCAGGTAGAAGCGGATGTCGAATTTCATGCGGGCATCGTCGAAGGCGTTGAAGCCGCATTCGAAAGCCGAAAGCTTTTCCGGATCCGGTGCCTTGAAGGCGACGGCGAAAGGCGTGACCAGCAGCGCAAGGCCGATGATCAGGGCAATTCCGATGAAGATTGCGATCGGAATATAGGCGCTCAGAAGTCCAGTCATGGTGTCCATCCCTGCCTGCGGGGGGAAGCGCCGGGGCGGCACCTCGGGGCGATTGCCCAGCAAGCGAAAGAGCATTGCAACACGCCGTGGTTAGCGCAGGCGACGCGCCGGTGCAAGAGCTTTGACGGGGGATTTGGACGCGCATCAGGACACGTCGGCTGCAAAGCTTAATACCTATGCGCGCAGACAGAGAAACCGACAGGGCAGCACAGGTCGGCAAGGTACTGAATTATGATTGAAAATAAAGACTTATCGGAAGCCGCAATGTCTTGAGTGACCAGACATCGGATCACGTAGCAGGAGAAACCGCACGGCTTCGATGCCACTATGCCGCACTTTCGAAGGTTTTCTGGGAGGGGTCATCAGCGTTGGCTAATGGCGCGAGTGACGGGGCTCGAACCCGCGACCTCCGGCGTGACAGGCCGGCACTCTAACCAACTGAGCTACACCCGCGCATATTATGTGGCCCTAAAGCCGTGGCCCCAAACAACCGGAAAGGCGATCTTCAGAAGATCTGCTTAACTTGAAATGGCGCGAGTGACGGGGCTCGAACCCGCGACCTCCGGCGTGACAGGCCGGCAC
>NZ_SCFL01000015.1:0-111636 GCF_007000305.1 Rhizobium sp. rho-13.1 | reverse complement strand
CCGTGCTTTGCACTGAGCTCATTGCCCAGATAGAAGCTCAGCAGCGCGTTCAGCAGCGCGTTCAGCACCGCCAGCGCCCTGTCGGAAAGACCGAGCATTGGCTTGCCAGCAGGCCAAGCGTCATCTCCCGCCGACCAAAGGGCGTCGTCACACTTCCTGTCTGCATTTTCTCGTCACCTTCAATAGGGCAATAGAAATCTGCTCACCAAACGGAGCCAACATTCTTGATGGTGTTTCCGGAAAATGCCGATTCATAGTCGGCTATAATTTCGAGAAGCGCTTCCACATCCACAACGTTTTGCGGGCCTTTCTCTGGTGCGGTTCAGTCTTTTGCTTTATTCGCGTCACGGCTGGAAAATGAGTGGTAAAGCTGTTCCAGATTTTCCGACAGATACTCTCCGAACGCCGCAGCATCCTTGGATTTCAGCGCCAGCGAGAATATCTTACCATCATGCTTTGCTGTGACGCTGACACTTTTGTTCGCCAGCGACCATGATTTTTCCTGAACCTTGCGCGCGACGCGCTTGCTCTGCTTGAGGTGTGACATGAGCCTTTGAAAGCGCTCGTCACTGGTCCCCTCCGCAAATTCAGGGCTGACAATGAACGTCATCGCCTTGTCCAGACTGGATGGCTTCTCCAGTAAGATCTTCAATTCGTACCAGCGATCTCGGCCGATCGACTTCGCAGTCCCGATAGCTTCCAGTATCTCCGGTGGAATGCTTGTGACCGCCAGCATTTTTGAGAGCGTCGCACGATCAAGCGACAGCGCCGTCATGATGATGTGGTTGTCATTGTCGTAGTGAAGACGCGACAGCTCACCGGCAAAGACTGCGCGTTCGATGAAAGAGAGGTTGGCACGGGCAGAGTTCTCCTGTCCCTGCGCAACGACATGCTCCCGATCTTCCATATCCTTGACGACGGCACGGACCTTACGCCCCAACGTCTTGGCCGCCCTTAGCCGCCGGTGGCCGAAAACCACCATGTAGCGACCGTCGGTCTTGGGATGCGGACGGACCAGAATGGGACTATCCTGTCCCCTGTCCCTGATGCCGTTCACCAGCTCCTCGAATTCCTTGGCATCGTCTTCGAGGCGATCCCTGATGAAGGAAGCATCTACGACATCGGGATCGAGTTCGACAATCGTTTGTCCTTCGAGCAATTTGTCTGCACGGCTGGCGAGCTCATCGATGGAATTCAAAATCGACCTTGAAGCGCCCTTGACGGTATAGTCGAGCAGCGGCCGGGTTTCATCCGAAACATGGTCGTCCATAACCTGGGCAAATGGGTTCTTACGCGCCATCTGTGTTACCCTCCAATTGCACTAGACCCTTGAATAATATTGAGAAATCCTTGCTTTTGACGGCAGTCAACATCGTCACATCCGCCCCCACGCACGGTGAATCAAACCCTGGATCTCGAAATTGACGGCATCCATGCATTCGATGGCGCGGTCATAAGTCCCACGCGTGAAATTCGAGCGCTCAACTTCGTACAAGGTCTGCTTCGTAAGACCCGCATCTGAGATCGCCGTGGTCTTGACCATCGGGCTTTTCAAGATCTCCTCGGCGAGCATCGATTGCATGAATCCGAGCATCTGGACCTGCGGCACGTCTGTCGGCTCGTATCGGGTGATGAGATAACGCAGCCAGTCCATCCGCACGTCCGCACCCGCCTTCTTGATCGTCCGGGTGATATTGCCGAGCATCAGCAGGAATTGGCTCATTGACATCAGGTCGAGCATTTGCGGGTGAACGGTGATGAGAACGGATGTCGCAGCAGTCAAAGCGGTCAGAGTCAGATAGCCGAGTTGCGGTGGGCAATCGATCACCACGACATCGTACCTGTCGTCGACTTCCAGCAGGCCCTTGCCCAGACGCGTGAAGAAACGCTTCCCCTCGGTGCCGACCTGCATCGCCAACGGCGTGTCGTATTCGTATTCCTGCAGCTCAAGATTTGCCGGAATGATGTCGAGGCCCGGGAAGTTGGTCTGCAGGATCACGTCGCTGATCGGCTTGCGTTCGTCATCATAACGGATCGTGTCGTAGAGCGACGGGTTCTTGTCCAGCTCCGGCTGAAATCCGTGAAGCGCCGAGAGCGAGGCCTGCGGGTCGAGATCGATTGCAAGGACCCGGTGGCCGGTCAGGGCAAGATGCTGGGCCAGATGGGCGGCCGTCGTAGTCTTGCCTGACCCGCCCTTGAAATTGACGACGGCCACCACTTGCAGTTTGTCGCCTGCCTTGCGATGCGGCACATACTTCTTGGCTTCGGCCTTTCCGGTCTTATCCAGCAGCAGGCGAAGTTCCGACATCTGTTCCGCAGTATAGAGACGCCGACCTCCGGACGAGGTCTCGGGGACCGGGCCCTTGCCTTCCAGATGCAATCGCTTCAGATTGTTGGGGCTTACACCGAGATAATGCGCCACCTCCGCCATCGAAAACTTGCGCAGCGTCTTGCGTGCATTGGGCGGAAATTTCTCGAAGCGGAGCTGATCCAGCTTGCGCGAGATTTCTGCTCCCTGCTGCAGGATTTTATCGTCGAACTCAAACGACGGCAGCGGGGTGAAAGCATTCATGTCAAAGGACCATTCTGGCGATATTTTTCGGTGTATCGATGAATTGCCGCCATTATCTCCTTTTCTTTGATTCTGACAAGCAATTTAGAAGTCTGGCAAAGGGTAAAAGGTGCTGGGGCGCGCGCATCTCGTATCGACGGAGGCTTTCACCGGGGATGGGAGCAACCATCATGAAAACGTGAATGGTTTCTCGTCGCTTCAGGCGTAATGCTCGAGATGGTGGCCTGCTAGTCTGGCCGCCGCGCTCTGGTTGCGCTGCCTGGCGAACAGGCTCTGCGACCGGTCGGGGGATATAGACAGGAGATGGATGTGCATACGAAAAGCTTCAACGACAAGATCGTTCTCGTTACTGGCGGCTCGAAGGGTATCGGCTTGGCATGTGCCAAGCAATTTGTCGGGGAGGGGGCCCGTGTCGTCATCAGTTCTCGCTCGCAAGCCAATATCGACGAAGCGCTGAAAATGCTGCCGGGTGCAGTCGGCTTTGCCGCCGATCTCTCCGATGGTGCGGCTGCAGCGGCGTTGGTCAAACGGGTAGGACTGGATGTCGGTCCTGTCGACGTCCTCGTCAACTCGGCCGGTGCAGCCAAGCGATCGCCACCGGAGGACCTGACGCCCGCCTTCTGGCGCGCAGCCATGGATGCAAAGTTCTTCTCGACCATCAACGTTGTCGATCCCATCGTCAAGGCGATGGCTGCGCGGGGTCATGGCGTCATTATCAATATCATCGGCGCTGGCGGCAAGGTGGCGAGCCCCATCCATCTTGCGGGCGGTTCGGCGAATGCGGCGCTGATGTTGGCGACTGCTGGTCTCGGCAATGCCTATGCCGCATCCGGAGTGCGTATCGTCGGCATCAGTCCCGGTCTGACGCAAACCGGGAGAGTGGCGGAGGGAGTTGCAGCGGATGCGCGCCTTGCCGGCATCACCATCGAAGCCGCCATCGAGAACAGCGTTAAAAAGATCCCGATCGGGCGTATGGCGCTGCCGGAAGAAGTGGCCGACCTCGCGCTCTTTCTGGCCTCGGACAAGGCGCGCTATATCACCGGCATCACCATTACCATGGATGGCGCCCAGTATCCTGTGGTCGTGTAGGAAGCCTACTCCTTGCTCGACGCCTGGTTATCGCTATCGCGGGCAAACACCAGACTGGCGTCGCTGACCGTGGCGACGTGCGCGTGGGCAGCGCGGCCGGCGAGCGCCGCCTCGCCGCGCAGGATGGCCATGACGATGGTCTCGTGTTCCTCAAAGGACCTCACCATGCGCCCGGAGAGCCTGAACTGCGCCCTTCGAAACGGCGCAAGTCGCGCGCGGGTCTGGGTTACGAGCTCGTAAACGTGGTCGTTGTGCGCACCGCGATAGAGGCGCGTATGAAATTCGGTATTATGCGCCGCATATTCCTCTTCCCCGCCGAGATGTACAAGCCGCGCCGATGCGCGGTGCTCGAGCTCCAGCTGGCGTCGTTCATCGACGGTCATGCGCTCGGCGGATAGCCGGGCGCAGATGCCTTCCAGTTCGGCCATGGCCTCGAACATCGATACGAGATGCTGTTGTGTCACCCTCGTGACCACGGCGCTGCGGTTTGGCTGGCGGCCAACAAGGCCAATGGCGCAAAGCTGGCCCAGCGCTTCGCGCACCGGTGTCCGCGAAACCTCGAAACGTCCCGCGAGAGACACTTCGTCAAGCTTGTCGCCGGGTTGCATGGCGCCGGTGATGATCATGTCGGCGATAGCGCGGACCATTTGCTCGACGGTGGTCCCGGCGCGCACGACTGCTTTTTTCGAGGGCGATTTCACACGTTGTCTCTACATCTAAGACGTACTGCATACAGATGCATCGAGAACAACAGGATGTCAATGTTAGCACAAGCCATTGTTATGAAACATTATTTTTTAGAGTTTGGCGATCGACCCATTCGGGAGCTCGCAGAAATCCGAAAAGCCGATAATATATTCATCAGCTCAGAAAAAGTGCATACAGTTTGTGCTTATCCCATGTCGGCATCTCATAAAGCATTGATATCATGATACTTTCAAAGTGGCATGGCAGTTGCTTCAAGACTTTCGTAACCTGTTGACCCGGCAATGCCGCGAGGAGATCACCATGACCAAACTCCTGCCAATGAACCGCCGTACATTTCTCCAGACGACCGCGGGGGCCGGCGCGGCCCTCGGCCTCTCGTCTTCCCTTTTCGCGACCGGTGCCGCGGCGCAAACCGCGCTGACTGTGGGCTTCATCTATGTCGGCCCCAAGGACGACTACGGCTACAATCAGGCGCACGCGGAAGGCGCTGCTGTCGTCAAGGCGATGCCCGGCGTCACTGTCATCGAGGAGGAGAATGTACCGGAAACCGTCGACGTCCAGAAAACCATGGAATCGATGATCAATCTCGATGGTGCAACGCTGATCTTCCCGACCTCTTTCGGCTATTTCGACCCCCATATGCTGGCAGTTGCAGCAAAGTATCCAAACATTCAATTCCGCCACTGCGGCGGTCTCTGGCAGAAGGACAAGAACCCGATGAACACCGGGTCGTACTTCGGCTATATCGGCCAGGGGCAGTATCTGAACGGCATCACGGCAGCCTACGCGTCGAAGAGCAAGAAAATCGGATTCGTCGCTGCAAAGCCGATCCCGCAGGTGTTGCAGAACATCAATTCCTTCCTGCTCGGCGCCCGCTCGGTTGATCCAGCCATCACCTGCCAGGTCATCTTCACCGGAGAATGGTCGCTTGCCGTCAAGGAGGCCGAGGCCACCAATGCTCTGATCGACCAGGGCGCCGACGTCATCACCTGCCACGTGGACAGCCCCAAAGTCGTGGTCGAGACGGCCGCCGGGAGAGGCGCGTTTGTCTGTGGATACCACGCCAATCAGAGCCCGCTTTCGCCCGAAAAATATCTGACCGGCGCCGAGTGGGCCTGGGGGAATGTCTACACAAACTTCGTCACGGAAGCCCAGGCCGGCAAGCCGCTTGGAAACTTCGTGCGCGGCGGCCTGAAGGATGGCTTCGTCAAGATGAGCCCTCTTGGACCCGGCGTGTCGGCAGAATCCCGCACTAAGTTCGAAGCAACGCTGGCATCGATGAAGGCCGGTGGCTTCTCGGTATTCAAGGGGCCGCTGAAGGACAACAAGGGCAATGTCGTCGTGACCGCAGGGCAGTCTCTTGCCGAGGACGCCATTGAGCTCGAAAGCATGGGCTACCTTGTCGAGGGCGTCGTCGGCTCGACGGCTTGAGCGTGAAGAGGGGAGGGCAGGTCATGGCCGCCGAGATCGAAACGTCCACGATATCGTCGCCGGCAGCGCGAGCCGCGTCATTCAGGCCGGCACTGGGGTGGTTGGCGCGTCGCGCCGAGCCGGTTGCGATTTCGTTCGGAGCGGTTTTTGCAGGCCTGGCTCTCTTCTCCCTGTTCATTCTGGCGGTCGGCAAATCGCCGGCCGTCCTTTTCCAGTTGATGTATGCCGGTGGCTTCGGCAGCTGGTTTTCAATGCAGAATGCGCTCAGCCGGGGAGCACCGCTCCTGTTGACCGCGCTCTGCGTGGCGCTGCCGGCGCGGCTGGGGCTGGTCATTATTGGCGGCGAGGGCGCGGTTGTTCTTGGTGGCGTTGCGGCTGCTGCGATCGCCCTGCCGCTCACCGCAACCCTGTCGCCGGTCGTTGTCGTTCCTCTGATGGCGCTTGCCGGCATGCTGACCGGCGCCATCTGGATCGGCTTTGCCGGATTTCTGCGTCACTACAGGGGTGTCAACGAGACAATTTCCAGTCTCCTGCTTGCCTATATCGCCATTGCCTTGATGAACCACCTTATCGAGGGACCGCTCCGGGACCCCGCCAGCCTCAACAAGCCCTCGACCGCGCCTCTGCCGGCAAATTTCATGCTTGGTCATATCCCTGGCATGGACGTCAACTGGGGTCTTGCCATCGGCGTCATCGCATGCATCCTTTGCTTCGTTCTGATCGAGGCCACCAGCATCGGCTTTGCCGCCCGCATCGCCGGCGGCAATGTCCGCGCGGCGCAAGTCCAAGGATTGCCCGTGGGCCGCCTGATGGTCGGCTTTACGGCCCTGGCTGGAAGCTTTGCCGGTCTGGCCGGCATGGTGCAGGTCTCGGCGGTGCAGGGCACGGCCAATGCGTCGCTCGCCTCCGGCTATGGCTATACTGGCATCCTTGTCGCATTTCTCGCGCGCCACAATCCGCTGGCAATCATACCCGTCGCCATCCTTCTCGGCGGCATCGATGCGTCGGGCGGGTTGATCCAGCGACGCATGGGCCTGCCGGACGCGACCGTACTTGTGCTGCAAGGCACGCTCTTTCTCTTCATCCTGTTCTGCGAGACCTTTTACGGCCGCTTCAAGATCTTCAACCCCGACCTCTGGAAGAGGAGCGCCTGATGGACGACACCGCAATCGGTCTTTGGGGCGTACCGCTGGCCATTTTTGCCGGCGCGATCCGTGTCTCGACGCCATTCATCTTCGTCAGCCTCGGCGAATCGATCACCGAGCGCTCCGGCCGCATCAATCTTGGCCTCGAGGGGACGCTGGTGTTCGGCGCAATGACCGCCTACGCTGTTGCCGTCATGAGCGGTTCGCCCTGGCTCGGCGTGCTCGCGGCGATGGCGACCGGGGCAGTCTTCGGCCTCGTGCACGGCTTCATCTGCAAATTCCCCAAGATCAACGATATCGCGATCGGCATCGCGATGATGCAGTTCGGCCTGGGCCTTGCCTTCTTCCTTGGCAAGTCTTTCATCAAGCCTGCGGCACCGCACCTGCCATCGATCCCGCTCGGCGGCTGGTCGCGCCTGCCGCAGATCCAGGCGGCGCTGAACATCAACGTGCTGTTCGTCATCGGCGCGCTTTTGGCGGTGGTGCTGTGGTGGGGCTTCCGCAACACGCGCCTCGGCCTGATCCTGCGGGTGGTCGGCGATAGCTCGGATGCCGCCCGCGCCATGGGTCTTAACCCCGATACCGTCCGCCTGCTGGCAACTGCCGCCGGAGGGTCGCTTGCAGCCATCGGCGGCGCCTATCTGTCGCTGTTTTATCCCGGCTCCTGGAACGAGGGCATTTCATCGGGACAGGGGCTGATGGCGGTCGCACTGGTGATATTTGCGCGCTGGAACCCGATCGGCTGCTTTCTCGCCGCATTGCTGTTCGGCGGCGCCGGTGCGCTCGGTCCTTCGCTGCAATCTGTCGGCGTGACGCAGGGCTACTACCTGTTTTATGCGGCGCCGTATGTACTGACGCTCGTCATCCTGATCGCCACATCCTCGCCCACCCGGTCGCTCTCAGGCGCGCCCGCCTCGCTATCGATAACCAAGTAAAGGACACGCCATGAACGGTCTCGGAGGACTGAACATCTCGGAAAACGGCGTCGGCATCGGCCTGGTTCAGCTCCAGTTGCCGGTGACGGTGACGAAGGACGACCTGGCCCGCCAGACGCAGGTGATCGTCGACCTCGTCGGCAAAGCGCGGCGCAACCAGTCCGGCATGGATCTCGTCGTCTTCCCGGAATATGCGCTGCACGGACTGTCGATGGACATCAACCCGGACATCATGTGCCGGATGGACGGTCCGGAAGTGGCCGCATTCAAGCAGGCCTGTCGCGACAACCATATCTGGGGATGCTTCTCGCTCATGGAATTCAATCCCGGTGGCATGCCCTACAACTCCGGCATCATCATCGACGACCAGGGTGAACTCAAACTCTATTATCGCAAGATGCATCCGTGGGTGCCGGTCGAGCCGTGGGAACCCGGCGATCTCGGCATTCCGGTCATCGACGGCCCCAAGGGCGCAAAGCTGGCACTGATCATCTGCCATGACGGCATGTTCCCGGAAATGTCTCGCGAATGCGCCTACAAGGGCGCCGAGATCATGATCCGCACGGCCGGCTACACCGCCCCGATCCGCGAAAGCTGGCGCTTTACCAACCAGTCGAATGCCTTCTGCAACCTGATGGTGACAGTCAGTGTCTGCATGTCCGGCTCCGACGGCAGCTTCGATTCCATGGGGGAGGGGATGATCTGCAATTTCGACGGGTCGATCATCGCCCACGGAACATCCGGCCGCGTCAACGAGATCATCACCGCCGAGGTGCGGCCTGATCTCGTCCGCGAGGCACGGCGCGGCTGGGGCGTTGAAAACAACATCTACCAGTTCGGCCATCGCGGCTATGTGGCCGTTGCCAGCGGCGCCGGCGATGCGCCCTACACCTACATGCACGATCTGATGGCAGGGCAGTACAAGCTGCCTTGGGAGGATGAGATCAAGGTCAAGGATGGAACGACTTGCGGCTTTGAGAAGCCGACGAGGTCCTATCGCGAAACACGCAAGATAGCCGGCGAATAGGAGGCCTGATATGGATTTGCAGACGGAAACCAAGGGACGCTTCATCACGTCCGATCCCTATCCCTGGCCCTATAACGGCGCGCTGCGCCCCGATAATACGGCGCTTATCATCATCGACATGCAGACCGACTTCTGCGGCGCCGGGGGCTATGTCGATCATATGGGCTATGACCTCTCGCTGGTGCGAGCGCCGATCGCCCCGATCAAGGCGGTGCTGACAGCCATGCGCGCGAACGGCTATCACATCATCCATACCCGCGAAGGCCACCGGCCTGACCTTGCAGACCTGCCGGCCAATAAGCGCTGGCGTTCGCAGCGCATCGGCGCTGGCATCGGCGATGTGGGCCCCTGCGGCCGCATCCTGGTACGGGGCGAGCCCGGCTGGGATATCATCGATGAACTCTACCCCATCGCCGGCGAGACGATCATCGACAAGCCCGGCAAGGGCTCGTTCTGCGCGACCGACCTTGAGCTCATTCTTCACCAGAAGCGCATCGAGAACATCATCCTTACCGGTATTACGACGGACGTCTGCGTCCACACGACGATGCGCGAGGCGAACGACCGCGGGTTCGAATGCGTCATGCTGGAGGATTGCTGCGGCGCCACCGACTACGGCAACCACCTCGCCGCCATCAAGATGATCAAGATGCAGGGCGGCGTCTTCGGCGCCGTCTCGACATCGCAGGCGATCATCGAGGGGATCGGCTGATGTCCTCCCGCCGCGCCTTCGTCGCTCGCATCGCAGCAGATGGCCCCAATGATATTGCCGGCGTCGAGGCCTTGTTCGATGCTGCCCTGCCACCTGGCGATCTCGTTGCCATTCTCGGCAAGACCGAGGGCAATGGCTGCGTCAACGATTTCACGCGCGCCTTCGCCACGACGAGCTTCGAAACGCTATTTGCAAAGCACGGCATATCCGGCGCCTCGATCGTGATGTCCGGCGGCACCGAAGGCGCGCTGTCGCCGCACTGGACAGTTTTTGGTCGGCAGCAGGTGGCGGATGAGGGAACCGGCGCACTTGCAATCGGCGTTGCCCGCACGTCTGTATTGCCGTGGCAGCATCTCGGCCGCAGGCAACAGGTGCTGAGCGTGGCAGAGGCGGTACGCGCGGCGATTACCGATGCCGGGATCGACACGTTGGAAGACGTGCATTTCGTGCAGATCAAGTGCCCCCTTCTGACCCAGCGACGGGTCCTCGAAGTCGAGCACGCCGGCGGCACGACAGTCACCCGCGACGCATTGAAATCCATGGCCTATTCCCGTGGCGCATCGGCGCTGGGTGTGGCGGTGGCCCTCGGCGAACTGGATCCGGACACGATTTCGGACAGTGATGTCTGCACCCGGCTCGACCTCTTCTCCGGCCGTGCCTCCACATCCGCCGGCGTCGAACTTGAGGACCACGAGATCATCGTGCTCGGCATGAGTCCCCGCTGGTCCGGCCCGCTCGCCATCGACCACGCCATCATGGGCGATGCGATCGACACAGCAGGTGTAAAGGAAGCACGCGACCGCCTCGGCGACGCCACTCTCGTGGCGGTACTCGCCAAGGCCGAAGCGGACCCTTCCGGTTCTGTCCGCGGTCGCCGGCATACCATGCTTGACGACAGCGATATCTCCTCCACCCGGCATGCCCGCGCCTTCGTCGGCGGCGTCCTTGCCGGCCTGTTCGGGGCTACGGACCTCTATGTCTCCGGCGGCGCTGAACACCAGGGGCCTCCCGGCGGCGGACCCGTTGCCGTCATCGTTAAAAGGCAGGAACTGACATGATCCAGATCCGCGACACACCACTTCCGGCTCGTGGCAAGGCCGTCGGCATCCAGACGCACGACATGACCATGCGCTTCGGCAGCTTTACCGCGCTCGACCACGTCTCCATCGACGTTCCTGCCGGCTCCTTTCACGCGCTGCTCGGCGAAAACGGCGCCGGCAAATCGACACTCGTGAAATGCATCATGGGCTTTTACCACCAGACATCCGGCTCGCTGTCCGTCGGGGACAGGGAGGTCGCCATTGGCTCGCCCAAGGATGCGGCAAGCTACGGGCTCGGCATGGTCTACCAGCACTTCACGCTGGTGCCATCGCTGACGGGGGCGGAAAATCTGGTGATCAGCCGCGCCCACGTGCCGGCCGTGATCAATTGGGCCAGGGAGAACCGGGATCTGGCAGAGTTCATGGAGACAATGCCTTTCAAGATCCCCCTCGACCGTCCGGTTCAGGAACTGGCCGCCGGCGAGAAGCAGAAGCTGGAAATCGTCAAGCAACTCTATCTCGGCCGGTCCTTCCTGGTGCTCGATGAACCGACATCGGTGCTGACACCGGCAGAAGCCGATGAGATGCTCGCCGTCGTGCGCGGCATGACGGAGCGCGGCGAACTCACCGTGCTGATGATCAGCCACAAATTTCACGAGGTAACCAAGTTTGCCGATTCCGTCACCGTCCTCAGGCGCGGCAAGATGGCAGGCGGCGGCAAGGTGGCAGATCTTACCACACAGGAAATGGCTGCGATGATGATCGGCGACGTCAAGCTGGCTGAACTCGACTCGCGATTGCCGGTCGCCAATACGGCAGACCCGGTTCTGGCCGTCAGCGGCATCCGGGCACGGGATCGCTCCGGGTTGAAGAGCATCGATATCGAAAATCTCGACGTTCGCGCCGGCGAGATTGTCGGCATCGCTGGCATCTCAGGGAACGGACAGAAGGAACTGGCCGAAGTGCTCGCCGGACAAAGACCGCTCGAGGCCGGCACGATTACAGTCAAGGGGAGGCCATACGGTGCCACGCGGAAGGAAACGCGCGCCAACAATGTCCGCTTCATTCCCGAGGAACCGCTGACGAATGCCTGCGCGCCCAGAATGACAGTGACGGAAAACCTCGCGTTCCGCACGTTCGACGTCAAGCAGAAGACCGGGCGCAAGGTCTCTTGGCTCGACAAGACATCGATGCGCCGGCGCGCTGAGGCGCTGATCGCCGATTTCAAGGTGAAAACCGCCTCTGCTTCCTCGCCGATCGCCTCGCTCTCCGGTGGAAATATCCAGCGCGCGGTGCTCGCCCGCGAACTGACGGGCGAGGTCGATCTGCTGATCGTCTCCAATCCCTGCTTTGGCCTCGACTTCTCGGCTGTCGCCGAAATCCGGGCACGGATCATGAGGGCGCGCAACGCTGGCACCGCCGTGTTGCTGCTGTCCGAGGATCTCGACGAACTCCTGGAGATGTCGGACCGCATCATGGTGATGTCAGACGGCAAGCTCGTCTACGAAACACCGATCCGCAACGCGGATGTCGGCGTCATCGGCGCGCATATGGCGGGACACCAGTGATGGCCGGGATCAAAGCACAGCCATTCGCCTTTCCACTCAAACGAGACAGGATTGCGCTCGTCGTCATCGACATGCAGCGTGATTTTGCAGAGCCCGGCGGCTTCGGCGAGAGCCTTGGCAACGATGTCGGCCGCATCACCCGCATCGTCCCCGATGTCGCAAGGCTGATCGCGGGCTTCCGCGCGGCCGGGCTGCCTGTCGTTCACACCATGGAATGTCATCGGCCTGATCTCTCCGATCTGCCGGCTGCCAAGCGCAATCGCGGTAATCCGGCACTGCGTATCGGCGACGAAGGACCGATGGGACGGGTTCTTATATCGGGCGAACCCGGCACTGCGATCCTCGAGGCGGTCGCGCCGGTGGGCGGTGAGGTGGTGATCGAAAAGCCCGGCAAAGGCGCTTTTTACGCCACGCCCCTCGGCGACATCCTGAAGAGCAGGGGCATCGAGCAGCTGGTGTTTGCCGGCGTAACGACAGAGGTTTGCGTCCAGACGACGATGCGCGAGGCAAACGATCGCGGCTACGAATGTCTTCTCTGCGAAGAAGCGACGGAAAGCTATTTCGAGGACTTCAAGCGCGCTGCCATTGCCATGATCCGCGCGCAAGGGGCGATCGTCGGCTGGACCGCGCATCTCGACGATATTCTGGAGGGACTGGCCGATGCCTGAGACGACGCGCGAAAACCTGACATCGGGCGGCTGGAAAAGCCTCGAATTCGGCCCTTTCCGGCCCGGCGTCACCCTACACTGGCTCCAGAATTTCGAGGACGACCAGCCGGGCGTCGCCCTGCTGAAATACGAACCCGGCGCCGCCGTGCCCCGCCATCGGCATATGGGGCTCGAAACCATCCTCGTGCTCGATGGCGTCCAGTCGGACGAGGCCGGAGACTATGGTCCGGGCACCGTGGTGATCAACAGGATAGGGTCCGAGCACTCCGTCTGGACAAAAACAGGGTGTGTCGTTCTCATCCAGTGGGACCGGCCGGTAATGATTTTGGAAGAGAGTAACAATGATTGACGGACAAACATTCGACATCGCCTCCCTGCACCGGGCCTACGCTGGCGGCTGGACCGTCGCCGAGATGGTCGACACGGTTTTTGCCCGCATTGCCGATGTCGACGACCCCGGCATTTTCCTGCATCTGGCGGACCGTAATGCGCTGCTGGCGCAGGCGGCAACCCTCGGGCCATTCGACCCGGTGGCAAAGCCGCTCTGGGGCATCCCCTTCGCCGTCAAGGACAACATCGATGTTGCCGGCATGCCGACCACGGCGGCCTGCCCGGATTTTGCCTTCCACCCGGATGTAGACGCAACCGTCGTTCGCCTGTTAAAGGAGGCCGGCGCACTGGTTATCGGCAAGACCAATCTCGACCAGTTCGCCACCGGCCTCGTCGGCGTCCGCACACCCTTTCCAGTGCCCCGTAATGCCATCGATCCGACACTCGTGCCGGGCGGATCGAGCTCCGGTTCGGCCGTTGTTACGTCACACGGCATCGTTAGCTTTGCACTCGGGACCGATACCGCTGGTTCCGGCCGCATCCCCGCCGGCCTCAACAACATCGTCGGCCTAAAGCCGAGTGTCGGTGCGCTTTCGACATCGGGCGTACTGCCGGCCTGCCGTACGCTCGACTGTGTTTCGATCTTCGCCCTGACGGCTGACGACGCCTTCAAGGTATTCTCGGTCGCCGCCAGATACGATGCAGTGGACGCCTATTCGCGAGCGATCCAGGTAACAGGATACGGCCCACTGCCGCCGGTGCTCACCATCGGTGTGCTTGCACCGGAAGACAGAAAATTCTTCGGCGATGCGGCAATGGAGGCATCCTATGAGGATGCGCTTTCGATGCTGTCAACGCTCGGGCACAAGCTTGTCCAAGTGCCGTTTGCAGACTTCTACAAGACGGCCGATCTTCTCTACGAGGGTGCCTGGGTGGCGGAACGCTATGCTGCCGTGAAGGATTTCTTCGATGCCCGCCCGGAGAGTTTCCACCCCGTGACTGCCAAGATCTACGGTGGCGCCAAATCGCTGTCGGCGGCGGATGCCTTCAACGGGCTCTACGCATTGCAGGCTCTGAAGAGATCGGTCGCACCGCTGATCGCATCGGTCGATCTTTTCTGTGTCCCGACAGCGCCGCGACACTACACCCGCGCTGAGCTTGAAGCCGAGCCGATCCGCGAGAACAGCCGGCTAGGAACCTACACCAACTTCGTCAATCTGCTCGACATGTGCGGCATCGCGGTGCCCACAGGCACCCGGAGCGACGGACTGCCGGCAAGCGTCACACTGCTTGCGCCTGCAGGCCGGGATGGCCTGACCGCAGCGCTGGCGGCCGATATCCATGCACGAAGCGGGGTGACCCTCGGTGCCACCGGCTGGGCGCAGCCGCCCCAACCCGAGCTCCCGCAGATTGAAGAACCTGGCCAGATCGACGTCGTGGTTGTCGGCGCGCACCTTTCCGGCATGCCGCTCAACATCCAGCTCCGCGATCTCGAAGCCCGTTTTGTCCGCACGACTACGACCGCCGCCGACTACAAGCTTTTCAGCCTTGCCAATCAGACGCCGGCCAAGCCCGGCCTCATCCGATGCGCTGAAAACACCGGCACGAAGATCGAAGTCGAGGTCTGGCGGCTTTCGGCAGCCGGCTTCGGAAAGTTCGTCGCCGCCATTCCTCCACCGCTCGGCATCGGAACCATCATGCTCAGCGACGGCAGCCAGGCGAAGGGCTTTCTGGCCGAGTCGGTGGGTCTCGAAGGCGCAGAGGATATATCCTCCTTCGGCGGATGGCGGGCTTTCGTCAACAGATCGACGACGACTTGAAAAATTGCCGTCCTTCCGGCTGCTTGCCTAATCTCCGGCAGGCTTGACGGGTGGCATCGATTTCACGTCACCGCAAAACTGGGTTTCCCAGAAGGAGGTGGCGTGAAACCTCCAGTCGAACTGCGGGGACAAACTACGATCCGGCGTCCCGATCACCCTGTCGATGAGGCGCAGGGCATCCTGAAGCTTGGGATTGACGGCATTGGCACGCAAATGCGCCAAGACCGTTGACGCTCTTTCGACATCCGAAATGGCGTCCCGCACCAGCTGCCGATAGGTCCTGTTTTTGAAGAAGGTCTCCTCGGCAGTCCTTTGCAGGCGGGCTTCCTCCTCGAGCGTGACGAGGGCCAGATGCCGGCACTGCGCAAGTGTCGCCCTGGCATTGACGAGTGGGACACTGAGCGGCAGGTAACCGAGATCGGCCGGCGCGTGCGATTGCGCCACGTCAGCATCCTCCTCCAGCAGGCCGCTGGCATATCCCTCGTAGATTTTGCCGATGCCGACCATGCCGAATGGCGCACACTCGGCCGCCCTCAGCGCGCCGATGCTTGCGGCACCGAACATGTGAACGCCCTGAGACAGGCCATACAGGATTTCTTTATGCCATACTGCGGGGACGGCATCATAGACACCGTCGATCAGCCCGATCACCGTGGCGCCGTCTTCCACAGCCCTGTGGACATCGCCTTGGCCGGCAGGTGGCCGAAGCTCGTAAGCACCGTCCGTTCGCAGATCTGCACCGTGGACCGTGGGGCCCGCAAAAATCACCCGCATCTCGATCTCGCCTTTTGCCACTGCACTGTGCATTGCCGACGGCGTGGCGCCTGCGCTCTTTTGGCATCGAAGCACCGCTTGCAACCCATGACAGATGGCGTAGATTTACAACAGTGCCTGGACATCATTCCTTCCGCCCTATCTTCGTTCTTCCCCGATCTAAAGGATGAGCAGATGTTTCGCGACCTCAATGCCTATCAGCCGAGACGAGAGCCTCCGCCCGAAAGAAAATACAAGCAGCTCACGCCGAAGCAGGAGCGTATCCTCCTCATGGCCATTGCCTTCAATCTCGTAATGGCGCTGTTCGCGCCGTTTTGTGGCTCGACGCTTTTAGACGGCGTCGTTTCCCTCTTCCGTCTTCTCTAGCGCCAGCAGCTCTAGGCCGACCTCAAGTCGGTGTTCAATTGATACGACTGGTTTGCGCCAATTGCAGCGATTGACCCTGTTCATTCGGTAAAGTCGCCGGTCCATTCGGCATGATCATCGCGCAGTCCGATTGACGCCCACCTATCCAGGGATGCGTAAACGGCAGTCTCAGGCCATCGTGCATCCCCTTCCTCCGCTTGCGTCCACGTGAGATGAACTTTTGCCATGCTTCGTCAGACAGCTGAATAAGAGCATCGTCGCAGTCATAGCGGCGGGCGATGAGCCTCACTCTCAGACCATATAGCTCAGGGGCCGGTACCGGCTCCTTGTGGAACTCCACCTCCCAGCCTTGCCAAAAAGAAGCCGTGCCGTCTTCGATTTCCTCTAGCGGTTCCCCAAGGCTCAAGCCAATTCATGGATAATACCGTCCCATCAATGGGACGCACACCGGGTCCATTGTCGCTAAACCGATGTCGACAAGTGGTAGCAAACGAATTCGAACCGATGATTCTCCTTTTTGCCCGGCAGCGCTGTTCTCCTTGCTCATTGCGCAAGTGTGACAGACGGCCCTGAAAGCGACTGCCGTCACCTTAATGGCAATGCACGAGCCACCAAGGCGGCTATGTGAGTGTCGCAGCACTAACCTCTGCTTTGAGCGGCGTGACTTCCTGGTGAGACATCCTGCGACCCGCAAACGTATACACCATCGGTACGACGAAAAGCGTCAGCAACGTGCCCAGCGTCATGCCGCCGACGATGACATAGCCGATTTGGTGGCGACTTTCGGCACCGGCGCCCTGGGCGATGGCGAGCGGCACGGCACCCAGCACCATGGCACCTGTCGTCATCAGGATCGGCCGCAGGCGCATGACAGCGGCATCGATCACTGCCGAAAGCCGGTCGTGCCCTGCCTCCTGCCGCTGGTTTGCAAATTCGACGATGAGAATGCCGTGCTTGGTGATGAGGCCGACCAGCGTGACAAGTCCGATCTGCGAATAAACGTTCAACGAGCCGCCGCCGAGCGAAAGCGCGGCCAGCGCGCCGGTCATCGACAGCGGTACCGTCACCATGATGATCAGCGGATCGCGGAAGCTTTCGAACTGTGCGGCAAGCACTAGGTAGATGAAGCCGAGCGCGAGGACGAACACCACGAGCAGGCTCTGGCCGGAAGCGCGGAATTCGCGGCTTGGGCCGGATACGTCGGTCTGTACTGTGTCCGGCAGGACCTCCCTGGCTGCCGTCTCCATGAAGAAAAGCGCTTCGCCGGTGGATACGCCAGCGGCAAGGTTTGCCGACACCGTCACCGACCGCAGCTGGTTGAAACGCTTCAGCTCCTGCGGCGCGACGGTTTCCTTGACGCCCACGAGGTTCGACAATTGCACCATCTGGTCGGTCGGCGACTTCAGGAAGATCGTCGAGAGGGTCGATGGTGCAGTGCGGTCCTCCGCTGCCAGCTGGACATAGACATCGTACTGCTCACCGTCATTTTCGAAACGGGTAACCTGCCTGCCGCCGAGCAACGTCTCGAGGGTCCTGCCGATCACAGATATGTCGATACCTAGGTCGGACGCCTTTTCGCGATCGATATTAATGGTCATTTCCGGCTTGTTGAGCTTCAGGTCGCTATCGATGTTGGTGAGACCGGGAAATTCAGAGATTCGCTCCATGAAACGACGGGTCACCTGGTCGAGCTCCTCATAGGTGCCTGAACTCTGCAACACGAATTCGATCGGGCGGGCATTGTTGGAGGTGCCGAGCGAGGGGGGATTGCTGGCAAAAGCAGTGACGCCGGCGATGCGGCGCAGGGCCGGGAGCAACTCTGCCACCAGCTCTTGCTGGCGACGGTCGCGGGCATCCCAATCGCTGAGGCGGCCGATAACCTGGAAGCGGTTCACCTCGGGCATGCCGTTGATCGTCTGGACGCTGCCGACTTCAGAGATCGGCTTGAGAAGGGCTTCCACCTGCTTGGAATAGCGTTCGGTATAGGCAAGCGTCGAGCCCTCCGGCGCCGTGCCGACCACGCGGATGATGCCGCGGTCCTCAACGGGTGCCAGCTCCTGCGGCAAGCCGACATAGAGGAAGGCGCTGCAGGCGGCGACGACGACAGCCGCCAGCGCGACAAGGCGGCGCATGCCGAGCGAGGTCGCCAGCAGGCGACGATAGCCGTTCTCAAGGCCGCTCAGCCCCCGCTCGATGAACGCCGATATTCGCCCCGGTTCCTTCTCGTGTTTCAGGAGCCTGGAGCACATCATCGGCGTCAGCGTCAGGGCGACGAAGCCCGACACGATCACCGCGCTTGCAAGCGTCAGCGAGAATTCGAGAAACAGCTTGCCCGTTCTGCCGGTGGCAAAGGCCACGGGCGCATAGACGGCGGCGAGCGTCAGCGTCATGGCGATCACCGCAAAGCCGATTTCCCGCGTTCCCTTGATGGCCGCCGGTATCGGCGCCATGCCGTCCTCGATGTGGCGGAAAATGTTCTCGAGCACGACGATGGCATCATCGACCACCAGACCGATGGCGAGAACGATGGCGAGCAAGGTCAGGGTGTTCACGCTGAAACCGAGCGCATACATGATCGCGAAGGTGGCGATCAGCGAAATCGGGATGGTAACGATCGGAATGATGGAGGCCCGCCACGAGCGCAGAAAGACGACGATGACGATCAGCACGAGGACGATGGCCTCGACGATTGTCGCGTAGACGGCCCCCAGCGCCCTGTCGATGAATACCGAGTTGTCGTTGCCGACAGCACCCGTCATGCCTTCCGGCAGATTGGCGTTGATGTCTGGTAGGATGGCATTGATGCCGGCGGAGACATCGAGCGGATTGGCGACCGCCTGCTTGATAATGCCGACCACGATGGCGTTTTCGCCGTTGAAGCGACCGGCGCGACGCTCGTCGGCAGCGCCGAGCTCAACCCGGGCAACCTCGCTCAGGCGCACCAGCACGCCATTGCCACGCTTGACGATGATGTTTTCGAACTCGCTGACCGTGCCGATCGCCGACTTGGAAAGGACCGTAAACTCGCGGTCGTTGCTCTCCAGTCGGCCGGCGGGGATCTCGACGTTCTGAGCCCGCAGCGAATCCTCGATTTCCTGCACCGTGAGGTTCAGGGCAGCAAGCCTCTGGCGATCGATCCAGATCCGCATGGCGTATCGCCGCTCGCCGTATATCTGCACGTCGGCAACGCCGGTCACATTCTTGAAGCGGTCGACGACATTGCGATCGACATAATCGGTGAGTTCGAGGGGGCTCATCCGGTCGTTGCGAAAGACAACGAAGACCACCGGCTGGGCATCGGCCTCGACCTTGGAAATAACCGGCTCGGTGATTTCGTCCGGCAGACGCTGACGCACCCGGCTTACCCGGTCGCGCACATCGCTTGCGGCCACGTCCGGCTGGATCTCCAGGCGGAAGCGGACGGTGATGCGGCTCGATTCCGAGCGGCTGGTCGATTCCAGCACGTCGATGCCTTCAATGCCGGCGATCGATCCTTCGAGAATCTGGGTGACCTGGCTTTCAATGATGCTGGCGGAAGCACCGGGATAGGTCGTGACGACGGAAACCACGGGCTCGTCGATACTGGGATACTCGCGCACCGCCAGTCGGTCATAGGAGACGATACCGACCAGCAGCATCAGCAGGCTGAGGACGGTCGCAAACACCGGCCGGCGGATGCACAGTTCCGAAAAACCCATCAGCCTCTCCTCATATCGCCGGCTCGGCTGCCGCGCTTTCAACGATATCGACGACAGATCCGTTTCGCAGGCGATTGTGTCCGGCGGTCACCACCGTCATGTCGCCGGAGATTCCTTCGAGTTCGGCCATGCCGGCCTTGCGCGCTCCAAGGCTCACCTTGGTTTCCTGGGCCTTGCCGTCGACCACGGTCCAAACAAACCGCTCCTGGCCGCGCGCCACGATCGCAGCCTCCGGCACGGTGACAACCTGGCGCTCCTTTAGACCCTTGACGACGACGCGGGCAAAAAGGCCCGGCCGCAACACAAGATCGGCGTTCGGAAGCGTGGCCCGGATACTGATCGCCCGCCCGTTGACGTCGAGCATCGGATCGATCGCATAGATCGTGCCCGTGAATTGCCGGCCGGGGATGGCATCGACGACAACCTCGATATTCTGTCCGACGCGGACCTTCTGCAGGTTTGCCTCAGGGATTTTGAAGTCGACCTTGAGCACGTCGATCTTTTCGAGATTGACCAGCGTCGTACCGGCACCGACATAGCTGCCGGTCGAGATGCGGCGAAGGCCGACCGTTCCGGTAAAGGGTGCCAGGATATCGAGCTTGGCAAGCTGGGCGCGCTGGGAATTCAACAACGCCTCGGCCGTGCTCCGCTCGGCAAGCGCGACGTCGAGTTCGCGGCCGGTGCCGCTTCCCGTTCCGGCGAGACGTTTCGCACGATCGTAGCTGGTTGTCGCAAGGTCGAGGCGAACCCTCATTTCCTCTTCGGCTGCTCTGGCCAGTGTATCGTCAAGCCGGACGAGGACCTCGCCAGCCTTGACCGGCCTGCCTTCCTCGAATTTGATTTCGACGATGCGCCCTGCAATTTCGGGGGCAAGCTGGACGGACTCGTCGGATTGCAGCGTGCCAATCGCGTTGATGTCGCTGGTCGACAGGACCTGTTTGGCCTTCGCCACTTCCACGGCTACAGGCCCTGCCGCGCGGGCAACGGGTCTGTTTTCGGATCGTTGGATAAAAGCCATACCGGGTGGTGCATCAATCCACCGCCAGTTTATCGCCGCCACACCGACTGCGGCAACCCCCAATGCTGCTGCTGCAAACTTGTTCATGACATGCCCCACCAATCTCTGTCGCGCCAGGAGACCCCGTCTAGCCTTACGTCTCGATCGGTCGAACGGATGTTTTCCAGCCGATGCCGGTTTGGGACGGCGGATAGTCGGCAGAGACCATCGGTCCGTCATGAGACCGGCCTGCAGGGTGCGGTGGGAAAAGAGACATGTCCCTCGGTCCTAGTCCGGCATCGTCTGTCGGGAGGGTCCGACATCACAGACGCGCCGGAAGCGACTGCCAGAGGGGCCCGGACCATGGGTTGATCCTCATATGAGGCAGTGCTCACCAAGGTTCAAGGGCGTGGCATTGCGTTCTTGCACCTCTTTTTACGACCGATGGCGCGCGCGCCCTCGCATGCCGGCGCACACTCAGTCGATCCACCTTGGGGGGACACCAGCATCAGACTGCCGCGACGTCTCGGTCTCGGCGGTCCCCGTCCCCGGTGCAGGCAGCCTTGGTCAGGGGTCCTCCAGCACAATCAGGAGGTCTCCGGCCTTCACCGTACGCCCCGGAGCGGCCCGGAGTTCACGCACCCGCCCAGCCACGTGGGACGTGACGTTGATCTCCATCTTCATCGACTCGATGATAGCAACGGTATCGCCCGCCGACACATGGGAACCGGGCTCTACCAGCAGTTTCCAGATATTGCCGGGTACACTGCTGGCAACGCCGAAGCAGCCCTCGGGCACATCTCCATCGAAGCTCTCTCCGCCGCCATCGTCTGTCACGAAGCTGTCGAGACCTTCGGCTTTCCAGCGCTGCCTCTCGGTCTCGAATGCCGCCTGCTGCCGGTGCTTGAATGCTTCGATGGACTGGGCGTTCTTGCTCAGTTCGAGCGCGTAGTCGGCATAGGAGAATTCGGTCTCCTCAATGCGGATCGGGTAGCCGCCGTGAGGGAAGGCGGCTCTCGCCTCGGCCAGTTCCTCGTGGCTGACGGGGAAGAAGCGGATCTGGTCGAAGAAGTTCAGAAGCCATGGCTTGCCCGTGTCAAAGACAGGCGTCTGCCGCCAGGTATTCCAGACCTGTATCGTGCGGCCGAAGAGCTGGTAGCCGCCCGGCCCCTCCATGCCGTAGATGCACATGTAGGCGCCGCCGATGCCGACGGCATTTTCCGGCGTCCAGGTGCGCGCCGGATTGTACTTTGTGGTCACGAGGCGGTGCCTTGGATCGACCGGCGTTGCAACCGGCGCGCCGAGATAGACATCGCCCAGCCCCAGTACGAGATAGCTGGCATCGAAGACGATGTCCTTGACCGCCTGCTCGTCCGCCAGCCCATTTATCCGGCGAATGAACTCGATGTTGGAGGGACACCAGGGCGCATCCGGCCGCACGAGCTCCTGATATTTGCGCATCGCCAGCTCGGCGTCCGGGTCATTCCACGAAAGTGGCAGATGGACGATCCGGCTTGGAACCGTGACCTGTTCGGCCGGAAGAAGCCCGGCTTCGAGATTCGCCAGCAGGCCCAGCAATCGTCGACGCGTCAGCGTCGAGCCGTCATAATGGATCTGCAGGGATCGAATGCCCGGCGTGAGATCGATCAGGCCGGGAAGGCGCGCGTCCCTGACGGCGTTCATCAACAGATGGACGCGCAGGCGAAGCGCGATGTCCAGCTCCATGGGCCCGTATTCGACAAGGAGATTGTCG
Organism: Rhizobium sp. rho-13.1; assembly: GCF_007000305.1. Lineage (NCBI taxonomy): Bacteria > Pseudomonadati > Pseudomonadota > Alphaproteobacteria > Hyphomicrobiales > Rhizobiaceae > Rhizobium > Rhizobium sp. rho-13.1. Next base: position 89,003 of record NZ_SCFL01000015.1, on the reverse strand, counting down.
TCCCCCTGCCGGCGATAGACGACCGTCACCGGCGCTTTGTCGAACGTACCGACGATGGCCGATCCCCTTTCGGTCGCGCCGGCCAGCGCGGCCGGTGCCGTCAGGGGATCGTCAGGACGCACCACCGGATGGAAACGGATGGTGTCGCCCGGCTTGAACTGGCCCATCTTCCATTGTTCGTCGCGCGCGATCACGGCGGGGCATACGAAGCCGCCGAGGCTCGGTCCATCCGGACCAAGGATGATCGGCATGTCGCCGGTAAAGTCTATGGCGCCGATAGCATAGGCATTGTCATGCAGGTTGGAGGGATGCAACCCTGCCTGTCCGCCATCGGTCCGTGCCCATTTTGGCGTGGGGCCGAGGAGCCGGACCCCCGTTCGGGCGCTGTTGAAATGCACCTCGTAGGGCAGGGAAAAGAGCGCGTCGATATCGCCCGGCTGGAAGAAATCCGGCGCCCCGTGCGGGCCGTAGACCACCCCGACATTCCAGGCGTTCGTCAGCTCCGCCGGCGCCTCCGCACGCTTGGGCGCCTGCGTCTTTTCATGGCGGGCGAGATGCAGGACATGCCCGGTCTTCAGCGCGCCGGTCGCATTGCCACCGAACTGGCCGAGCGTGAAGGTTGCGCGCGAGCCAAGCACTGTGGGCGCCGCAAAGCCTCCGGCGACGGCCAGGTAGGCGCGCTGACCGGGGCCGGTGATGTTGCCGACGGTCAGGACGGCGCCTGCAGGAATGACGACCCGCTCACCATGCGGCAAGGGCGTGCCGTCGCAGCTCATGGCCATTTCTGCACCGGCCAGGGCTATCGACGTCTGCGTAAAAAAGCGCAATGTCGGTCCCGAGACCGTCAACTCCAGCGCGGCCGTGTCGTCATGGTTGCCGACAAGCCGGTTTGCATGCCGGAACGAGCGCTCGTCCATCGGCCCGCTCGGCGGCACCCCGACATGCCAGAGGCCAAGGCGGCCCGGCAATTCTTGAATACTGGACTGGGCGCCGGGCACCAGCACCTCGATGATATCGGGGATGAAGGCGAAGTCACGCAATGCGGTTGTCGCGACATTGCCGCTGGCCAGCAATTCGGAGGCGGCGATTTTTCGCAGATAGTCGAGATTGGTCTCGATGCCCCAAATCGCGGTTTCCGAAAGCGCGGCCTTGAGCTTTTCGATGGCCGTCTCCCTGTCATCGGCGGCAATGATGAGTTTTGCCAGCATTGGGTCGTAGAAGGGGGTGACGTCCGTTCCGGTCTCGATCCAGCTGTCAACGCGCGCATTGGCGGGGAATGCCACCTCGGTCAAAAGGCCGGCGCTCGGGCGGAAATCCGCATGCGGCATTTCGGCGTAGATCCGCACCTCGATGGCCGCCCCCTTCGGGCGCAGATCCATCGCCTTTGACAGAACATCTTCGCCGGCTGCCTGCCGGATCATCCATTCGACGAGGTCGATGCCGAAGACGGCTTCGGTCACGGGATGTTCCACCTGCAGGCGGGTGTTCACCTCGAGAAAATAGAATTCCTGGCGGCGTGGATCGTAGATGAACTCCACGGTGCCGGCGGAAGAATAGGAAATGGAAGCACCGAGGTCGACAGCGGCCTTGTGGAGGCGCGCGCGGACATCTGCGGAAATGCCGGGGGCAGGGGTCTCCTCGACGACCTTCTGGTTTCGCCGCTGCAAAGAGCAATCGCGCTCTCCGAGAGCGACGACGTTCCCCTTGCCGTCGCCGAAGATCTGCACCTCGATATGTCGAGCGTTGGCAACGAAGCGTTCGATATAGACGCGGGCATCGCCAAAGCTGGCATTGGCGGTACGACGCACCCCTTCGAAGGCTGCCTTCAGTGCGGCCTCGTCGTGGCAGAGCTGCATGCCGATACCGCCGCCACCGGCCGTGCTTTTCAGCATGACGGGATAGCCGATCTCGGCTGCCTTGGCGCATGCCTCTTGCAGGCTCTCCAGCAATCCGCTGCCGGGCAGCAGCGGGACGCCGCTTGCCTGCGCCAGCGCTCTTGCCGTGTGTTTCAGGCCGAAAGCCGACAGGTGCTCCGGCCTCGGCCCGATAAACGCGATGCCTTCTGCTGCCAAGCGCTCGGCAAAGCCGATATTCTCCGAAAGAAAGCCGTAGCCCGGGTGGACAGCCTCAGCACCGGTCTGCCTGCAGGCCGCAATGACGGCGTCGATGTTGAGGTAGCTGTCCGTGGCCACGGCCGGCCCGAGCCTGACGGCTTCGTCGGCGACACGCGCGGGCAGGGAGAACCTGTCCGCATCGGAATAAACGGCGACGGATGCTATTCCCATTTGCTTGAGTGTCCGGATAATCCGGACGGCGATTTCGCCCCTGTTGGCGATCAGGACTTTCTTGAACATGGGTCAGACCTCGGGATCCCAGACGAGGACACGGATGGGCGTCGGGTCGAAGCCGTTGCAGGGATTGTTGACCTGAGGGCAGTTTGAGATGACGCAAAGGACGTCCATCTCGGCCACTAGCTCGACATAATCCCCTGGCGCCGAAATGCCGTCGACGATGGTCATCTTGCCATCGGGCGATATCGGCACGTTCATGAAGAAGTTGATGTTCGGGACGATGTCGCGCTTGTCCATGCCATGCTTCGTCACCTCCAGAATGAAGTTGTCGCGGCAGGCGTGGAGGTATTTGGTGCCGTGACCGAAGCGGACCGTATTGCTTTCGCAGGAACACGCACCGGCGGACGTATCGTGACGACCACAGCTGTCAGCCGTCATCGTCAGCATCACGTTGCCTTCGCTGGAAACGATCCCGGTTCCGACGCTGACATAGGCGGCACCCTGGGTGCGCATCGTATCCTGGTTGGAATAGCGCTCACAAAAATCATCGGCACGATAGAACAGGGTGTCGATGGCCTGCTGCCCGTAGCTGTCCTCGATGCGAATTGTCTGTCCCTTGCGCACGATGCCCGACCAGGGTGCCTCGGCGGGGATGCGATGATCGGCGACGGCGTTGTCGATCGTGCGGGCGATGGAGGTCTGGATAAAGTCTGTCATGGTCGCGCTCCCTCAAGCCTGCATCATGGCGTTGTTCTCGAAGCCACGGATGGCCTCGGCAGTTGCCGTTCTTGCCAGATCCTCACCGGTCGGTGCGGGGGCGCGAAACCGGGTGATGGTCACGGGTGTGGGCGCATAGGTGGGGTTTGGGTCGAGCGGATGGGGGCAGTTGGAAAAGCCGACGAGAAGGTCCATTTCCGCCCGCAACTCGGCATAGTCGCCGCTGTTTGGAAGCTTCTTCTGCCAATGGACCCCCCCGTCCTCGTCGAGGCTGACCGGTGCGAACAGGTTCAGCATGCCGGGAATGTCGCGGCGCTGGAGGCCGAGCTTGCCAGCCAGCAGAACGAGGTTGTCTCTGGTGTTGCGTGTCTTGACGCCCGAATATTTCATCGCATTCGAGGCGGCGTTCGAGCCGCCCATCAGGCAATCATGGGTACCGGCGCTATCTTCGGTGATCGAAAACATCACACGGCCCATGTCGGAAAACAGCACGCGGCCTTTGCTAAGTGCCGTCGTCCACTGGATTTTGGCTGTGTCGACAAGGTTCAGGCGCTCGCTGGTGTCGGCAGCATTCCAGGCAACGAGGGCGACTGTCGACGTGCCCTCCTTCTGGTCGATCCTCAGCCCCTCACCACGCTTGAGCAACGTGGACCAGTACCATCCGCCCGGAATGACCTCCTGATGGATGATCGTGTTAGCGGGAATTTCCGGGGCCGGCACCGGGCTTGGCGCCGGCAGGGTCTTTGGCGCAAAGTCGAGGCCGCGGCGCTGGTGCTCTTCGTAGCGCGCCCGGTCTGCTGCTATCTCGTCAGTCGTGCGATGGATGTGCATGGCTATTTCTCCTCTGTCTCACGGATTGCCAGGTCGTCCTGGCGAGGGCCCAGAGAGGGAACCGGGCCGTCCCGGTCAGGGCTGGACGCTATCGATGATCCGGCGCGCCGCGGCGGCCAGATCGAGATGTCGTTGGTGATCGTCGCGCCGTAGCGGATTTTCTCCTCCGGCCGATCGCGCGGCCGCTCGAAGGCAATGACTCGCGTGGCGAGCGTGAAGGCCTCCCGCATGTCGTGGGTCACCATGACGACGGTCATCTGCGTCTCATGCCAGAGGCGCTTCATCAGCGTGTGGATTTCCGCGCGGATGCCGGGATCGAGCGCGCCGAAGGGCTCGTCGAGAAGCAGCACCTTCGGTGTCATGATCAGCGCCTGCGCAAGGGCGAGGCGTTGCTGCATGCCGCCGGACAGCTGGGCTGGATATTTGGTTTCCGATGTGGAAAGGCCGACTTGCGCAATCAGCGCCCGTGCCTCCTCTATCGCCCGCCGGCGCGAGGCGCCCCTGAGCTTTGCCGTGAGCGGCGAGGCGGTCATTTCCTTGCCGAGGAGCACGTTTCCGAGCACGGTTAGATGCGGGAAGACCGAATAGCGCTGGAAGACGACGCCGCGATCGCGTCCGGGTTCAGACGGCAGCGGCGTTCCATCCAGCAAGATGCGTCCGCGCGTCGGCTGCTCCTGTCCGAGCAGCATGCGCAGGAACGTGCTCTTGCCGCAGCCGGACGGGCCGACAAGGGCCACGAAGGCGCGCGGCTCGACCGTCAGCGAGACGTTCTCCAGGACGATCTGATCGCCGTATTCTTTCCAGACGTTTTCGATGACCAGTGCGCTCATCCCTGTTTCTCCAGTGCGGACCAGGGAAAGACGGCGATGCGGATCTGATCGAGCAGGACATTGGCGATGACGGCCAAAAGCGTGATCCAGACGACATAGGGAAAGATCACGTCCATCGAGAGATAACGGCGAACCAGAAATATCCGGTAGCCGAGCCCGGCATCGGACGAAATCGCCTCGGCAGCGATGAGGAACAGCCAGGCCGGGCCGAGCTGCAGCCTGATGCTGATGATCAGGCGTGGCAGGATCTGCGGCAGCACGACGCGCAGGGCGATCTGCCAGGACGAGCCCCCGAGCGTCTCCGCCTTGACGATCTGCTCGCGGGGCAGCTCGAGCGCATGGAGGGCGAGGTCACGGATCATCGTCGGCGCGATCCCGATCACGATGAGGGCAATCTTCGACGTTTCGCCAAGCCCCAGCACAATAAACAGGATCGGAAGCAGCGCCAATGGCGGCACCATGGAGATGACGGCGACGAAGGGCGAAAGCAATGCGCGGAGATAAGGCAGCATGCCGATCGCCATGCCGATTGCTAGCGCAATCCCCGTCGCGATCCCCAGGCCGGCCAGAAGACGCTCAAGGCTTGCGGCGGTATCGCCCCAGAAGAGATAGTCGCCGGTGCGCGTATCCGGCAGAAAGGCGATCCGGTTTATCGCATCGGCAAATTGCGTAAGGCCGGGCAAGAGCTTGTCATTGGCATTCTCGGCGAGCCGCGTAACCGACCCTACGGTATAGGCGACCGCAAGCAGGGCGAATGGCAGCAGTGTCAATGCCAGCCGGGCACCCGGGCTGGGCTTGGTGTTGATCCATCGCAAGGCGTTGGCTCCGCGTTTCGAGTGGACGGGAGCGGCACGGGCGCGCCGCTCCTGCATGGCGGTCAGAGCGCGCCGTCGGCCGCGGCCTTCATGTAGGTTTCGGTGAAGCGGAGCTTGACGTTGCCCTTGTCGCCGAGCACCTTGCCGTCCGGCATTTCAATGCCGATGACATCGGCGGATGCCGCACCGCTGCCCAGCAGGCCCTTGGTGAAGAGGAAGTTGCGGACGAGATCCATGGTCTTCGGCAGGGTGGCCGAAGCCGTAAAGGTCACCGCGTCGGAAGGCTTGGAAAAGAGCTTGGTGGCGGCGAGTTGTGATTCGAAGCCCTTGAGATCGGTGCCGGACGCTGTTCCCATCGCGAGACGGGCTGCCTTTCCTTCGTCGTTTTCGGCCGTCATCAAGGCTGCCGTTTCGTACCAGATGCCAGCAAGAGCCTTGCCGAAATTCGGGTTTTCCTTCAGCACGGTGGAGTTGGCGACCATGAGATCCATGATCTCGCCCGGGATCTGCGAGCTGTCGAAAACCTTCTTGGCCGTCGGGTCTTCGAGAATGGTCGAGACCAGTGGGTTCCAGGTGACAACTGCCGAGACGTCGGCTGTCTTGTAGGCGGCAACCATATCGGCGTCGGAGGTGTTGACGACCTTGATGTCCGCTTCCGTCAGGTTGAGGCTCTGCAATGCGCGAGCCAGCAGATATTCGGAGACCGAGTACTGGACGAGATTGACGGGCTGCCCCTTGATGTCGGCGAGCTTGTCCTTGCTTTTGAGGATAACCGCGTCATTGCCGTTGGAGAAGTCGCCGACGATGACAGCCGTAGTGTCCACGCCGCCGGCGGCCGGGATCGACAGGCCGTCCATATTGGTGAGGGTGACCGCATCGAAGGCGCCTGCGGTGTACTGGTTCATCGATTCGACATAGTCGTTGAACTGCGTGACATCGATCTTGATGCGGTATTTGTCGGCCCATTTCTTGACAATGCCGTGATCTGCCGCATAGCCCCACGGCATCCAGCCGACATAGATCGACCAGGCGACCTTGAATTCTGTTTTCGGAGCGGCAGCCGCACCCTGTGCAAGGCCGATGGCCAGAGAGGCAGCCAAGGCCGCGACGGAAAATGCTTTCGAAATGCTCTGCATGACAATTCCCCTTTTGCTTTAACTCAAAAAGGGATTGGCACAGACTCACGCAGCCAATCCCTTGGCTAACGAGGTCTCCCGGGCTTTTCTCCCGCCGTGCACCCGGCGGGATTTCTCTCCCGACCGGTGGTAGCTCTCGGACCAGCACGCCATGATAGCGCCGGAACCCTAGCCACCAACTCTGAAATAAGACAAGCAAACCCCGTGCCAGTTTTTTGGGGTTGAAATCTCTGGGTTATTTGGATCAGCAGTCAAAACTGCACACAGTTTCGGTGGCAGATGACGATTATATGGGCAGGCGAGACGATCAGGCGTCAGCCGAGGGCATTGAAGGCTTGGAAGGATCGAACGATCAGAGAAGGGTCGATGCCGTCGATGATGAAGACAACGGCCGAATGACGGTCCTGCGAGGGCCAGGCCTGCATATGTGTTGGCGGATGCACGAGATACTGGACGCCGTGGATGGCGACGGGCCGGGGCTCGCCGGCGACATTGAGGATGCCTTTTACCCGGAGGATCCTGTCCCCATGGCGATTGAGCAGCATCGTCAGCCATATGCCGAAGGCGGTCCAATCGACTGCGGTCTCTGCCTTAAGAACGAAGGATTGGATCTTTCCCGTGTGGATCGAACCATCGCCGACCAGCGGCTCGTCGCAGCGGAACAGGCTCATCTCTCCGCTGGCATCATCGACCAGCAGACGTCGTAGATCGAGATCGTCACCAGCGCCGCGCAGGATCGTCGCATCCGGATTGAGCGCGCGGATGGCCGCAACCGCACTGTCTTCCTGTGACTGTGATGAAAGGTCGGTCTTGGTGAGCACGATACGGTCGGCAACCGACACTTGGCGCGCGAATTCCGCACGGCTGCGCTGCACAGTCGCGTTAACGGCATCGACCGTTGCGATGGTGGTCGCTGCCTTGAAGTGATGGCGCAGAACCGGGTCGGCCTTCAGAGTCGACAATACGGGAAAGGGATCGGCAAGGCCGGTGCTTTCGATGACGACGCGGTCGAAGGCGGGCACGAGACCCTCGTCTCGCTTGGCGTGGAGGTCGCGCAGTGCCTCGGCCAGTTCGCCGCGCACGGTGCAGCAGAGACAGCCCGATTGCAGCAGCACCATGGTCTCGTCGATCCGCTCGAGCAGGTGATGATCAAGGCCGATTTCGCCGAATTCGTTGATCAAAACGGCGGTGTTGGCCATGGCCGGATCCCCCAGCATACGGCGAAGCAGTGTGGTCTTGCCCGAGCCCAGAAAGCCGGTCAGGAGATTGACCGGCGTGAAGGCGGGGTAATCATCAGCCATTCGCCTCCGCCTCCAGCCTGTCGAGCAACGGTAGCGCCAGCGGATCGAGCGGCCTGCCCGCCAGCGTCTCGGCTGCCGGCCACAAATGGCCGAGATCCTCGATGATCTCGGTTTTGCCGGTCCGGGTGGACAGCAGAAACGATGTGCCCTGCCAGTCCGAGAGGGAAAGGCCGAAGGCCGCCAGCACGCGGTTGGCGATGCGCACGCGCGCCGCCCTTTCCCGCCGCCGATCGATGCGCTCGGTGTTGCGCGTGTAGACGCCGGGACGGGCAATGGCATCGGCCCAATGCTCGTTGCCCCCGAGAATGCCGCAAAGCGAGCACATCGATCTGTCCGCCTTCTAGGATTTGCGCGGAAAGCGGGCCGCGAAATCGTCGGCGATCTCGTTCATGGTGACGAATTTGACGCCGGGGTGCTTGCTCATATGGGCAAACAGGCGCTCCAGCATCATCAGCACCTGAGGGCGCCCGGCGACATCGGGGTGAATGGTGATCGGAAAGACCGCATAGTCCATCTCGCGGTAGACCCAGTCGAACTGGTCGCGCCACATTTGCTCGATGTCGTGCGGGTTGACGAAGCCGTGGCTGTTGGGCGACTTCTTGATGAACATCATCGGCGGCAGGTCGTCGAGATACCAGGAGGCGGGGATCTCGATGAGGTCGGTTTCCTGGCCGCGCTTCAATGGTACCATCCACTCCGACGGCTTCTTCGAGTAATCGATCTTCGTCCAGCTGTCGCCGACGCGGACGCGATAGGGTGTAAAGTCGTTGTGCATCAGGGAGTGGTCATACTTGATACCGCGCTCCAGCAGCAATTCGTTGGTGACGTTGGAGAATTCCCACCATGGTGCGACATAGCCGGTCGGTCGCTTGCCGGAGAGCTTGGTAACGAGATCGATGCAGTGGTCGAGCACCTCGACCTCCTGCTCGCGCGTCATGGCGATCGGATTTTCATGGGTGTAGCCGTGGATGCCGATCTCGTGGCCGGCATCCGCGACGGCCTTCATCTGCTCTGGAAAGGTTTCGATGGAATGGCCGGGAATGAACCAGGTCGTCTTGATGCCGAACCGGTCGAACAGCTTCACAAGCCGTGGGCTGCCAACTTCACCGGCGAAAAGCCCGCGCGAAATATCGTCCGGCGAATCCTCGCCCCCGTAGGAGCCGAGCCAGCCGGCGACCGCATCGACATCGATGCCGAAGCTGCAGAAAATTTCCTTTGCCATTTTATAACTCCTTGTCTTCAGACTTTTACGGCGCGAGGCCATCGGGAATTGCCAGTCGCTCAGATGTTCACTCCGGCGCGGCTCACAGGGAGGCAAGCCATTCGGAGAGTTCCGTCTCTGCGCGCTCCAGGGCACTGTAGTTCAACAATTTGCGCAACATTGCGACGGTCACCGCCCTGGCCCTCAGATTGAAGCGACCGTCCTCATGATCCTCGGCGGAATTTTGGTAAACCTCAAGCTTTTCGTAGAGTTGCTGCAGCCTGTTCTGGACGCTGCGCAGCGATAGGTTTCGCCGGCGGGCGATCGTGCGGTCGGTCAGCCCCAAAGCTATGTCCACCAGGATCTCGTATTCCGTATCGCTGAACCCCTTTGCTTGGCCGAGGCTCTTCTGCTGCATGCCGCGAACCTCGCGGTCGATGACGCATTGCGCCTCGATGAAGATGCTGCGCAACGCCAGCCTCAGACGTTCGTCGGAGGCCGACTTGAGAACGTAGCCATAGGCGGCTCCATCCGGCACGATACGCGATACGCCGCGCACATAGGCCTCGTCGGAATAGTTCGACCAAAAGAGGATGCGCGTGTCCGGTCGCTCGTTCCAGATCGTTCGCGCGGCTTCGATGCCGTTGCGGTTGTTCATTTGCAGATCCATGACGACATGGGCGGATTTGTTTTCCCGCGCCAGCTTCTCGCCCTCCTTGCCGTTCTGCGCCTCCAGGATTGTTTCGCATTCCGGCAGGGAGGCGCCGATTGCCTCGTGGAGATAGGAGCGATGCAGGGGATCGTCCTCGACAATCAGAACTTTCATGCGTGCAGCCTCGATTTGCCGTCACGAGGGGACGGCTGTTCTGCGATGGGCAGGTGGATGGACACGACGGAGCCGCGGGCTTGGCGCCCGTCGCCGACGGAAAATCCAGCGGAAATGAGCTGCGCGCGCGTCTGCATATTGTCGATGCCGGCGCCACGGCGGCGGCCCGGCCTGTCGATACCGATGCCGTCATCGCGTACCTCGATGGAAATGCCGTCCGCCCGGCCCGTCAGCGTTACGGTGATGTGGTCGGCCTGCGCGTGACGCACAGCATTGTTGATGGCTTCCTGCACGATCCTGAACAGCGCTATGCTAACCGTCGGCTCCAGTCTGTCGATTACCCCGCCGGTGTTGTCGACGAGCTTTTGGGCTATTGACAACCCGCTATCCCGGATCGAACGATCCAGCTCGTTTTCGACTGCCTGCGCAAAACCGAACAGCTGCAGCACGGAGGGCTTGGCCTCCTCGATGATCTGGCGAAGGTCCTGCATGCAATGCTGCAGACTGCGGGCCAGCGGCTCCAGCGCCTCGCCGGAGATCTTCTGCTCGTGGGTCAACCTCTCCAGGCGCCGCGACAGTCGGGTCAGGTCCGCCAATGTCTGGTCGTGAAGATCCATGCCGATCCGCTGGCGCTCCAGTTCCAGCGCCTCGGTCAACTTGAGCGCGCCGAGCCGCAGGCCCTCTTCGCGGGCTCGCGCTTCCGCCTCGACGATCGCCCATTGCTGGGCCTGCTCGGCGGCGCGCAAGGCGAAGAAATAGGGCGACAGCAGGTCTGCGATCGACCGCGCATTGGCCACGTCGTCGAGGCCATAAAGTGCAACGGCGTGCGCCGAGCAGCTGAGCGCGCCGATCACGTCACCTTCGACCTTGAGCGGAACATGCAGGCGGCTGCGCAGGGCTTGGTCGAAGATTGGGCGCACGAAGGCACCGTCGAAGTTGAAGCGCGGATCGACGCAGGCATCGTCGGTCAGGAGGTAGCCGACCTCGCCCCAGAGAAGGCTGCGGATGGGGCTTCCCGACACCAGCGCCGGCGGGTTGTTGCCCCATGCGGTTTCAATGCCGGTCTCGTAGGCGGTGTGATACTTGCCGCCATGCATGATGATGCAGACGTCCAGATGATCGTGGGGAATGATATGGGAGATCTCCGCTGCCACCGCGCGAATGGCAGAGCGGAACTCCAGCTGTCCCGCCAGCACGCGGGAAATTCCGAGATAATGGTCGAGAAGCGCCGAGGGCGCCAACTTGAGCATGGTTCCTCCTCCAGCCGTTCCCTCCCAGGTCGCGGCTCAGTCCGTTCTGCCCAGTAAGCGCCAGGTGGTGGCACCCCGTCCTGCAGGATCCCGCAGCAATTACAGGAATTGCCGCAAATGCAATGCCGCATTGTTACTATACAACCCCGCCAATCTATAACATCCTGATGGGGTCGAGAGGAGGAACTCGACGTTTGACACAAACTATCCGCCCGGGAGGGGATTTCGGGTCAACAGGGAGAGAGACAATGAATTTCAGAAATCTGCTTCTGACGTCGGTGACGCTTGCCTGCGTGGCGCTGCCCGCAGCTGCCATGGCCGACACGTCCGCCAAGAAGATTGCGCTGTCCAACAACTACGCCGGAAACTCGTGGCGCCAGGCCATGCTGACCAGCTGGGAAAAGGTCACCGGCGAAGCCGTCAAGTCCGGCGTCGTCGCTGCCGCAGACCCATTCACCACGTCTGAAAACCAGGCGACCGAGCAGGCAGCCCAGATCCAGAACATGATCCTTCAGGGTTACAACGCCATCGTCATCGATGCGGCGTCGCCGACGGCGCTGAATGGCGCCATCAAAGAGGCCTGCGATGCCGGCATCGTCGTCGTCTCGTTCGACGGCATCGTGACCGAACCCTGTGCCTGGCGCATCGCCGTCGACTTCAAGGGCATGGGCGAAAGCCAGGTCGACTACCTCGCCAAGAAGATCCCCGCCGGTGGTAACCTGCTTGAGATCCGCGGCCTCGCCGGCGTCTCCGTCGACGATGAAATCTCCGCCGGTATCCATGCGGGCGTCGCCAAATTTCCGCAGTTCAAGATCGTCGGCTCCGTTCACGGCGACTGGGCGCAGGATGTTGCGCAGAAGGCCGTTGCCGGCATCCTGCCGAGCCTGCCGGAAGTGGCAGCCGTCGTGACCCAGGGTGGCGACGGTTATGGCGCGGCCCAGGCCTTCGAGGCGGCAAAACGTCCCATCCCGACCATCGTCATGGGCAATCGCCAGGATGAACTCGTCTGGTGGAAGAAGCAGAAGGACGCCACCAAGTACGAAACCATGTCGGTGTCCATCGCTCCCGGCGTTTCGACGCTGGCCTTCTGGGTCGCGCAACAGATCCTCGACGGAAAGACCGTGAAGAAGGACCTGGTGGTGCCGTTCCTGACAATCAACCAGGACAATCTCGAGGCCAACCTTGCGACCACCCCCTCGGGGGGTGTCGCCAATGTCGAGTACTCGCTGGCCGATACGCAGAAAGTCATCGCTGACAGCAAGTAAAACCCATCCTCCCACCGCCTTGCGCCGCCCGATTGACCTCGGGCGGTCGGTCCTTCAGAGGGAGATCCAGTCATGGACGTGAAAACGCACGGCCCGGCCGTCGTTGAGGTGAGCGACGCCAAGGTGCATTTCGGCGCAGTCAAGGCGCTGGACGGCGTAACCATCCGTATTGCCGCCGGCGAATGCGTCGGCCTCGTCGGTCACAACGGCGCGGGGAAATCGACAATCGTCAACATCATCAACGGCGGGCTGACACTGCATTCCGGTAGCGTCAGTTGCGGTGGCGAGAAGATCGAGCGCTACGGTATCGCTGCCGCGCGAAGCCACGGCGTGCGATGCGTTTTCCAGGAATTGTCGCTTTGTCCCAACCTGACCGTCATCGAGAACACCCGCGTCATGCATCGCGGCTTGACCGGCTGGGGTTGGCGCAGGCGTGCCGCCGCCATCATCGGCCAGTCTCTGGATGCGATTTTCCCAGGCCATGGCATCAAGCCGGAAGCCACCATCGGCGACCTCTCGATTGCCGAACGGCAGATGGTCGAGATCGCCACGGCATTCTCCACTATCTCCACTCCGGTCAAGCTGGTGATCCTCGATGAGCCCACCTCGTCACTGGACGCAAGCCTTGCGGCGCAATTGCTCGCCTATGTGCGTGTCTTCGTGAAAAACGGCGGGTCGATCATCCTGATCTCCCATATCCTCGGTGAAATCCTGTCGGCAACCGACCGGGTCATCGTCATGAAGGACGGCAAGGTCGTCGCCGAGAAACCGTCCGCTGCATTCGATCATCACAGCCTGGTGGCCGTCATGGGCAGTGTCGTCAAGGCACGCGACGCCGCGCCGGCGCGCGCCCGGGCACACCAAGCCCCGCCTCTGCTGTCAGCTCCCCCACGCAAAGGCAAGGGATTGCCGTTCAGCGCGTTCCCGGGCGAACTCGTCGGACTGGCAGGGCTCGGGGGCCATGGACAGACGGATATCCTCCTCGAGCTTTATCTGGCGCGCACCGGCAACTGGATGCGGCGGCGCGATGCCGAGGTGACCTTCGTTGCCGGCGACCGCGCTCTCAACGGTGTCTTTCCGCTATGGAGCATTCTGAAGAACCTCACCATTGCCAATCTCAACGACCTGTCTCCGGGCGGAATGCTGCGAGACGCTAAGGAAGAGACGCTCGGCATGTCGTGGAAGGAAAGGATCGAGATCCGCACCAAGGACATGGACAATCGCATTCTGTCGCTCTCAGGCGGCAACCAGCAGAAGGTGCTTTTCGCCCGCGCGCTGGCAACGACTGCGCCCGTCGTGCTCATGGACGATCCGATGCGCGGTGTCGATGTCGGCACCAAGCAGGAAGTCTACGCCATCATCAGGGCTGAAGCGGCCAAGGGACGGACCTTCGTGTGGTATTCGACGGAGATGGAAGAGGTCAGTCTTTGCGACCGCGTTTTCGTTTTTAACGAAGGCGTCATCGTCCGCGAACTCGTCGGCCCCGAAGTGACCGAGGAAAACATTCTGTCAGCGTCCTTCACGGGAGTGGCGGCATGAAGCTTCGCCTGTCTTCGGATACCATCCGCCTCGTCATTCCCGCCCTGTCGCTGACAATCCTGCTCATTTCAGTCTTCTATCTGCAGCCACGTGCGATGAGCTACATCGGCCTGAACCTGCTGTTCAATCTGGCGGTTCCGATTGCACTCGCGACAATCGCCCAGATGCTGGTCATGACCGTCAACGATCTCGATCTCTCCATGGGCTCGTTCGTCAGCTTCATCGCCTGCGTCACGGCGACCTTCCTGCAATCCGATCCGGCACTGGGCATCGCCATTCTGCTGGCCGCCGTCGCTGTCTATGCCGGTCTCGGCGTGCTCATCCACATCCGCGACCTGCCATCCATCGTCGTCACGCTCGGCATGAGCTTCGTCTGGAGCGGACTGGCCATCCTGCTGCTGCCGGCACCGGGAGGGCATGCGCCGGACTGGGCGAGGGCGGTTATGACGTCAAAGCCGCCGCTGGTGCCGATGGCCATCGTCGCCAGCGTCATCATCGCGCTGTTCTCGCATTTCCTCATTATGCGCTCCTCGTTCGGCGTCATCCTGCGCGGCGTCGGCGGCAACGCACGTTCTGTCGAGCGCGCCGGCTGGTCGATCCTAGCGGCAAGGGCAGCGACCTATGCGCTGGCCGCCTTTTTCGCCATTCTGGCCGGAATTGCCCTTGTCGGCCTGACGACGTCGGCCGATGCCAACATTGCGTTGCGCTACACGCTGTTGTCGATTGCCGGTGTCATTCTCGGCGGCGGCGAGTTCGTCGGCGGCCGCGTTTCGCCCATCGGTGCAGTCATCGGCGCGCTGACCTTGACACTTGCGGGCTCGTTCCTGTCGTTCCTGCGCATTTCGTCGGATTGGCAGATCGGCGCGCAGGGGGCGATCCTTATCGTCGTGCTCGGGCTGCGACTGCTGCTCAACCGCATGGAAAAAAGGGAGAAGCGCGCATGACAATCCTCACCTCGCTCATGCGCAAGCCATGGATCTGGTCCTTCGTCGCTGCCTTCGTCGTCTGGTTCGTCACCATCCTGTTTACCGGCGGCGCCAGCACATTGGGTCTCAGCCAGGCAGCGCTGACCTTCGCCGCGTTCTCGATCGTGGTCGGCGTCGGTCAGATGTTCGTCATCACCCTCGGCCCGGGCAATATCGATCTGTGCGTGCCCGCAACGATGACGCTGTCGGGCACAGTCGCGCTGAAATTCATGGCGGGCGAAAACGCGCTGATCGCCATGGGCCTGCTGGTGGCTGTCGCCGTCGGCCTAGCAGTGGGGCTCGGCAATTACGCGCTGATCAAGCTCCTAAGGATCCCGCCAATCATCGCCACCCTGTCAATGAGCTTCATCGTGCAGTCGACCGCCATCTGGACGAACCGCGGCCTGCGGATCAAACCGCCGGAGGCGCTGGCAAGCTTTTCGACAGGAACGACGCTGGGCCTGCCGAACGTCGCGCTCCTGGCGCTCGTTCTATCGCTCCTCGCTTATGTGCTGCTGCAAAGAACCGTCTATGGGCGCTGGGCCGCCGCAATCGGCCAGAGCATCAATGCTGCGCGCATGGCCGGCATACCGGTCGATGGCGTCCGGCTGACAACCTACGTGCTCTGTGCCGTGCTCGCCGCCGTCTGCGGCTATCTGCTGGCGAGCTTCTCCGGCGGTGCCGCGCTCAACATGGGCCAGGAATATCTTTTGATGTCGATTGCCGTCGTCGTCATCGGCGGCACGGCGGTTGCCGGTGGGGACAGCAATGTCGCCGGCATATGGGGCGCGTCGCTGTTCATGTTCCTCGTCGTCTCCATGCTCAACACCTACGGCTTTGGCGCGGGCATCCGCCTCGTCATGACCGGTCTCATCATCATCGGCGTCATCGTCGTCGCCGGTGGACGCAGTCTTCGAAATCACTGAACGCGGAATATCCTCATGACCGACGCATCCCCATTCGAAGTTCACGACCCACGCTTTACGGCGCTGTTTGTCGGCAGTGCCCGGCTGGAAGAGCTCTACAGTGGTTGCCGCTGGGCGGAAGGCCCGGTCTGGTTCGACGATGCGCAACATCTTCTGTGGAGCGATATTCCGAACCAGAAGATGATGCGCTGGGTGCCGGATGGCGGCGTCTCGGTTTTCCGTCACGCTTCGAACTTCAGCAACGGAAATACGCGCGACCGAGAGGGCCGGCTGATCTCCTGCGAGCACGGCACACGCCGCGTCACTCGCACGGAGGTGGATGGCAGCATCACTGTTCTTGCCCACAGCTTCGAAGGCAGACGCCTGAACTCCCCCAACGATGTGATCGTCCGCTCGGACGGGACGATCTGGTTCACCGACCCGACCTACGGGATCCTGTCGGACTACGAGGGCTACAAGTCCGATCCAGAGCAGGGCCAGCGCAACGTCTTTCGGCTGGATCCCGAAACCGGCGATCTCACCGCTGTCGTCAGCGACTTCCTGCAGCCAAATGGGCTCGCCTTTTCGCCGGATGAGACAAAGCTCTACATTGCCGATAGCGGGGCCAGCCACGAGCCGTCAGCGCCACGCCACATCCGGGTCTTCGACGTCGTCGACGGCCGCAGCCTTGCGAACCCGAAGGTGTTCTGCCACATCGATGCAGGCATACCGGATGGCATCCGGTTCGATAACCAGGGCAACCTTTGGTCGAGTGCTGCGGACGGTGTGCATTGCTTCTCGCCAGAGGGTGTCTTGTTCGGCAAGATCAAGGTGCCGCAAACCGTTGCCAACCTCACCTTCGGCGGACCACGCCGCAACCGCCTCTTCATAACAGCGACGACCTCTGTCTACGCCGTCTATCTCACGACAAACGGCGCGCAGCGCCCGTAGGGCGAGCCGCTGGCTGATCACCCAGCGGTCAGCCTGTCCAACCCGTCGACCCACACGGCCGAGACGTTTGCCCGTGAGGCCGTGTAGATGATCTTCTGGAGGATCTGCTCACCGTGGTCGAACTCGTCCCAAAGGCGCACCGTCCCGCCTTCGGCCTCGACATCGATGACGACGGCGTCGAATTTGTAGCCGGGCGTGAACTGGCCGATGGGCAGGTCGAGGGCCACCCCACCCCCTGTGGTCGCGATGTAGAATGCATCGCGAAAATCGATCTGTGCGGGACCGAAGGTCGATCGGACA
The DNA here is from genome assembly GCF_007000305.1 of Rhizobium sp. rho-13.1. NCBI lineage: Bacteria > Pseudomonadati > Pseudomonadota > Alphaproteobacteria > Hyphomicrobiales > Rhizobiaceae > Rhizobium > Rhizobium sp. rho-13.1. The sequence continues at coordinate 71,880 of NZ_SCFL01000015.1, read as the reverse complement.
CCCGCAGCCAGTGTCGGATCCACACCGCTCTGCAACATGCGCGAGGCAAGGACGGCGCCTCGGCAATTTTCAAGCATCGACGCGCTCGGACCGCCGGAAATATCGGTGCCCAAGCCAACATGAACGCCTTTTTCGAGCGCTGCCAGGAGTGGGAAGACGGCGTTGGCGAAATAGGCGTTGGACAGAGGGCAATGGGCGATGGCGGCCTTGCGGACGCGGATTGTTTCGATGTCGTCGGCCGTCAGGAAATTGGCATGGGCGAGAACCGTCTTGCGCCCGAGCAGTCCGAACCGGTCGAGCATGTCGGTGTCGGTAGACCCGTAGCGGTCGAGCACGTAGCCATGCGCCCAGTCGCTCTCCGAACAATGGGTCTGGACATGGCAACCGCATTCACTGGCGATGGCACCGAGCCCCTCGAGCGTCGCATCCGTGCAGGACGGAATGAAGCGTGGCGTCACCACCGGCAGAACGCGATCGGCGCCATTGTCCGGATGGCTGCGGATATGGTCCACCAGCGCCCGCGTGCCCTCCAAAGCCGCCTCGGTCGATGCGTCGCGATAATAGTCCGGGCACTCGTCGGCATTGTCCATTGCGACTTTGCCGATCAATGCCCGCTGGCCTTTCTCGAGGCAGAGATCCACCAGCAGGCGCGTCGCCTCCTGGTGGACTGTCGCGAAATAGAGGGCGGTGGTCGTGCCGTTCGCCAGCAGGTCGTCGACCAGCAGTCCGTAGCTACGCCTTGCAAAGGCCAGGTTCTGGTAGCGGGCCTCGAGCGGGAAGGTATAGGTCTGCAACCAGACCTCGAGCGGCACGTCGAGCGCGCTTCCCAGTTGCGGGTATTGCGGCGCATGTACGTGCAGGTCGACGAAGCCCGGCAGGAGGTAGGCGGTGCGGGAAAGGGTGACGAGCCGCCCGTCGGTCTCGCGGACCCGGCGAATTTCGTCATAACTGGGTTCGCCTGGCCGGACTATGGCTTCGATCCGGCCGTCACCGTCGATGTCGATCAAGACGTCCTGCAGGATATCGATGGTGCCGCGTTCCGGCGTGTGAAAGCCGCTGGCGCTCAGTGTCCGGTTGCAAAGATCCATGGGGTATCCGCTACGCTGCCATCGCGGAAGTGCCGTAGGTGATGCCCTTCTCCTTCAGCCAGCGACGATAGGCGATGGAGCTGGCATCGGCCCGCGTCGGGATCTCCGAGCGCGCCTCCATCGGCAACAGCACCGGGCGCTGGTTTTCGAGAATGATGCGGTCCTGCAGGAAGATCAGCTGCTGGAAATGCACCAGCTCGGTGGTCGTCGAGACATCGTCGATCAGGAACATGACGGGATGGGCGCGGCAGCGGCCGGGATCGAGCGGCTGGACAAACAGGCATATGACATCCCATCGGTTGGCCGCGTTCGGGCATGTCTTGTAGAGCAGCGTCGCAAACGGGGTCATGACGCGGTAGATATAGTCGGTCATGATGCCGCCAGTAGCGGATAGGGCGGCCTGCGGCTGGAAGAATTGGCAGTTCGTTGCCCAGACCTCGTCGACATCCCGGCGGATCTCGGCATTGTAGTGCATGACTTCGGTGTGGGGCTCGGCGCCCAGAATGTCGGTGTGCACGAACGGAAAATGCGCCATGTCGAGAAAGTTCTCGACAATCCGTAGCCCGGATGCGCGAACCATCACGGAACCGCAGTTGACGACACGACGGTCTTCCTCGTCAGCCTCCGGCAGCGCAAAGAGGCCGCCGGCCGGTTGCCCCAACGTCGTCCAGACAAGGCCGAAGCGTTTGATGATCTGAAGAGCACCCTCTTCTGCCGTAACCGCGATTGAACCGTCCGTCTCTCTCGTTACCACAAGATCGCTGCCAAGCAGGCGGCTCGACGATGACCCGAAGGGAATCTCCGTCTCCGTATCGAGCGGATACCATTGATCAAGGGCTGCCTGGTCCGAACATCTGCTCATGGAGCGCTCCCGTTTCTCGATCGACTGCCTGCCGCCTCATCTTGATGATCTCCGTGCCATTGGTCCATCGCTAAATCGACAAATACCCGCGTGGCGCATGCCTCCTGCATCAGCGCACATCCCTGTAATAGGGCACGCCGATAGCCGCCGGTGCCGCCATGATCCGGCGCATCCGCTGCCAGGTGAGCACCGGCACGATGATGAAGGCCATGGTGCCGAGATAGGGCAGCATCGACAGAAAGGCCGGCGCAATCGGCCAGCCACGCGCCTGGCCGACGAAGCCGAGTGCCGTGATGAAGCCGAACAGGAGCCCGGACAGGACGGCTGGGATCGGCCGGTAGCCGGCAAAGATTACCAGTGCGACGGCAATCCAGCCGCGACCGGCGACGACGCCATCTGACCACGAGGGCACGAAGGCCAGCGTCAGATAGGCACCGGAACCGGCCGCCAGTGCAGAGCCGGCCGTCACGTAGACGAAGCGGATGAGATTGACGGAAATGCCCGCAGCATCTGCCGCAGCCGGATTTTCGCCGACAGCCCGCATGTTGAGGCCGTGGCGGGTCCGGAACATAAGGTAGCTGAGCCCGACCGGCAGGATGATATAGATGAGATAGACGAGGATGTTCTGCGAAAAGAAGGCCTTCCCGAAGATCGGGATGCTACTGAGAAGCGGTACCTCGATACCGGCAAACACCGCACGGGCGGGCATGCCGGAATAGGCGCGGCCGATCGTGGAGGCGAGACCATTGCCCATCAGTGTCAAGGCAAGGCCGCAGAGCACCTGATTTGCCCTGAGGATCACAGTGGCAAACGCGAACATCATGCCGAAGACAGCGCCGACGCCGAGCGCCGCGAGAAAACCGACCGTTGGCGACGGGAATGACGCGACGGTGGCAATTGCCGTCAGCGCCCCCATGGCCATCAGGCCTTCGACACCGAGATTGACGACGCCGACGCGTTCCGCCAGCACCTCGCCGAGGGCGGCTAGCGCCAGCACGCCGCCGGCAAGAAACGCCGTGGTGAAAAGCCCGGTCAGAAGGTCCATGCTCTGTCTCCTCAAGCCTTGTCGCGGGCGATGCGGTAATGGGCGAGTTCGTCGCCGATCGCGGTCAGAAACAGGATCAATCCGGTGATTGCCAGCACGGTCGACGTCGTCAGCCCCTGCGTCTGCAGGATGATTCCGGAATTGAGGATGAAGGCCATCAGCGCTGCGGAAAAAATGACGCCGATGGCCGAACTGCGGGCGAGAACCGCGACCATGATACCGAGATAGCCGTAATTGTTGGAGATGCCGCCTTGCAGGCGATGAACCGTGCCAGCGATCTCCAACATGCCGGCGAGACCGGCGATGGCACCGGAGAGCAGCATGACGGTAATCAGGTGCCTGCGGACCGGCATGCCCGCATAGCGCGCCGCCGATGGGTTCGAGCCGACGAGGCGCACTTCATAGCCCCAGCGCGAGAACGCCAGCAAGGCCGCGACGGCCAGCGCGACGATCACGGCAATCGGCAGGCCCCAGTGGACTGAGCCCCAGAAGTCCGGGATTTCAGCGGAAAGTCGTTTGGTGGCGGAATTCGCCATCTTGTCGCGCCAGGCGTTCGTCGAGACATAGTAGACGAGCAGGATCGCGACGAAATTGAGCAGTAGCGTCGTGATCAGCTCGTTGACACCGGCATAGGCGCGCGCAAGCGTCGGCACGAGGATCCAGGCGGCGCCGCCGACAAGTCCGGCGACGAACATCATCGGCAGGATGATGACCGGCGGTCCTGGCACGAAGAGACCGACAGCGGCGGCACCGAAGGCCCCCGCGTAGAACTGGCCTTCCGCCCCGATATTCCAGGCGCCGATCTGCTGAGCGACAGCGACCGACAGCCCGGTGAGGATCAGGGGAATGAGCAGCAGCGCCAGATCCTCCAATCCAAAACTCGATCCGAAGCTGGCGCTCAGCACCTGCAGGCCGAGATTGAGAGGATCGGCCCCGGTGAGCGACAGGACGATACCGGCAAAGACGAGGGCAATGACAATGGCTGCGGCGCGCGCCGCAAGGGCTATGACGGGCGACGCGGACGGCAGACGCTGAAGGCGAAGTGATGCAGCCATCTCAGGCGGCCTCGTGGGTTGGTGCGCGGCCGCCCATGAGCAGGCCGATCTCGTCGAGGTCGGCGTTGTCGGTATCGACGATGCCCATGATCCGGCCTTCATAGAGAACGGCGATCCGGTCTGAGACGTTCAACAGTTCCTCAAGTTCTTCGGAAATGAGGATGATACCGGCGCCGGCGTCGCGCAGCTCGACGATATAGCGCAGCATCGTGTTGATGGCGCCGACGTCGAGGCCGCGGCTGGGATAGGCGGCCACTAGCACGCGGTGGGCGATCCGCATTTCGCGACGCGCCACCAGCCGCTGCTGGTTGCCGCCCGACAGGTTGCGGACCGGCATGGCGAAATCCGGAATGGCCACCTCGGCAGCGGCGGCAATTTCCTTGGCCAGCGCCGCTGCCGAGGCCAGGCGGTAGATGCCTCCTGCCGAGATCCGCGGTGTCTTGTATTCGCGCATGACAGCATTGACGGTGATGCTCAGCGCCGGCGCCAGGCCGCTGTGCAGTCGGTCTTCCGGAATGTGGCCGATGCCACTATCTGCAAAAAATGCCGCATTGCCATTCTCCACCGTGCTGCCATCGATCAGGATGCGGCCTGCGCTGAGCGGGCGAATGCCTGTCAGCACCTGGCTAAACTCGCGCTGCCCATTGCCAGCGACGCCCGCAATGCCGACGATCTCGCCGGCCCGGACGTCGAGCGAGACATCGAACAATGCCTGATTGCCGTTGTCGCCCGAAGCCGAGACGTGCTCAAGGCTGAGCGCCGGTGTCGCCGACATGGCAGCCGCGGTCGGCGAGCGCTGGCGCATGTCGGCAAGCACGATATCGCGACCGACCATGAGCTTTGCAAGCATGCGCGGATTGCACTCGGCCGCCTCGACCGTCGCCATCTTGCGGCCGCCGCGCAGGATGCTGATGCGATCGGAGATTTCCAGCACCTCGTCGAGCTTATGGCTGATGAAGATGACGGCATTGCCGCTGGCGACGAAGTTGCGCAAGGCCTTGAAGAGCTCGCGGGCTTCGGCAGGAGTCAGCACTGCCGTCGGCTCGTCGAGGATCAGCACGCGCGCCTGGCGGGCAAGCACGCGCAGGATTTCGACGCGCTGCTGCTCACCCGTCGACAGGTCGCTCACCCGCGCGCCCGGTCGGGTCTGGAGATTGAATTTTTCGGCAAGCGCCTCAGTCCGGGCTTCCAGAACAGGCGCCGAGGCACGGCGGGGTGTCTCAGACCAGCCGAGATGGATGTTTTCGGCAACAGTGAACGCCTGCACGAGCTTGAAATGCTGATGCACCATGCCGATGCCCGCAGCGATGGCCTGCAGCGGGGTGGCGAACTGCTTGGCGTAGCCGTCGATAATAATTTCGCCCGCGTCTGGCTGGTAGATACCGGTCAGGATGTTCATCAGGGTCGACTTGCCGGCGCCGTTTTCGCCCAAGAGGGCGTGGATCTCACCGGGCATGACATCGAGGTCGACATTCTCGTTGGCGACGACGCCTGGAAAATACTTGGCGATACCCTTCAGCTGGACCAAAGGCGGCGCACCGGCAGGAGCTTTGAAACGGATCGCGTTTTCAGTCATCAATTATGCACCGGAAGGGAAGCAGCGAACCCGGCCGCAAGGCCGGGTCCCGGATTGGCGGTCGTCGACCGGGATCAGCCGGAAAGGCCCGAGACGCCCTCGACCGACCAGTCCCAGTTGTAGAGTTCCAGGTCGGTCATCGTCTGGCCGGCAGCAACCCGTACCTTTCCGCTTGCATCCTTGATCTCTCCGGTAAACGGCGACCAGCCGCCAACCATCTTCTGGCGGACTGCGTCGGCCGCCGCCGCGACGTCGGTCGGAACCTTTTCGCCCCATTTGTCGCGATCGACGCCAGCACCCATAGCAAACAGCTGCTCGGTCGGCGTCCAGGTGCCGGCGAGACGCTTGCCGACCTGGTCGACATAGAATTTGGTGAAGTCGATCAGCACGGACGAGACATAGGAGTTCGGGCCGTAGCGGCGGATGTCGGTGTTCCACATCGCCGCCCAGACGCCACGCTTTTCCGCGACCTGGAGATATCCGGCTTCGTCCATGATGCCGAAGAGGAAGTCGCAGCCGTTGTCGATCAATGCCGTGCCGGCCTGCGTCGCTGCCTGCGGGTCGAACCACGAGTTGATGACGATCGTCTGCAACACGGCGTTCGGGTTGACGCTGCGAGCGCCCATCAGGAACGCGTTGGTCGATGCATAGACGGAAGCGACCGGGAAAGAGGCGATGTAGCCGAGCTTGCCGGTTTTAGACAGATGGCCGGCGGCCACACCGATCACATAAGTCGGATACCAGTGAGCGAGGTAATACCAGCCGAGATTGTCCATCGTCACGCGGCCGTCGCATTCCATGAAGGCGACGTCGGTGGCGCGCTTGACCACCTCATGCAGGAAATCGCCGTTGGACGACGTATCGAAGATGATGTTGGCGCCCTCGCTGACGAACTGGCGATAGGTGCGTGTGGCGTCGGCCGAGTAGGGAATGTTCTCGACCTCGAGAACCTTCTTGAGTTTGGGATAGGCCTTCTTGACGGCCAGCAGACCCTGATGGTGGGACCAGGTCCATCCCTCGTCGGAGATCGGGCCGACATGGCCGAAACCGACGACAGCGTCTTCTTCCTTGATCGGGGGAAATGCCGAGGCGGCCAATGCCTGGCGGGCAAAGCCTGTCGGCAGCATCAGCGAGGCGGCGCCAGCGGCACTCATGTTCAAAAATCCGCGCCTTGAAAGCGTACGCAAGTCCAGCATGGTATCCCCCTTTATAGCCGGCTTCGGCCAGCGTTGATTTATGCGACGCAACAACTGTGCCAGATGACGAGGACCAATTTCCCGGTCGAAAACGGCTCTGGAGCGGCGTAGATCTGCGCGGTTTCGTCCATCTCAAGCTTGCAAGAAGCTATCGGCAATCACAGTGTCAGACGGCATTTGTTCGGAATAGTGCCAATTTTTCGAAGGCACTCAGGCGCAAAAGGCAACAACTCCGTCACCAAACTGGCTTGAACTCTCCGGCAAAAACCGGATAGGATGCACAAAACTAAGGCGCGATTAAAATTTATGCAAAACGGGTCATTTTCATGCAGGTCAAGGCTACTGGGAGACCGCAGAACGGCACTTGCCCGAGCGAGGTTGAGCGATGATCGAAGCGGCTAGCTTTACCTTTCGCGGTCAGATGATCTGCGACAGCTTCACGGAGTTTGCCACGCATCGCGCCCGCAAGCTGGATCTGCAAATCGACTTCGGCGCCTGCGACAGTGCAGCTGCCAGCCTTTCGGTGCGCGGTCATGGCGATCTCGTCGATGCGTTCGAGATGGCCTGCAGCCTGGGCCCTTACGATTGTATCATCCTGGATATCGAGCGGCGTGCTGCGGCATGAAGAGGAGCGGATCATGAGACTGGAAGCAGGGTGGGTGCCGGTCGGGCTTTCGTCCTCGATCGAGCCCGGAACCTCGGCGGGTGCCGTCGTCGACGAGCAGGAGATCGTCGTCTGGCGCGACAGCAGCGGCATCGTCCATGTCTGGGAGGATCGCTGTCCGCATCGCGGCATGCGGATGAGCTTCGGCTTCGTGCGCGGCGACCATATTGCCTGCCTCTACCACGGCTGGCAGTATGATGCTGCCGGTCAGTGCCGCTACATCCCGGCCCATCCTGCGCTGGACGTGCCTTCGACGATCAAGGTGCCGACATATCTTGCGCGGGAGGACTACGGGATCATCTGGGCGACGGCATCCAGCGAGGCCGTTTTGCCAGATGCCGTGGGTGCCGCAGAATTCGCGCCCGTCCGCAGCCTCTATGTCGATTGTCCGATCAGCGATGTGCTCGCGGCGCTCGATCAGGCAGGAATGAAACATCTGGATGCCAACACCGGACTGCTGGCGGCGGATGGCGACCGGCTGCTCATGGCCGTCCAGCAAGTCTCCCCCGACAAGACCGCCATTCACGGTGTCATTCTCGGCCCTCATTCCCCGCAGGCAAGCGGCAGGCAGGCGCACCACGCCCGCCTGATGGAAAAGATGCGGTTCGAACTCGAGCAAACGGCGGAGATGGCCTGATGCCGGAAATCACCCTCTACGGCTACGAACTCGACGAAAACAGCTACCGCGCTCGCCTTTTGCTATCCATGCTCGGGCTGGATTGGCAGACCGTGGCCATCGACATGTTTCCGGGGCAGGAGCACGGGAAGCCGGCCATGCTGGCTCTCAATCCGCTCGGGACGCTTCCCGTCGTCAAGGATGGCGATCTCGTCGTTTACGGCATGGCGCCCGTTCTTCTTTATCTTGCCCGGGCGCACGACGCGGCGCAACAGTGGCTGCCGCACGACCCGAAGGCCTTCGCCGACGTCGTCCGATGGGTCGGCTTTGGCGACACTGCCCTTGGCCCGGCGGTGGCGGCCCGGCTGCAGGCGCTGTTCGATACGCCCGGTGACGAAACAACGCTTCGCGCCTCGGCCCGCAAAGCCTTCCGGATCATGGACGACCACATGACAATCCGCCATTTCGATGGGCTGGAGTGGTTTTGCGGCAGCGGTCCGACGCTTGGCGACCTCATGCTTTTCCCATCCTTCGCCCTCAGCCGCGATTTCGGCATCGATCACGCGGAGTTCCCGGCGCTGCGACGCTGGATCCGGCATTTCCGCTCGCTCAAGGGCTTCCTGACCATGCCCGGCATTCCCGATTATCACTGAGAGCGGAAAGGCGCGGCTTATGGGCATGTTGGCATGATGGATCCGTTTCGGCTCGGGCTTGTGGCCACCCGTCTCCACTACTTTCAGCTCGTGGCGCGTCTTGGCTCCATTCGCCAGGCAGCCCAGGCCCTGAACGTCGCACCGTCCTCGATCAGCCGTATCCTGAAGCAGCTCGAGGAAGAGCTCGGCACGCCTCTCTTCGAGCGTGTCCGCCAGCGGCTGAAGCTCACCAGCGCCGGTGAACTGATGCTCTATCACGCCCGTCTCAGCCTGTCGGAACTGAAGCGCGCCTGCACCGAGATCAACGATCTCAACGGACTGCATCGCGGTACCGTCTCCGTCGCCATCATCGAAAGCGTCTCGCGGGGATTGATGCCGGACGCCCTGCAGGAATTCTGGAAGCGGCACCCGGAGATCTCCGTCGATGTCAGGGTGATGGGATCGCAGCAGGCCGCCGATGCCGTGGCCGCTGGCGAATGCGATCTTGCTGTCGTGTTCGACGTCAAAGTGGCGCGCAATGTGCGGCGCATTTCGACTGTGCTGTTGCCGCTCGGCGTACTGGCGCTCCCGGATAGCCGTCATGCGCAGAAGAAGGAACTGAAGCTGTTCGACCTTGCCGGCGAACGGGTCATCCTGTCTGACGCCAGCCTGACGCTCGGCGCCTGGGTCGAGGATGCCTTCAGCCGATCTTTCGTCGACCTCACGCCCCGCGCGCGCACCAACTCCATCGGGCTCATGATCGATCTTGCCAAGCGCGACCTCGGCACGGTGCTGCAGACCCGTGTCGGCATCGAACAGGAGATTGCCGATGGGACGCTGACGTTCGTCCCCTTGCACGACGCCAAGGTCAATCCGCGCAAGCTGATGCTTCTCTCGCGCTCGGAGAAGGAAATGTCGGACGCCGCCTCGGCGATGGGCAGGCTTCTGGCGCAGTCGCTTGATGGATCGGAAGATCGAACATGATGACATGTTGCTTTTGGCGCATTGCATGGATCGAAAATAAGACCCTATTCGGAACATCCGGCATTTGTCACCCTGACCGGGAAGAGAGGATGCCCGATGAAAAAATCTGCTGTTGACGCTGTCATCCGTGGCCTGAAAAAGGCCGGCGTGAGCGTCGTTTGCTACCTGCCGGACTCGCTGTTCAAGGAGCTCTACCCGGCGCTTGATGCCGATCCCGATATCCGCACGATCCGCGTCACGAACGAGGGAGAGGGCGCCGCGATCTGTGGCGGGGTTTTTTTGTCCGGCAAACGGGCAGCATTGGTGATGGAAAATTCCGGGCTCAGGGCGTCTGTCGAACCCCTGGCGCGCATGGGCCTTGGTGCCGGCATCCCGGTCGTCATGCTGATGAGCTATCGCGGCGAGCTCGGCGAGAACAACTGGTGGGCGATCCCCCATGGCATAACCATGGAGCCGGTGCTCGACGCGCTGCGCATTCCGTACCGGATCGTGCGCGAGGAAGAGGCGATCGAGCGGGCCATCACCGACGCCTTCAAGTGGTCCTATGCGGCCTATTACCATTCGGCAATCGCGCTTGGCGGGGAGATCGTCCGATGAAACGCTTCGATTGCATGAAAGCCCTTTCGGCCCGGCTGAAGGATGAGCTCGTCATCCTCTCCCTCGGTGGCAGCGTCGACGAATGGTACAACGCGGCGCCGCATATGCGGGAAGCGAGCCTTTTCCAGCAGCAACTCGGCTGCGTCACCCCCCAGGCCTTCGGACTTGCCGCCGGCCTGCCACACAGGCGCATCGTCTCGCTGGATACGGACGGCGGCATGATGTTCAACCTCGGCATTCTCGCGACGCTCGGCAACGAGCAACCGAAGAACCTCCTTGTCGTCGTCTGGGACAACGAGATCTACCAGTCGATCGGCGGCCCGCCGACGCATACGGCCTTCGGACGTGTCGATATCGCTGCCATCGCGCGCGGCTGCGGCATCGAAAATGCCTTCACGGCACGCAACGTGGAAGAGTTCGACGCCCATTGCGCCGCAGGGCTTGCAGCCGACGTCCCCTATGTCATCGTCGCCAAGGTTGCCGGCACGGTGCAGCCGGACATCAAACGCAAGCACAGCGATGGCCGGGAAGACAAATACATCTTCGTCCGCCATGTCGAGGCGAGCGAAGGCATCGTCATCATGGGCCCCAGCGAGCACAACTGAACAGGAACTATCGTTCGATGTCCGCCGTCGCCATTCCCCAGAAGCCGCTTTCCAGGGCCTACGACTATATCGTCGTCGGATCGGGGTCGGGCGGCTGCGCGGTGGCACGGCGTCTGATCGACGGCAGCGACGCGAGCGTGCTCTTGATCGAAGCCGGAAGCTCGGGCTTCGGCATTCCCGAAATCGAAGACCCGGCGGCCTGGGTGCCGCTCGGCCGCAGCCGCTACGACTGGGGCTACGACTATGCGCCGACGCCTGCCGTCAACAATCGCGTCATCGGCATTCCGCGCGGCAAGGTGCTCGGCGGCTCCAGCAGCATCAATGCGATGATGTGGTATCGCGGCCATCCGATGGACTACGATGCCTGGGAAACTGCCGGCGCAAAGGGCTGGTCTTTCAAGGATGTGCTCCCGTTCTTCAAGCGCTCGGAAGACTGGCAGGACGGCGCATCGGACCTGCGCGGTGCAGGCGGCCCGTTGCGCATCGAGCGATGTGCGACACTGCACCCGACAGCCGCGGCGATGCTCGACGGCGCCCGGGCGCTCGGCATTCCCGTCATCGACGATCCCAACGGCCCCGACAACGAGGGTGCTGCCGTTTCCAATTTCAACATATCCGGTGGCAAGCGTTGGAGTTCGGCGAAAGGCTATCTCGAGCCGGTGCTCGACAACGAGCGGCTGACGGTGGCGACAAATTCGTTCGCGATCCGCCTCGGGATCGCAAACGGCCGGTGCGTTTCCGTTACCCATCTGGTCGACGGCCGTCCGCACGAGACCGAAGCAACGACCGGCATCGTTCTCGCCCTTGGAGCGATCGACACGCCGCGCCTGCTGATGATGTCCGGCATCGGCGATCCCGCCGAGTTGAGGCGGCTTGGGATAGACGTCCGTGCCGCACTTGCAGGCGTCGGCCGCAATCTCCAGGATCATCCGCTGGTGCAGGCCTGCGTCTTTCGCGCCAGGCAGCCGCTTGGGCCGACGATCGGCAATGGCGGCGGCACGATGATGAACTGGAAGTCGAGCACTCATCTGCCGCAAGCCGACCTGCATGCCTTTCCCGTCCAGGGCAACAGCGCCGAGCCGCGCATTCGTGAACTCTATGATCTTCCCAGTGACGTCTTTTCGATCGGCTGCGGGCTGATGCGCTCGAAGAGCGTCGGCTATTTGAGGCTGCTGAGCCCGGAGCCGGGCGGCGCGCTGGAAATCCAGCCCAATTACCTTGCTGAACCGAGCGATCTCGACGCCCTCGTCACCTCGGTGGAAATGATAATGGCGCTCGCGGCAACGCCCGCCTATGCGGACTGGTTCGGCGGATACGCAGCCCCGCCGGCGATGCTCGGCCGAAAGGACATCATCGCCTACATCCGCAACGCCTGCTCGACCTTTTTCCATGTCTGCGGAACCTGCGCGATGGGCAGCGGGGAAATGGCTGTGGTCGACAGCAGGCTGAGGGTCATGGGCGTCGCCGGGCTGACGATTGCCGACGCCTCCGTGATCCCGATCATTCCGACATGCAATACCCACGCGCCGGTAACGATGATCGGCGAGCGGGCGGCCGACTTCCTGCTCACCGCAACCGGGACCTGAGCCCTCGGCGCGGGACCGGATAAACGAAATTGGAACCCATCATGGCAAGTGCAAGACAGATCATCGCCGGCGACCATCTCCTGACCATGGATCCGGCAAATCGCGTCGTGACGGGTGGTGCCGTACTGATCGACGGCGGACGCATCGAGGCGGTGGCGCCGCTTGCCGAACTCGTGGCCGAACATCCGGAGGTGTCCGTCAGAAAGATCGAGAATTCCGTCCTGATGCCCGGGCTCATCAATGCCCACGCCCATTCCGGTTTCCTGCGCGGCACAGCGGAGCACCTGCCCGTCTGGGACTGGCTGACCCTGCATATCAACCCGATGCACCGCATGCTGCAGCCGCACGAGGCGGAGGCGGCGTCTTGGCTCTGTTACGCGGAATCTGTCCTCGGCGGCACGACGACTGTCGTCGACATGTGGCGATACATGGACGGCAGCGCAAAGGCTGCGGCCGCCATCGGCAACCGGCTGGTGGCCGTGCCCTATGTTGGCGAGCACCCGGAATATAATTATTTCGACACGCTCGACATGAACGAGGCGATGATCGAGACCTGGCATCGCAAGGCGGATGGCCGCATCAACGTCTGGGTCGGGCTTGAACACCTCTTTTATGCCGACGAGGCAGGCCAGCAACGCGGCATCGCCCTTGCCAAAAAATATGACACCGGCTTTCACACCCATTGCAGCGAAGCAGAGATCGAGCTGGCGGAGTTCGGCAAGCGCTATGGCAAGCGGCCGATGTTTGCGCTCGAAGAGCTCGGTTTCTTCGAAGCACCGCGCACCATGATCGCCCACGGGGTCTGGCTCGATTCGGCAGAGATCGAGCTCATCTCGAGGTACAATGTCTCCATCGCCCATAACCCGGTGAGCAACATGAAGCTTGCAAGCGGCATCGCCCTCGTTGGCGAGATGCTGGCAGCCGGCGTACCGGTGGGGATCGGCACGGATGGCGAGAAGGAAAACAACAACTTCGACATGTTCGAGGAAATGAAGGTCGCCTCCCTGCTCGGCAAGCTGAAGGATCTCGATGCGGCCGCGATGGATAGCTGGGACGTCCTGCGCATGGCGACGATATCAGGTGCAAGCGCCATCGGGCTCGATCACGAGATCGGCTCGCTGGAAGCGGGCAAGCGCGCGGATCTGATCGCCGTGCGCACCGATACGCCGCGCATGACGCCGGTTTTCGGCGAGGGCCCCTATTTCAACCTCCAGCACAACCTCGTCCACGCCGTTCGCGGCGGCGATGTCAGCATGACGATGGTCGACGGGAAGATCCTAGTCGAGGACGGCATGCTGAAGACCGGCGACATGAAGGCAATCATCGCCGAGATCCACCGCATCGCACCGCCGCATTTTGCTCGCCGTGCGGCATGGCTGGCAGAGAACGCCGGCGGCACGGCGCAGTGGACGAAGGCTGAATAGGAGCCTCCATGGCAAAGACATCCGACAGGGCTGCACTGGACGAATGGTACGCTGTCGAGACCGCAGCGGACGTCACCGGAGTGCCCGTGCGGACACGGTTGCTCGGACAGGACATCGAGATCGTGCGCCAGCAAGGCGGGCGGATTGTCATTTGCGAAGTGCATTCCGGCGTGGCGTCTGGCGCACCCTTGCCTGCGCAGGAGAAATACGGTTGCGTCTGGACGACGCTCGGCCATCCGAACAGGGACATCTTCAACATCTCGCAAGCCTCGGAGACCGATCGCCGGTTTGTACCCTGCGGCTGGGTGAGGATGCGGGCATCAGGCCTTCGCGTCGTCGAAAATTTCCTCGACATGGCACATTTCCCGTTCGTTCACACGGACATCCTCGGCTCGGAGCCGCACACCGAAGTGCCGGGCTATCTGAGTGAGGTCCGCCGCGATGTCGACGAGGTCTGGGCGACCAACTGTACCTTCTTCCAGCCGCGCATTGCTGCCACCGAGAGCGAAGGCGCCTTCGTACAACTGACCTACCGCGTGCCCACGCCTTTCTGCGTCATGCTCTATCGCGTCTGCCCGACAGCGCCGGATCGGCTCGACGCCATTGCGCTGTTCATCCAGCCGATAGAAGAGGGTCTCTGTCGGGCACAGCCCGTCATGTATCTGGTCGACAACGCCTCGACGCATACCTCGCTGCTACACTTCGAGCAGATCATTTTCCTGCAGGACCGCATCGTCGTCGAGAACCAGCGGCCGCTTCTGTTGCCACTGGAACCGCGCCAGGAAATCCCGACCCGCGCAGACAGCTCCTCCGTCGCCTACCGCCGCTGGCTAAAGGAAAAGGGTATCCGTTTCGGCACAACGATGGAGGCCGGCTGACGATGACCCGCGCCGCCTTCACCGTGCTCCATCCGTCGTCCGTCGGGAATGCCCTCGGCATGATGCGGGATATCGAGGATGCGCGTCTCGTCGCCGGCGGAACGGCCCTGCAACTCGAGTGGGCAAAAGGTGCGGCGAAACCGGTAAGACTGATCGATCTCGGGGGCATAGGCGAGATGACCGGTATCTCGCTCGACGACAAGATCATCCGCATCGGAGCCCTTACGCCGCTGTCGGCGCTCTTGAGGGATCCGCTGGTTGCCGAGCGATTGGCGATGCTCGCGGTATCGGCAGCATCGGTGGCGGGCCCCGCAGTGCGCAATATCGGCACAATCGGTGGCAATATCGCCGGCCGCAGTGGCTGCCTGCTGCCGGCCCTGCTGGCGCTTGATGCTTGCCTGGAAATCGCCCGCACAGGCGGCACCGGGCGCGAAAGCCTCCGCCATTGGCTATCGCAGCCCGCCACTCCGCATGAAGTAATCAAGGCTGTCATCCTTCCCAAGACGTTCCCTGTCTTTCGCTGGACCACGCGAAAAATCGGATTGCGCGCCGCCTTCACTCCGAGTGTCATCGGCATTTCCGGCCTCATCGGACTAACGGATGGCAGGATCGAAACCGTGCGGCTTGCTGTCGGCGGTGGCATCGTGGCAGCGACACGCCTGGTTGCAACAGAGGCGAGCCTCGGGGGTCTCGCTTGGGCCGATGTCGACTGGGACGCGCTGCACGCCCGGTTGATAGACGAAATATCTGCTCCCGATGATATGTTTCGATCTGGCCGCTACCGCCGCCACGTCGCTGCCAATGCCTTGGTCCATGGCCTGGCCGGGCTGCCCGAATTGCCCGCACGATCCCGCAGATGCCGGCTGGAAGCGCCGCCGCTCGCAGCAGAAATTCGGCTGAGCCGGAGGGACCAGCGGCAGCGCTGGCACACGCGCCCGGACGTGGAGGCCAAGATCGCTGGCCAGCTGGCCTACCTTACCGACCGAAGAATGTCCGGCATGCTGGTCGGGCGGATCTTGCGCGCTGGCGTCGGCCACGCCCGGATCGTCTCGATCGACACGCGCGATGCGCAGGCTCTGCCGGGGGTTGCTGCCGTTGTCACCCATCGCGACATCAATGGTGTCAACGCCTTCGGTATCGTCGTGC
Organism: Rhizobium sp. rho-13.1; assembly: GCF_007000305.1. Classification (NCBI taxonomy): domain Bacteria; kingdom Pseudomonadati; phylum Pseudomonadota; class Alphaproteobacteria; order Hyphomicrobiales; family Rhizobiaceae; genus Rhizobium; species Rhizobium sp. rho-13.1. Next base: position 55,926 of record NZ_SCFL01000015.1, on the reverse strand, counting down.
AGGATCAACCGGCACTATGTTTCGACAAGGTGCGGTACAAGGGCGATGCGGTCGCGGCTGTCGCCGCCGTCGACGAAAGGACGGCACAGGCAGCGCTCGATCTCATCAAGGTCGAATATGCCGCACTTCCACTCGTCACCGATCCGCTGCAGGCTCTAGCCCATGATGCGGCCGCCGTGCACGAGGGTGGCAATCTCCAGCGAAGCTTGCATTTTTCACGCGGCAACGTGGTGCAAGGCTTTGCCACTGCGGCCCACATCGTCGAGCGCGTCTATACGACGCCACGGCAGATGCATGGATTCATGGAAACAGAAGGCGGCTATGCGCAGGTGGAGGCGGGCGGCGTTCTGTCGATCTTCGCCGGCGGCCAGCACGGTGCCCGCGACCGGCAGCAACTTGCGCGAATTCTGGGGCGGCCGGAGGAGACGATCCGCGTCGTCACCAGCCCGACGGGCGGCGCGTTCGGTGGCAAGGACGAACTGACGGTGCAGCCGGCACTGGCGCTTCTTGCCGAGAAAACAGGGAAGCCGGTTCGCATCCAGCTGTCGCGCGCAGAATCGGTCGTTGCCGGCATCAAGCGCAATCCGATGACGATCCGCATGCGCACCGCCTGTGATGCCGATGGCCGGCTGCTCGCCCAGGAGGTCGATGTCCTCTCCGACGCCGGTGCCTACGCATCGCTCGGTCCCGGCGTTCTTGAGACCGCGCTCGAACATGTGGCCGGACCCTACATCTTAGAGAACGTCGAGACCCGGGGTCGCCTTGCCTATACGAACAATGGTGTCTGCGGCGCATTCCGAGGTTTTGGCGCCAACCAGATGACCTATGCGATCGAATGCCAGATGGATCTGCTGGCAGACCTCTGCGGCCTGACGCCGGTCGAGATTCGTCGCCGCAATCTGCGCCAGCCCGGCGCGCCCGGCTATCTCGGGCAGATTGTGTCTACCTCAGAGCGGTTGTCCGAGATGCTGGATGCCGCTGCCGCAAGTTCTCTGTGGCAGGAGGCGGACGGGACAGGGCCCGAGGAGATCGTTGGGGTCGGCATGGCGTTGAACTATCAGGGCAATGGTCTCGGCTCGCTGGTTCCCGACCCGGCCGGCGGCAGGCTTGCTCTCTCCAAAGACGGCTTTATCGAAGCGGCCTATGGCCTCGATGAAATGGGGCAGGGCCTGCTGACATCGATCAAGGCAGCCGTTGCCGACCGGCTTGGCTGCGGGCGTGACGATGTCCTGCCGGTGACGGGGGATACCCACCTTGCGCCCGATTCCGGCTCGACCACGGCATCGCGCGGCGGCTATGTCGTCTGGCAGGTGGCCAAGTCCGCCGGCGCGCTGCTGGCGCCACAGTTGCTCGAGGCCGCCGGACTAAAAATCGGACGTCCGGCAATGAGTTTGCGGCTTGCACCCGGTGGCTTTGCCGACGCCGGCAGCAACAGCGGGGACCTTCTCCTCACCTACCGTGAGCTGGCCCGCTCGCTGGGGCCGGACGCGCTGCCCAGCGCGACGGTCGCCTTCGACTTTCCGAAGACGGACTATGAGGCAGGCAACGCCCGCTACATCTTCGCCTTCGGGGCATGTCTGGTGCGGGTTGCCGTCAACCGCGTGACCGGCAGCGTGCGCGTCATGGACATCAGGCAGCACACGGCGGCAGGCCCGGTCATCGACGTCGCCGCCTATCTCGGTCAGATGGAGGGTGGCGCCATCCAGGGGCTCGGGTTTACGCTGACGGAAGACGCCATGATGCACGACGCCACCAACATGAACGGCAATTTTGACAGCTACATGATGCCCGGCATCAGGGACAGTGCTTCAGCAATGTCGGTCTATGCCCTGGAAGATCTGGACGCGGGCGACGAGCTTGGGCCGCGCGGGGCCGGCGAACTCGGCATCGGCGCCATCGCGCCGGCGATTGCCAATGCCGTTGCCGGTGCCATCGGCCACCGGCCGCTCAGCCTGCCGCTTTCCCCGGAGGCAATCCTCGATGCGATGGCGGGGCGGGCATGAGCACCGTGGCGACGACGCACGTCAAATTCCGCCTCAACGGCGAAACGGTCGCCCTCGAAGTGCCGCCGGATATGCGGCTGGCCGAACTGTTGCGCGACGAACTCGGTCTCACCGCCACCAAGATCGCCTGCGGCATCGGCCGATGTGGCGCCTGCACCGTTTTGATGAACGGCCTTGCCGTCAATGGTTGCTTGGTCATGGCATGGCAGTTGCCGGATGCAGACATCGTCACGCCGGAGGGGATCGATGCCTTCGAGATCGCGCGGGTCGTGAAGGCAGCGCTGGCCGAAGAAAACGCCTTCCAGTGCGGCTACTGCGCGCCCGGCTTCCTGATGGCCCTGACGGCGCTGTTCATCGACCTGCCGGCCGCTGGCGAAGCGGAGATTCTCTCTGCGCTCGAAGGCAATATTTGCCGCTGCACCGGCTATCATTCGATCATTCGCGGTGCGCTCAACTCATCGGCGCGGCTTGAAGCTGCTCAATTGGCCTGCGGGCCGGGAGATCCAAACCCATGACCATCCCAATCCGCATCTTCGAGCCCGCCAGCGAAGGCGCGCGACGCTTTCTGGCACAAACAGACAAGAAACTGCTGATCGATGGCGCGTGGGTCGCGGCCGCCTCCGGCGCCACGTTCACGACGTTCGACCCAGCCACCGGCAAGTCTCTCGCCGAACTGGCGGCGGCAGGAGCAGCGGATATCGATGCCGCCGTCTCGTCGGCACGGCAAGCATTCGAGGGAGATGCCTGGCGGGGCATGACGCCTTCGGCGCGGGGCAAATTGCTGTGGCGCATCGCCGATCTCATCGATGCCCATGTCGATGAACTTGCCGAACTCGAGACTCTCGACCAGGGAAAATCTCTCAAGACCGGACGCTTCGGCGAGATCCCCGCCTCGGCCGAGCAGTTTCGCTATTACGCCGGCTTTACCACCAAGATCCTCGGCACGACGATCCCGACCTCCATCGGCTACCAGCCGCCGGGCAAGAAGATATTCGCCTACACGACGCGCGAGCCGATCGGGGTCGTCGCTGCCATCACGCCGTGGAACTCGCCGATGCTAATGGCAGCCATGAAGCTGGCGCCGGCGCTGGCGGCTGGCTGCACGGTCGTGTTGAAGCCAGCCGAGGAGACGTCGCTGACGACACTGCGGCTTGCAGAACTGATGCTCGAGGCCGGGCTTCCGCGCGGTGTCGTCAATATCGTCACCGGGATGGGCGAGACCGTCGGTGCGGCCTTGACCGCCCATCCCGGGGTCGACAAGGTCGCCTTTACGGGCTCGACCGAGGTGGGCAAGCTGATCGTCGGCGCTGCACGCGGCAACCTCAAGAAGCTGACGCTGGAGCTCGGCGGCAAGTCGCCGGCCATTGTCATGCCGGATGCCGACATGATGCTTGCCATCCCCGGCATCGCGCGCGGCATCTTTGCCAATGGCGGCCAGGTCTGCGTCGCCGGGTCGCGTGTCTATGCCCATCGGTCGATCTATCAGCGGCTGGTCGAAGGACTGGCGCAAGAGGCGGCCAAGCTGCGGCTCGGCCATGGGCTCGATCCGGATGTGGACCTCGGCCCCCTCGTCGATCGCCGGCAGGCCGATCATGTCGCGCGCTACGTGGCAGAGGGCGCCAAAGAAGGCGCCGAGATCGTCACAGGTGGCGCGCAGGACGGGGAGCTAAAGACCTTCTATCGGCCAACAGTCATGACCGGCGTCCGTCAGGACATGCGAATGATGCGGGAGGAGATCTTCGGCCCCGTGGTGGCTGTCACACCGTTCGATGATGCCGTCGAGGCCATTTTGTTTGCCAATGATTCGCCCTATGGGCTTGCGGCCAGCGTCTGGACACAGGACCTTAGTTCTGCCCATCGGCTTTCCGCCCGTATTCGTTCAGGCACCGTCTGGATCAACTGCCATTCGTATTTCTCACCCGAATTGCCGAAGGGCGGCCACAAGCAATCCGGCTGGGGATATGAAAACGGAGCGCCGGGCCTCGAGAACTATCTCGAAACCAAGACGGTCTGCGCCGTGGTCTGAGCGCGCGTCAGCCGGAGTGTCGGGCGTCTCTCCGGCCGGCGACGCGGTGCTCACTTCTTCGGAAGATAATCGTTGGTGACGAAGGTCGAAAAGTCCGGCGCCGAGGTCAGGACCTTGCCGTCGCCATCGACGAGGATCTTGGCCTTCACCAGATATTGGCCAAAAGCATCGATCTTGGCGAGATCCATATTGCCGATGACACCATCGGCGCTGCGCAGGTAATGGCCGGACACCAGTGCCTTCATCGACTGCGTCACAAGGGCGTGGTTGGTGAGCGTGTCCGGATTGGCGGCGATCAGGATGTCCCCGGCTTCCTCGGGATGATCTGCGGCAAAGGCGTATCCTTTCTGAACGGCGGCAAGAAACCCCTTGGCGGTGTCGCCATTGGCCTTCAGGTAGCCGTCGCTGGAGACGATGAAGGTGGTGTACTCGTCAGGCACGCCATAATCGCTGTAGGTGAATTCCTTGAGCTTGGCACCGCGCAGTTCGGCCTCGACGCCTTCCCAGGTGGCCACTTCCAGGGTGAAGTCGACGGAACCGTTGGCGAGCGCCTCATAGGCCGATGTGCCCAGCGTCACCGTCTTGATATCGCCCTTGCCACCATCATGCTTGATGATGTCGGTGATCAGCGCATTTTCCCAGGCACTGCCGAAACCGCCATAGGTGAGGCCGTCGAGATTTTTCGGCGACTGGATGTCGGTGCGCTTGGCATCGACGATCAGCCGACCGGTTTCCTTCTGGACGACAGCATAGACCCCCTTGAGGTCGGCTCCGGCGGCCCTCTGCGAATAGAAGCCGATGCCCGCAATGCCGAAATCCGCAACGTGGTTGCTGACCAGCGTGCCAGCCGCCGTATCGGTGTAGGGCAGGATCTTGACGTCGAGCCCGGCATCCCGGAAGTAGCCTTTTTGCTCGGCCACGAACAACCCGACATGGTTGGTGTTCGGCGTCCAGTCCAGCGCGATATTGACGGTTTTCAGATCCGCCGCCGCAACGGGGCCAATCGAGGCGAGGGCGGTGAAAACGGACAGCGCAAGCCCGAAGGCGCTGCGGCGAGGGAACGAGGGCATGGGAACTCCTGCTGTGATATTAAGAGATGGGATTGGGTGGCAAAAAGGGCGCATTTTCCGGACCGATCAGCGCCTCCAGCAGCGCTGCCTCGATACGGGAGGCAACGGGGGAGGCGAGGTCCGCCAAGGTCCTCGGACGCGGCAGCGGCACCTCGATTTCGGCAAGCACCCGGGCGGGTCGGGCCGAGAGGACGTAGATCCGGTCAGAGAGGAAAATCGCCTCCCTGATGTCATGGGTGATCAGCAGCGCGGTCCACCGGTTCTGGTCCCACATCTGCTCGAGCCAACGCTGCATGGAAATCCGCGTGAGCGCGTCGAGCGCGCCGAAGGGTTCGTCGAGCAGTAGCATCTTTCGTTGCTGGACGACGGTGCGAAGCAGCGCCACGCGCTGTCGCATGCCGCCGGATAACTGGTTGGGGTAATGCCGCTCGAATCCCGCAAGCCCGAAGGTTTCCAGCAGAGGCTCGACCTGCGCACGGGCCATCCTTTTCGATAGTCCCTGCACCTCCAGTCCGAGCGTCGCGTTGTCGATGATCCGGCGCCACGGCATCAGGGCATCGCGCTGCGGCATGAAGGCGAACGTGTCGCTCGCCTGGTCCAACGGCGCGCCGTCGAAGACGATTTGGCCGGCATCGGCGACAATGGCCCCGGTCAGCACCTGGAACAGCGTGGATTTGCCGGCGCCGGAGGGCCCGAGCATCGACACGAATTCGCCGTGCCCGACATGCAGCGTCACGTCCGCGAGCACGTCGAGCGGACCGAAAGATTTGCGGATGCCGGCAAGCGACAGGCGGGCCGGTTGGCTCATGGCTGGCGATCCTTGCGATCCGTATTCCAGGGTGTGGCGAGACGCTCCGCGCCAACCGCCAATGCGAAAAGCAATAGTGTCAGGCAGGAACTGACAGTCACCGCCGCCAGCACCAGGTCCGGCCGAAAATTGTTCTTCGCCGATAGCATGTAGATGCCGAGCCCTTTTGCCGCGCCGGCATATTCCGCAAAGATGGCGCCGACGACGGCATAGGTGATGGAAATTCGCAACCCGGTAAAGAAGTAGGGAATGGCCGACGGCAGGCGCGCCAAAACGAAGACCCGCCATCGGGAGGCACCCATGGACGACAGCAGCCATTCCATTTCGCGGTCGGTGGACTCATACCCCTGAACGAGGGCCACCATCATCGGGAAAAACGTCACGAGCGCCACCAGCAGTATTTTCGGCAGCAGCCCGAAACCGAACCACAGCACCACCAGCGGCGCAATGGCGACCAGCGGCAACGTCTGGCTGACGATGAAGACCGGCACCAGCGCGCGGCGCGCCGGCTGGAAGAAATCGACCACGACAGACATCAGGAACGCCACGGTCAGCGAGAAGCCAAAGCCGGTAAACGTGGCCGCAACGGTCGGGATGGCATTTTCGAGAAGCACCTGCCAGTTGACGACGATCTGCTCGAACACCCGCGACGGCGCAGGCAGGGTCGTCGCCCGGATGCCGGAATAGCGGGCGTAGAGTTCCCAGGCGACGAGCAGACCCGTCATTAACGCCAAGGCCGGCCAGCTTCTTGTGAAGGCGCGAATGACCGGCAGCAGCGCAGGCAGGTTGTTCATCGATCTTATCTACGGGTGACACACTGGATTGAAATCGGGTCGAGGCTTGCAGCCCCGCCTTGGATCTTGATAGCGCCTTTGCATGACACGCTTAAAGCATTAGAGCGCAAACATATGAACGTAAACAGGAATTTCGAAGTGTCGCGGACGGTTTTGAAGACAACGATGCGCCTTGCCGGAAATGCCAACGGGCTGCAGGGCGTCGCCCCCAATGATGCGCCCGGAAACACCCACGCTCTTGCCCGCTGGAGGGTGATGCGGGCTCTTGGAGACAGATCATCACTGAATGACGCGGAATTGAGAAAATTATTTGCAATTGCTCATTTCCTTCGCAGTTTCCTGTGCATATTTGAGAGACAGTTTCTGCGATCTTTCGCACTCGAACATCAACACCGGGATCGGTACCGACATGACACTGCTGAAATCCATCGCCGCCATCGCACTCGTTCAGGCCGCATTGCTGTTGCCGGCCCATGCTGGCGAAAACCTCGCTGCCATCAAATCCGCCGGTGTCTTCAAGGTCGGGACCGAAGGCACCTACGCGCCTTTCACCTTTCATGATGCCAGCGGCAAGCTCGCCGGCTTCGATGTCGAGATTGCCCAGGCGATCGCCGCCAAGCTGGGTGTCAAAGCCGAATTCGTCGAAGGCAAGTGGGATGGGCTGATCGCCGGCCTCGATGCCAAGCGCTATGACAGCGTCATCAACGAAGTCGGCATCACCGATGCTCGCAAGCAGAAATATGATTTCTCGGACCCATACATCGCATCGAAAGCCGCACTCATCGTCCGTGACAACGACGACAGCATCAAGGGCTTTGCCGATCTGAAGGGAAAGAAGGCAGCGCAGTCTTTGACGAGCAATTATGGCAAGCTGGCCGAGCAATCCGGTGCCGAGCTCGTTGGCACGGATGGCTTCGACCAGTCTATCCAGCTGGTCCTCACCCGCCGCGCCGATGCGACGATCAATGACAGCCTGTCCTTCCTCGACTTCAAGAAGCACAAGCCGGACGCGCCTGTGAAGGTCGTCGCAGAGGAGGCCGACGCCAACTATTCGGGCGTCATCATCCGCAAGCAGGAGCCCGAGTTGCTGGCTGCCATCAACAAGGCGTTGGCCGAGATCAAGGCCGACGGTACCTACAAGACGATCTCCGAAAAATATTTTGGCCAGGACGTCTCCAAGTAACGGAAGGCGAAAGCCGTTTCCAAATCCTGAAAACCACGATAGTGAACGAACGGGCGCTCAGTGATCTTTCGCTGGGCGCATCGCTTTTTAAGGGAGATACCCTTGCCGCACTGGCTTCAATTGATGGCGGATTCGCTCGCGCCTCTGCTCTGGGCAGGGCTAATCTTTACGATACCGCTGACCCTGATGTCCTTTGCCTTTGGGCTTATTCTCGGACTTGTCACGGCAATAGCGCGCCTGTTCGGCCCGGCTCCTGTGGCAGCGATCGCCCGCTTCTACGTCTGGATCATCCGTGGGACGCCACTATTGGTGCAGCTCTTCGTGATCTTCTACGGCCTGCCGAGCGTCGGGATCCTGCTCGATGCGTTTCCGGCAGCCCTGATCGGCTTCACGCTGAACATCGGCGCCTACAGCTCCGAGATCATCCGTGCCGTCATTTCATCGGTTCCGAAGGGACAGTGGGAGGCGGCCTATTCGATCGGCATGAGCTGGCGCCAGGCGATGATCCGGACGATCCTGCCCCAGGCTGCCCGCGTCGCGGTCCCGCCCTTGTCGAATACCTTCATCTCGTTGGTGAAAGACACGTCGCTCGCCGCAGCGATCACGGTGCCGGAACTGTTCCAGGCCGCACAGCGTGTCGTCGCCACCACCTACGAGCCGCTCATTCTCTATATCGAGGCTGCCCTGATCTACCTTGCACTGAGCTCGGTCTTGTCGACGCTGCAAGTGCGACTGGAGCGACGCTTCGCCCGGTATGGTGGCATGATGGAGGCCAACGCATGATCGAGCTTACAAACATCGAAAAGCGTTTCGGCGACATAGTCGTCCTCAAGGATATCAACATCACCATCCCGGAAGGCAGCGTGACTGCGCTTGTCGGCCCTTCCGGGGGCGGCAAGAGCACGCTGCTGCGGTGCATCAACCTGCTGGAAATCCCGACCTCCGGCGCGATCCGCCTCGGCGGGGAGACGCTGACCTTCGCACCGGGCAAAAAAACCAGCTGGCAGGCGATCCAGAAAATCCGCCGGCAGACCGGCATGGTCTTCCAGAATTTCCAGCTCTTTCCGCATCAGACCGCCATTGAAAACGTCATGGAAAGCCTGGTCACCGTGCTGAAATGGCCGCGTGACAAAGCGCGTGCCAGCGCTATGGATCTTCTGAAGAAGGTCGGTATGGAGCACAAGGCAGATGCGTGGCCCGCGACCCTGTCCGGCGGCCAGCAGCAGCGGATAGCAATCGCCCGTGCGCTCGCTCCGTCGCCCCGCGTCCTGCTTTGCGACGAACCGACATCGGCGCTCGATCCTGAACTTGCCGCCGAGGTTGTCGATGTCTTAAGCAAGCTTGCGTCTGAGGGGACGACCATGGTGATGGCGACGCACGACCTCCGGCTGGCGTCGAAGATCGCCAACAACGTGGTGTTTCTGGAGGCAGGCAGCGTCGTCGAGACCGGCGATGCAAGGCTCCTGTTCACTGCGCCACAGCGCGAGCGCACCAGGCAGTTCATCTCGACCATCAACGCCGCCAACACCTACGATATTTGAGGCGCGGCCGTCTGGCGGTCTACCAGAGGACATTTTCGACTGGTCGGATCGGCTTCGTGGCATTGCCTCCGCCGACCAGTTGCTCGAGGTCGATCTGTATTGTCCGGCAAAGCGAGGTCAGGGGCACGTCGTGGGCACGATTTTCGAACGGATCCTGCAGATCGGAGCCGATGCGATCCATGGCCAGCAGCATGAAACCGACGATGGTCGATGCAAGCGGTGTATAGATCGTTAGGCTATCGACAAGACCGATTGGCAGCAGAATGCAGAAAATGTGAACGAACAGCGTCGGGTAGTAGCCATATTCACGCGGCAGAGGCGTATTCTTGATCCGCTCCATTCCGCCCTGGGCATTGCTCATGTCGACAAGGACGCTTTCGATCTGGATACTGCGCATCGAATCGATCCAGCCTTGCTGGCGTGCGTCGGCCAGTAGCGCGGCAGTCTCGTTGAGGATTGCGTTCGGCACATTTGTCACCCCCTTCAACGACTCGAGTTCGTTGTCGCAGAGGAAGGCTCGGATCTCGTCCTCGTTCGGCTGCCGACGCAGATGACAGCGCAGGGCGTTCACGTAGGCGATCTGGCGTCGAACGAGGTCGTGGCGCAGATCGAAGCTTTCGCCGTTTTTGTCGATCAGGTGGAACACCTCTCGCCCATAGGAGCGCGACGCGTTCACCATCGCCCCCCAAAGCGTCCGCGCCTCCCACCAACGATTATAGGCGTTGTTGTTCCGGAAACCCAGAAACAGGGCCAGTGCCGATCCGAGCAGGCTCATCGGCAGCGCTGGCAGATCCAGCCAAGGGTGGGGAAGATAGACATAGGCCAGAGTGATGGCGATATCCCAGAGGAAGAGCAGGGCAAGAGGCCAGCCGATATAGCCGAGCATCCGGTGTAGACGAGCTGACTGGGGCAAAACCATGCAGCGGTTCCCGTTGTGAAAATCGAAGCGACGTCAAATCAGATAGTGTGCGTTGCAGCATTTTGCGAATGAAACACGGCTGCTTTTTGACTGCAGCCAACGCGCGATTTGCCGCCCAGCTGCTCGCGCGCGTGTCATAGGCGCGCGGAGGCGTCAGGGAATTGTCTGGAGATCGGTTTGACGAAACTCGTCATGCGTCGCGAGCATCGGCACTTGGTAATATTTGGCGCATGCATAATGGAGGCAATCGCCAAGGTTTAGTCTGTTGCGACCGCTACCGTATTTGTCGGCCGCCATCAGTGATAGGGTCGTGGCGCTCTTGCCGGGCGGCAGGTCGTATAATTCGATGCCGCGCGCCTCCAGGAATTCCATCAAGAATGGCTCGATGTCAGCAATCGACCGGTCGAACTTATCGGGCCTTGCCAAGGCCATTGCTGCTTCGAGGACAGCGACGGCGGATGTGATCCGCGTCTTTGCGGACAAAAGGGCATCTGCAACACGCTTGGCTTCAGGTTCGTCAGATGCAAGAGCAATGATGGCGCACGCGTCAACGTACATTATTTCCCGTCCCACATCTCGTCAAAAACCGACCTGGGAAGAGGCTCCTTGCCCCGGGCGGACAAGACGAGGCCGTGCTTGGCGCGCAGCCGCGCAGCCGTTTCCGTTGCGCTCTCCAGATTAAGACGTCGCTCCAGCGCCTCCTTCATGGCGATGACGATAGCATCGGTTATGCTCACACCGGCGACGCTTGCAAACTTGCGGGTCAGAGCATCGGCCTGCGGGTTGTTGACGTTGATGGCCATCGGTATCTCCTTGTAGATCCTCACACCAGAAGATATACATCTTTATACATCTATCTATCTACATACAATGAGGCCGCCTCGCCTCACGACCGCTGATAGGGCCATCACCCTCCCATCCCGGTCCTTTCCGATCTGGCGAAATTTGTATTCGTGCGGACTGCTCCTATCTATCAATCATCATCAAGGAGGCAGTTGACTATGTTCGATGCGAAGAAACTTCTCGACCAGTTCCTGACGTCGCAGGTTCCCGGGCTCGGAGGGACAGTGCGGGACCGGGCGGGAGATGCGATCGGCAAAGCCCGGGAAAACCCGTTGGCAACAAGCGCGATCCTCGGCGTGTTGCTTGGCACCAAGACCGGGCGCAGCATCGCTGGAAATACGCTTGCCGTCGGTGGCCTTGCCGCCATCGCAGGGCTTGGCTACCAGGCCTACAAGAATTACCAGTCGGGCTCCGCGCCGGTGACATCGCCGCAGGTTTCTTCGCAGGGACAACAGCCTGTGCTGCCGCCGCCGGATAATTCCCCCTTCGCACCGTCTTCGCCTGCCAACAGCAACGAGTTCGTGCTGGTGCTTATCCGCGCCATGATTGCCGCTGCCAAGGCCGACGGCCATGTCGACGATGCCGAGCGGGCGCTGATCATGGACAAGATTGCAGCGGCCGACGTGACGGGTGAGGCTGCGAATTTCATCCAGCGAGAATTGACCGTGCCAACGGACCTCGACGCCCTGATCGCAGCGGCCGTCAGTGAGGAACAGAAGGTCGAACTCTACACAGCCTCGAGGCTGACGATCGAGCCGGATACTCGCGCAGAGCGAGGCTATCTGGATCTTCTCGCAGGACGCCTCGGCCTTGCCGATGGTCTCGTCGATCATATCGAGGCAATGGTGGTGCAGACGAAGAACGCTGCCCCACAATAACAATCGCGCAAAATTGGCATTCACGCTTTGGTGACGGCGGCAGCCACCGGCTGCCGCTTTCATGCCGGAATTCCCGTTATAAATTCGCTGAAATGCGCACAAGGCCGCGCTCGAGTGGCATCTTTAGCCGAATTCCAGGCCCGCCTTCAGAAGATAGGGGTAACGACGTTTGAGAAACGCCATACGCTTTGCTCATCCCCTTGGTTGCCAAAAGTCTAAAATTGTTCCACCAACGCTAAGCATCGAGACTCGGCATTACGAATTGGATCAAAGCTGAATGCGTAGACTTTCTGGTTCCCTCGGCATCTTTCTGGCGCTTTCATCTTCGGCTTATGCTCTGGAAATGGGACCGCTGCCCGTATTGGCGCCGCTACCGCAACAGGGACAGGCTGCACATCTCAGCGCCCAGTTTCTCACCCGCTTCAGCTACAAGCCGGTTCCGCTCGACGATGCGTTGTCGGTGAAGATAATGGACAGGTTCATCAAGTCGCTGGATCCGGACAGGATGCTGTTCCTGCAGGCCGATATCGACAAGTTCAAGGCTCAGGACACCAAGCTGGACGATGCTGTCAACAAGGAAGACCTGCAGATTCCGTTCTCAATGTTCAATCTCTATGAGCAGCGTGTCGTCGACCGTATGAATTATGCGCGCGACTTGCTGAAGACGAGTTTCGATTTCAGCAAGGACGAGAGCTATTCCTTCCTGCGCGAAGATGCGCCTTGGCCGAAGTCGGAAGCCGAGATCGACGATCTCTGGCGCAAGCGCGTCAAAGGTGACTGGCTCCGCCTCAAACTTGCAGGCAAGGACGACGCAGCCATTCGCGATACGCTCGACAAGCGCTATGAAAATTCGCTGGAGCGGGCCTACAAATACAAGAGCGAAGACGTGTTCCAATCGTTCATGGATGCCTACACCACATCCATAGACCCGCACACGGACTATTTCGGCGCCACCGCTTCGGCTGAATTCGATATCTCGATGAAGCTGTCGCTGGTCGGCATCGGCGCAGTGCTGCAAGAACGCGACGATTACACCACGATCCGCGAGCTTGTTCCCGGCGGCCCGGCGCAGGTGTCGGGCAAGCTTGCCGTCGGCGATCGTATTATCGGCGTTGGCCAGGGCGCCGATGGTCCGGTGAAGGAAGTGGTCGGCACTCGCCTCGACGAGATCGTCCAGATGATCCGCGGCGCCAAGGACTCCATTGTTCGCCTCGATATCTTGCCAGCGGAAGCAGGTGCCGATGGCGCCCATCACATCGTCAGCCTGACGCGCGACAAGATCAGCCTCGAAAAGCAGGCCGCCAAGAAAACGCTGCTCTCCATCAAGGACGGCGATGCGACGCGCAAGATTGGCGTGATTACCCTGCCGGCCTTCTACGAAGACTTCGACGCTCGCCGCAAGGGCGACAAGGATTACCGTAGCGCCAGCCGTGATGTGGCCAAGCTCATCGACGAATTGAAACAGGACAAGGCAGACGGCGTTCTTATCGACCTGCGCAACAATGGCGGCGGGTCGCTGGCCGAAGCGATTGATCTCACCGGTCTGTTTACGGGCAAGGGTCCCGTCGTCCAGCAGCGCGATGCTGGCGGCAAGGTTGCCATTGAGGGCGACGACCGCTCGCCTGCTGCCTGGACAGGTCCGGTCGGCGTGCTCATTAACCGCGGTTCCGCATCCGCCTCGGAGATTTTCGCGGCCGCAATCCAGGACTACAGCCGCGGCGTGATCATCGGTGAACCCAGCTTCGGCAAGGGTACCGTGCAGACAGTGGTCAATCTCGATCAGGTCGCGCACAACGCCAAACCGAAATTCGGCGAACTGAAAATGACGATAGCGCAGTTCTTCCGCATCAATGGGGGCACTACCCAGTTGCGCGGCGTGACGCCGGACATCGGGCTGCCGAGCCTGTCGGACCCGAAGACCTTCGGCGAGGCCAGCTACGACAATGCTCTTCCATGGACGCAGATCAAGCCGGCCAACTACAAGCCGGAAGGCGATGTGGCGGCAAAGATACCGCAGCTGCAGAGCCGCCACGACGCACGCGTTGCCAACGATCCGGATTTCAAGCGTCTGGTCGAAGACATCGCCGAGTTGAAGGCGCAGCGCGAGAAGGGCATCGTTTCTCTCAACGAGGCAGAGCGTCGCAAGGAACTGGCAGCTCAGGCGACCCGTGACAAATCACGCGAGAAGATAAACGATGGCGTCGACCCCGGGGAAGACGATGGCCTGCAGGCAAACGAACGCAGCCTGAGTGCCGATATCGCCATCGAAACCGCCCGCAAGAACGCCAAGGATGTCCTCTTGAACGAGGCGGCATCCATCATGGCCGACGACGCCGGCATAAAGGCGGCGAACTCGAAGTAAAACGAAAAGGCCGCCGGCAAACGACACTGCCGGTGGCCCCAAAACTGTCAGAGACGACAGGACGGCAAAATCCCAAACCGATCAGCGCTGGTCTGTATTCGACCGCAGTGGAAACATGTCTTCGCCGTAGCGATGAAGACGCGTGTGATGTCTGCGGCAAAGCCAGCGAACCCTCAGGGGTTCGTCATACTCGTCGTGATGGGCGTCGACGGCATCGTGACCACAGACTTCACAGCCGAGCTTTTCGAGATCGCCGGCGACGATGGCACGCTGCACCGCGAGATGAGCATTGTACTTCATCGGGTTGGCGCGGCGCCAATCTGCCTGCCTGGTTTGACTTTCGATCATTCTCGCGTTCCGATTGACGTCGTTGACTGCATTGAACTGATGCCCCCACGTTTGCCATAAAACGACATCGTTAGCCAGCCACGATCAAAATCGGCAACTGCTATGCCCGCAACGAGGACCGCTATTCCGGTTTCGGATAAATCGAGCCGTTAGAATCCTCGATGTAGGTTTCCGAGATGCCCGCAACACTGTCGAAGCGGACCTTGAGCGCGCCGTCGGTAAAGTCGAGTATCGTGATACCGAGGTTTGCCGCGCCCGGCTGTGACGGCATCGACGCATCGCGCGACAGGAAGCTCGTCGCCGCTGCCCAGATCTGGCGGGGACCATCGGCGCCTGGAAGATCGAGGGTCCGGTGGATATGGGCGCTGACGATGGCAGCCGTTCCGGTGCTCTCCACCAGCATCCGCAACCGTTGCCGCGCCGCAGTCGGGATGGCCCAGTAGGGTCGATCGGCTTCGTCCCAGTTCTCTAGAAACAGCGGCATGTGGGTGAGCAGGACAGGGGCGCGCTCGCCCCGTCCGCCAAACGCCTCGTCAAGCCAATGCCACTGCTCGGCTTCTTCAGCCAATCCGGTCGCAAGAACCTGGCTGTCGATGCCGATCAGCCGCCATCCCGGAATATCGTCGCAAATCCAGCGGTCCGCGCCGAGATGCCGGTTCCAGCGCTCCAGTCTTTCGCGGCTTGCCGGCTGACGGCTGGCGCGCGAGATATCGCCCACGTCGTGGTTGCCGGGCAGCACGAGAACCGGCCGGCGGAGTGTGTCGAGAGATTGCCGCGCGAAAGCAAGATCCGCTTCCAGATTGGCGCCATCGAGCGTCAGGTCTCCGAGCACAATCGTGAATGCCACATCGAGATCGTTGACGTGCGCCACCGCCGCATTCCAGTTGGCAACGAAATCATCGGTCTTCGCGCCGATATGGGGATCTGCGATGATCGCAATCTGCATGATGGCCTCTCTGGTTCTGTCCGGGGGCGCGGTTTGTCGGCCCTCCGACGCAAGGGCCGCATTCCCGTAACGGATCGACGCGACAGTCCGGTGACAGCTGCCCGCCAGAAGGCGCACGCAGAAAGCGAATATATTTCAATCGGATACCAAGGCGCGATATCGCCCGTCACGCTTTTGAAACTTCTTAAATCTGTCAATTGCCTGTCACTGACGATGCCTATTGGCAAATCGCCACAAGCTTTCGACGGCTCTCCCAAACGGCCATCAGGCGATACGCAACCCGAAGGATTTTTCGATGAATTCGTTTCACATCAATCGCAGGACTTTATTGCGGGCGGGCTCGGCGGCGCTCGGCGCATCGCTGCTCAACCTCGGCCCGCTGCGTGCCGAAGCTGCGACCATGCCGGACGGCCTCGTTGCTGCCGCCAAGAAAGAAGGCGCG
This sequence comes from Rhizobium sp. rho-13.1, assembly GCF_007000305.1. NCBI lineage: Bacteria > Pseudomonadati > Pseudomonadota > Alphaproteobacteria > Hyphomicrobiales > Rhizobiaceae > Rhizobium > Rhizobium sp. rho-13.1. Next base: position 39,763 of record NZ_SCFL01000015.1, on the reverse strand, counting down.
CTGAACGTCGTAGCCCTGTCGCCGAACTGGGTCTTCGGCAAGATGATGACCGACTTCTCAAAGCTCTACGGGATCGAGGTGAATGCCGCCAACCCGGAGGGTTCGTCGGCCGAGGAACTGCAGGCCGTTCGCAGCCTGAAAGGCCAGGATCGCGGGCCGGACACGCTCGATCTGGCGCCGTCCTTCGCGCTGCAAGCCGTCACCGACAATCTGCTGCAGCCCTACAAGGTCGCCACCTGGAACGATATTCCCTCGGAGGTTAAAAACCCCGATGGCCTCTGGCAGGGCTGCTACTACGGCATCATCTCCTTTGCCGTGAACAAGAGCGTCGTCAAGACCGTGCCGCGTAGCTGGGCTGACCTCCTGAAGCCGGAATACAAGGGCATGGTGTCCATGGGCGGCAGCCCCGTCCGGGCTGGCGATTCCTTCGCGGCCGTGATGGCGGCGGCTCTTGCCAACGGTGGCAGCTTCGACGATATCGCGCCCGGCGTGGAGTTTTTTGGCAAGCTTGCCGCTGCCGGCAACTACAATCCGATACAGAGCGACAAGGGCACCATGATGAGCGGCCAGACGCCGATCGCGCTGCGCTGGGACTACCTCAACCTGACGATTCGCGACGACGAAGCCGGCAAGGTCGATTTCGAAGTCGTCGTTCCCAATGATGGCGCGCCGTTCGGCAACTATTATTGCGAGGCGATCAGCGCCTATGCGCCGCACCCGAACGCCGCCAAACTGTGGCAGGAATATCTGTACAGCGATGAAGGCCAACTGGGCTTTCTTGCGGGCTACGCCCATCCGATCCGCTTTGCCAAGATGCTCGACGCCGGAGTGCTGCCCGCCGCGCTGCTGGCCAAGCTGCCATCTCCGGAAGCCTACAAGAGCGTGCGTTTTGCGAGCCAGGCGCAGATCGATGCCGCAAAGAAGGTTGTCGCCGACATGTGGCCCAAGACCGTGAAGACCAATTAAGCCAGGCATGGTGCAGCCCTTTGACCCCGCCAAGAGACGGTCACGCTCCGGGCACGGCGTCGGTGCGATGCTCAGGCAGTGGGGCCTACCGGTCCTGCTGGTGGCACCATTCCTGCTGTTCTCACTGGCATTCATGGTGGCGCCCACGCTCATGCTTGTCGTCCAGTCAGTCAGCACCCGCACCGGCTTCACGCTGGAATACATCGTTGCTTTGGGTGGCGAGACATTTCGTCTCGCCACCTATAATTCGATTGTGCTCTCCGTTGCGTCAGCAGCGGTTGGCGTCACTTGTGGCGGCGCCATTGCGGCGACCGTCATTCATCGCGATGCCCACCCGGCGCTCGGTGCCATCGCCTCGAGTTTCAGCGCAGTTGCGGCAAACTTCGCCGGCGTCCCGCTCGCCTTCGCATTCATTTCCAGCCTTGGCATGTTCGGCCTTCTCACCCGGGCGCTGAAGGTCTTAGGCATCGATATCTATGCCGCCGGCTTTAGCCTGTTCTCGTTGACCGGATTGACGATCGTCTATGCCTATTTCCAGATCCCTCTTATGATCATCATCATCATGCCGGCCTTGCAAGCCCTTCGCCGCGAATGGGCGGAGGCGGCAGAAAGCCTTGGCGCAACGCCTTGGCAATATGGGCGCCTGGTCGTCCTGCCAATCCTCGCCCCGTCGCTGATATCGGCATTTATCCTGCTGTTTGGATCAGCCTTCTCCGGCTATGCCACCGCCTATGCTCTGACCTCCGGCAATCTCGTGCTGCTGACCACGGAAATCGGTAATGTGCTGTCCGGCGATGTCATGAATTCGCCCCAGACCGGAGCGGCGCTCTCCGTCGCCATGATCGTGACGATGGCGGTCGTCGTTGCGACGAGTAACCTGCTGATGCGCCGCGCCCGGCGCCGGGGAATGTGAGATGAGCGCCGGTAAGATGCTGCGTCGGCTTATCCTCGTTCTCGCGGCGACATATTTCGTGCTGCCGTTGGCGATGACTGCGATCTTCAGCCTTTGGGAAGGCGGCACCGCCTATGGTGTATCCGCCTATGCCGCCGTCTTCAGCCACAAGGCCCTGCTGCAACCGTTGATCCTGTCGCTGGAACTGGGGGTGGCAACGATAGCAGCGATCTACATCATCCTTGCACCCGCAGTCATCGCCGCACATCTCTACATGCCGCGCATGCGCGGGGTTATAGAGTTCGTGGCGATCCTACCCTTCGTGGTGCCGGCCATTGCTCTTGTCGGCGGTCTTTCGATGCTGGTTACGGGGCCGATGTGGCTAATCGGCTCGCCGTTCTATCTTGTCATTCCCTACTTCTTCCTGGCGTTGCCTTTCGCATTCCGTGCGCTCGATGTCGGCCTTGCGGCGCTCGATATCCGGACCTTGAAGGAAGCTGCGGAAAGCCTTGGGGCCGGCGGGCTGACGACGATCCGGCTGGTCGTGGTTCCCGGCATAGGCGCGGCAATCGTCAACTGTGCGCTGCTGACATTCACAGTCGTCATCGGAGAATTCACGGTCGCCAACATACTGCTGTTTCCAACCTTTCCGGTGGCGATCAATGAGGTCGGCAAAAGCTCGCCGACCCAGGCCGCCGCCCTTTCGATGATCAGCTTCGTGCTCACATGGCTGGCAATGCTGGTCATGATGGCATTTGGCCGGAAGACCTGAGCTGCGGGCCGGCGCCGACAGTCCGGCGCATTGAAAACACCGAGACAAGCACCATCCGAAGCCACGCCCGGGCGGAACAGATAAGCGCTCGAGGGGTTATTAGAGCGGCTGATATCAGTCGGCCAAACCGGCGAAATGCCACTTTGTGAATGGAAATCAGATATGCAAATTCCTCAGCACACCGTCATTGCCGTCGCCGACGGCGAAAAGCTCAACCTCTTCCAGAATGAAGGCGACGCGGCCAACGTCAAGCTGAAGGCAATGCCTGACGAGGCCGTCGACAGCTCTAAGATAGGCTCCGGCAGCCGCCACTCGAGCAGCTCTGCCAACCCCGACGACAGCCAGCAGGACGAAGACGGTTTTGGAGCCGGTGTCGCCGATCTTCTCAACAGAAAGGTGCTGGCGGGCAAGATCAAGAACCTCGTCGTGATTGCAGCGCCTCGTACGCTCGGCGAACTGCGCAAGGGCTACCACAAGACGGTATCCGACGTGCTGATCGGCGAACTCGCCAAGGACCTTACGGGTCATTCGATGCAGGACATCGAAAAGGCCTTGGCTGCAGCTTAACTGGAGCAAAACGAATGTTTGAGTTGCACCGGCCCGTCGCGGCCGGTGTATTTTTTTGGGCGTACCGCACTGAGACTGGGCTCTATGTGAAGTCTACCCACCCGTTAGCGTGCGTGACACCGCATCGCGCCAGCCGGCGATCTTTGCCTGGCGATTGCTTTCGCTCATCGATGGCTCGAAACGCCGGTCGCAATTCCAGCGTTCGGCGAACTCCTTCTGGTCTGGCCAGACCTTGGCCCTGTGGCCGGCAAGCCAGGCGGCACCGAGTGCGGTTGTTTCCAGTATGGCGGCGCGGTCGACTGACGTCGAAATGATGTCGGCAAGGCGCTGCATCGTCCAGTCGGAGGCTGCCATGCCCCCATCGACGCGCAGCACTGTCTCGACATCGTGGCTGCCCCAGTCGCGTTTCATCGCGAAAAGCAGGTCCATCGTCTGGTAGGCAACCGCTTCCAGCACGGCGCGGGCGATTTCGGCGGGGCCGCTGTTGCGTGTAAGGCCGAAGATCGCGCCGCGCGCCTCGGCATCCCAGTAGGGCGCGCCAAGACCGGTGAAGGCCGGCACGATGTAGACTTGCTGCTCTTCATCGGCAGCATCGGCAAGCTCGCCAGCCTCGGATGCCTTGCCGATGATCCCCAACCCGTCCCTCAACCACTGCACGGCAGCGCCGGCGATGAAGATCGAGCCCTCAAGGGCATAGGTGGTCACGCCGTCGAGACGATAGGCGATCGTCGTCAGCATGCGGTGGGACGAATTGACCCTTTCCACGCCTGTATTCAACAGCGCGAAACAGCCGGTGCCATAGGTCGATTTCATCATGCCCGGTACAAAACACGCGTTGCCGATGGTCGCCGCCTGCTGGTCGCCGGCAACGCCAAGGATCGGGATCGCTGCGCCGAACAGATCTGGCGTCGTTTCACCGAAATCGTCGGCGCAATCCCTGACGTCCGGCAGCAGAGAAGGGGGTATCCCCAGGATGGCGAGAAGTTCTTCGTCCCAACGATTATCGGTAATATTGTAAAGCAACGTCCGGCATGCGTTGGTCGCATCGGTCAAATGCCTCTTGCCGCCGGTCAGTTTATAGAGCAGCCATGTATCGATGGTGCCGAAGCAGACAGAGCCGGCCTCCGCCTTGTCTCTTAACCCATCGACATTCTCGAGCAGCCAGCGCAACTTCGTGCCGGAAAAATAGGGATCGAGCAGAAGTCCGGTCTTGGCGGAAAACAACTTCTCGTACCCGTCCGCCCTGAGGCTTTCGCAGATCTCGGCCGTGCGACGGTCCTGCCAGACAATGGCCGGGTGCAGTGGTGCACCCGTGTCGCGGTCCCAGACGACCGTCGTCTCGCGCTGGTTGGTGATACCGATGGCGGCGATGTCGGCGGCTCCAAGCTTCGCCTTCTCCAAAGCCTCGCGAACAACGTCGACCACGGTTTGCCAGATCTCCTGCGGATCGTGTTCGACCCAGCGCGGCTGCGGATAAGACTGGGTAATTTCCCGCTGCGCCGAGGCGACCATTTTCATCTCTCCATCGAAAACGATAGCCCGAGACGATGTCGTTCCCTGGTCGATTGCGAGAACATAGCTACTCATTCATGCGCTCCGATAAGGCAGTAAGCTGCGATCCCGCCGGTCGGCAGGCTGTTTGTGGGATGGTTTTGCGGCAAAGGCCGCCGGGTGAACCGGCGGCCAAGGGGTGGCTCAGGCCATCGGGCCCGAGCCTGTAGATCCGGCTACTTGGACTGCCAGCTCTTCACCAGTTCGTCGTAGTTGACGGTCTGCGGCTTTTCCTTCTCCTCGGCAATCTTCAGCTGAGGCGCAAGGTTGCCCTTGGAGACGGCATCCTTGTTCCAGTAGGCCAGATCATGCTCTTCGGCGAGTTTGGGGCCAATATCGCCCTGGACCTTGGACCGCTCGATGCGCTCCATGACCTTTTCCTGGGCTTCGCAAAGCGAATCCATCGCTGCCTGGGCCGTCTTGGCACCGGATGCGGCATCGCCGACTGCCTGCCACCAGAGCTGGGCAAGTTTCGGATAGTCCGGAACGTTGGTGCCTGTTGGCGACCATTGCACGCGGGCCGGCGAGCGATAGAACTCGATCAGGCCGCCAAGCTTGGGAGCGCGCTCGGTGAAGCTCTTGTCGCGGATGGTCGACTCGCGGATGAAGGTCAGGCCGACATGGCTTTTCTTGACGTCGACCGTCTTCGAAGTGACGAACTGCGCGTAGAGCCAGGCAGCCTTGGCGCGGTCGGTCGGTGTCGATTTCATCAGCGTCCAAGATCCGACGTCCTGGTAGCCGAGCTTCATGCCGTTCTTCCAGTAGACGCCATGCGGGCTTGGAGCCATGCGCCATTTCGGCGTGCCGTCGTCGTTCATGACCGGCAGGCCGGGTTTGACCATGTCGGCTGTGAACGCCGTGTACCAGAAGATCTGCTGGGCGATATTGCCCTGTGCCGGCACGGGTCCGGATTCGGAGAAGGTCATGCCTTGCGATTCCTGCGGGGCATAGGCCTTGATCCAGTCGAGATATTTCTGGATCGAGTAGACGGCGGCAGGACCATTGGTGTCGCCACCGCGCGCGACGCAGGAGCCGACCGGACGGGACTTCTCGTCGACCTTGATGCCCCACTCGTCGACGGGAAGGCCGTTCGGCAATCCCTTGTCGCCGTTGCCGGCCATGGAAAGCCACGCGTCGGTGAAGCGCCAGCCGAGCGACGGGTCCTTCTTGCCGTAGTCCATATGGCCGAAGACCTTCTTGCCACCGACATCGCGGCCGGTGAAGAATTCGGCAATATCCTCATAGGCAGACCAGTTGACGGGCACCCCGAGCTCGTAGCCGTACTTGGCCTTGAAATCGGCCTTGTTCTTCGGATCGTTGAACCAATCGTAGCGGAACCAATAGAGGTTGGCGAACTGCTGGTCGGGAAGCTGGTAGAGCTTCTTGTCAGGAGCGGTGGTGAAGGATGTACCGATGAAGTCCTTGAGGTCGAGACCGGGATTGGTCACGTCCTTTCCTTCGCCGGCCATCCAGTCGGTCAGGTTGCGGACCTGCTGGTAGCGCCAGTGGGTGCCGATCAGGTCGGAGTCGTTTACCCAGCCGTCATAAAGGTTCTGGCCGGTCTGCATCTGCGTCTGGATCTTCTCGACGACGTCGCCTTCCTGGATGACGTCGTGGGTGACCTTGATGCCGGTGATGGCGGTAAAGGCCGGTGCCAGCACCTGCGATTCATACTGGTGGGTGGTCAGGGATTCCGAGACGACCTTAATTTCCATGCCTTTGAAGGGCTTGGCGGCGTCGATGAACCACTGCATTTCCTTTTCCTGCTCTGCCGGCGACAGCGTCGACATGTCGCCGATTTCCTTGCCGAGAAAGGTCTTTGCCTCCTCCATTCCCGCATAGGCAGTCCCAGTTACGGCCAGCAACAAGGCTGCCGTTGTCGTCAGTAGATGCGTTCGCATGATATCCTCCCGAATTGCGATTGCAGTTGTGTCAGTCCCGGAGCGCCGGATATCGGCGACCCGTATCGACTTGCCTCAGACGAAGCGGAATACGCCGACGGCGTAGGCAACGGAGAGAGCAAGAGCCCACCACAGGTTGGGTCCGACAAGACCCAGCCATGCGAGATGAATGAATGCGGAACCGAGCAGCGACACGAAGAACCGGTCGCCGCGGGTGGTTTCGAAATGAAGAATGCCGACGCGCGGATTTCCGCCCGGCGAGACATATTCCCAAAGCCCCATGCCCAGCAGCAGGACGAGTATCACCACGAAGAAAATGATCGTCGGCGGCGTCCATGCCATCCAGCTGAAATCGAGATTCATGATCATACCCTCCCGAGGGCAAAGCCCTTGGCGATGTAATTTCGAACGAAATAGATGACGAGCGCCCCTGGGATTAGCGTCAGCACGCCGGCCGCGGCCAGCAATCCCCAGTCCATACCGGCTGCCGAGACGGTTCTGGTCATCGTCGCGGCGATCGGCTTGGCGTCGGTCGTCGTCAGCGTCCGGGCGAGGAGCAACTCGACCCAGGAGAACATGAAGCAGAAGAACGCAGCGACCCCGATGCCGCTGGCGATCAGCGGAATGAAGATCTTCACGAAGAAGCGCGGGAAGGAATAGCCGTCGATATAAGACATCTCATCGATCTCCTTCGGCACGCCGGACATGAAACCCTCGAGAATCCAAACCGCCAGCGGCACGTTGAAGAGGCAATGGGCGAGAGCGACGGCGATATGCGTATCGATCAGGCCAAAGGCCGAGTAGAGCTGGAAGAACGGCAGGGCAAAGACCGCCGGCGGTGCCATGCGGTTGGTCAGCAGCCAGAAGAACAGGTGCTTGTCGCCAAGGAAACGGTAGCGCGAGAAGGCATAGGCGGCCGGCAGGGCAGCGGCAACCGAGATCACCATGTTCATTACCACATAGATGATCGAGTTGATGTAGCCGGAATACCAGGCGCTGTCGGTAAAGATGATGACGTAGTTGTGCAGCGTCGGGGCGTGGGGATAGAGCGTCATCGAGGAAACGATTTCCTCGTTGGTCTTGAAGCTCATATTGACCAGCCAATAGATCGGCAGCAGCAGGCAGAGGATGTAGATCGTCGGGATCAGGAAGCCGAAGCGCGATCCCTCTGCCTTGAGGACCGGATTGGCGGATGGAGCGTGAGCGATAGCGATAGCCATATCAGGTCTCCGCGTCGTAGCTGGTCATCACGGTGTAGAACACCCATGAGAGCAGCAGGATGATCAGGAAGTAGATGATCGACATGGCCGCAGCCGGGCCAAGATCGAACTGTCCGAGCGCGGTCTTCACCAGATCGATTGACAGGAACGTGGTCGAGTTGCCAGGTCCGCCGCCGGTGACGACGAAAGGCTCGGTGTAGATCATGAAGCTGTCCATGAAGCGCAGCAGGATGGCGATGGTCAGCACCCGCTTCATCTTCGGCAGCTGAATGTAACGGAACACGGCCATGCGGGACGCGCCATCGATCTTGGCGGCCTGGTAGAAAGCATCCGGAATGGACACCAGACCGGCATAGCAAAGAAGCACAACGAGGCTCGTCCAGTGCCAGACATCCATGACGATAACGGTCAGCCAGGCATCGAGGGGATTGCGGACGTAGTTATAGTCGATACCCATGGAATTGAGCGTATGCCCAAGCAACCCGATATCGCCACGCCCAAACACCTGCCAGATCGTGCCGACGACGTTCCAGGGAATGAGCAGCGGCAGCGCCATTAGTACCAGGCAGACGGGGACCCCGAGACCCTTCTTCGGCATGTTCAGCGCGATGAAGATGCCGAGCGGAATTTCGAGCGCGAGGATGATGAAAGAGAACACCAGGTTGCGCTCGAGCGCGGACCAGAAGCGGTCGGACTTCAACGTCTGGACGAACCAGTCGGTACCGGCCCAGAAGAACTGGTTGTTGCCGAACGTATCCTGGACCGAATAATTGACCACCGTCATCAGCGGGATCACCGCCGAAAAGGCCACCAGCACCAGCACCGGCATGACGAGGAACCAGGCCTTGTTGTTCCATGGCTTGTTCATGCCCGATCCTCCCGGCCGACACGCCAGGAATCGGCGTAGATACTGATGGCGGTGGGATCAAAGGTGATCCGTGGCTCCGATGGGATCTCGCCGTCTTCGGGAACGATGATGGCAATTGGCTGGCCCGCAAACTCGGCGCGGACGATTTTCTGACGGCCGATATCCTCGACCTTGCTGATCGTCACCGGCATGCCGTCGCGGTCGATGCGGATGAATTCGGGGCGAATGCCAAGCTCGGTCTTGGCCGCCTTTCCGGTGTCCGGCGCATAGCCGAGCGCCAGGGTCTGGTCGCCGACATGCACTAAGCTGCCTTCGACGCGCGCCGCCATGACGTTCATGCCGGGCGAGCCGATGAAATAGCCGACGAAGGTGTGACTTGGTCGCTCGAACAGCTCGGCCGGCGTACCGATCTGAACGATCTGTCCGTCGTACATGACCACGACCTTGTCTGCGAAGGTGAGCGCCTCCGTCTGGTCGTGGGTCACATAGACCATGGTGTAGCCGAACTGCTTGTGCAGCAGTTTCAGTTGCGAGCGGAGCTGCCATTTCATGTGCGGGTCGATGACAGTCAGCGGCTCGTCGAACAGGATCGCGCTGACATCGTTGCGCACAAGGCCACGTCCGAGCGAAATCTTCTGCTTCTGGTCGGCGGTGAGGCCGCTGGCCTTGCGGTTCGCCCAGCTCGATAGATCGATCATGTCGAGCGTCTCGCGGACCCGAAGATCGACGTCGGCTTCAGCCACGCCCCTGTTGCGCAGCGGAAATGCCAGGTTGTCGTAGACCGTCATGGTGTCGTAGACGACCGGAAACTGGAAAACCTGGGCAATGTTGCGCTCCTGCGTCGGCAGATCGGTGACGTCCCTGCCGTCGAACAGGATGCGGCCATGGGACGGGCGCAGAAGGCCCGAAATGATGTTGAGCAAGGTCGTCTTGCCGCAGCCGGAGGGTCCCAGCAGCGCATAGGCGCCACCGTCCCGCCACTCGTGGTGGACTTCGCGCAGCGCATAATCCTTGTCTGTCGCCGGGTTCGGCGCATAGGCATGGCGGATGTGATCGAGCGTGATGCGTGCCATTTCCGGTCTCCTATCCGTTCGCCGCGCGGGCAATCGAGTGCCCCGCGGTATCGAAGGCCATCAGGTGGCGGGTATCGACGAACAGGTCGACGATGGTGTCGGGATCGATATCGTGGATGCCATGTTCCAGCATCACCCAGCGCGAGCCTGCCGCCTCCACGTGGATAAAGCTTTCGGAGCCGGCGATTTCGGAGATGATCACCCGCGCCTTGAGGGCTGCCGAAGTTTCATGCCGCCTCGCGACAGACAGATGGTGAGGCTGGAAGGCTATGACGCATGGACCTTCCGGCACGCCGGCGAGGTGGTCCGGCAGCTGCAGGATCGTTTCTCCGTCGCGCTGCAGCGCATTACCGGCGCGCACCAGTGCGATCGTATTCAGTGGCGGATCGGCGAAGGTCCGGGCGGTGACGAGGTCGGCAGGGTTGCGATAGACGTCGATGGTTGGACCGAACTGGCTTATGCGCCCTTCGCTGAGCGACGCGGTGTTGCCGCCGAGCAGCAGGGCCTCGGACGGTTCGGTCGTGGCATAAACGAAGATCGATCCCGAGGCGGCAAACAGGCGAGGCAGTTCCTCGCGCAATTCCTCGCGCAGTTTGTAGTCGAGATTGGCGAGTGGCTCGTCGAGCAGCACGAGGCGGGCGTTCTTGACGATGGCACGCGCCAGCGCCGTGCGCTGCTGCTGGCCACCGGAGAGGTTGAGCGGCAGGCGGTCGAGATAGGGCGTCAGCTTCATGAGCTCGGCGGCCTTGCGCACTTCGCGGTCCACCGTCTGCTTATCCTTGCCGGCAATCCGCATCGGCGACGCGATATTCTCGTATACCGTCATCGCCGGATAATTGATGAACTGCTGATAGACCATGGCGACCGAGCGCTTCTGCACCGGCAGGCCGGTAACATCGACGCCATCGAAGTGAACCGTTCCCGAGGTTGGCTTGTCCAGCCCGGCCATCAGCCGCATCAGAGACGTCTTGCCGGACAAGGTCGGACCCAGCAGGACGTTCAGTGTTCCTCCCTGAAGGACAAGGCTGGAGGGGTGAATATGATATTCACTGCCCGCCATCTTGGCCACATTTCGCAATTCCAGCATTAAATCCCCGTGCCTCCTCCAAACCAGCGGTGATATTGTCCTCGAGCGGCAAACGCTCCTAGTGCGTGATCACCCCGGCGATAAAAGTCTCAAGTTCTGCGGCCTGATCCTTCGACAGATACAGTCCCTTCTTGGTCCGGCGCCAAAGCACGTCCTCCGCGTGCCTTGCCCATTCCATGTCGATCAGCCACCGGACCTCGCATTCGAAAAGGTCGTCGCCGAAATTACGGCCGAGATCGGACGCGTTTGCTGCCTTGCCGAGCAGGAGCGCCGCGTTCGTGCCGTAGAGCCGGACAAGCCGTCGGGCATGGCGGTCGGCCAGAAACGGGTAGGAGCCCTTGAGCTTGGCAACTTCGCTCTCATAGCCCGTCGCGGCAAAGGCACCGCCGGGCAGGCTGCTGCCGGCCGTCCAGACCTTGCCCTTGACACCGATCGCATCGCCGATCTTCTCCAGCGCGTGCTCTGCAAGGCGCCTGTAGGTGGTCAGCTTGCCACCGAAGATGTTGAGCAGTTCACCGCCACCGGGCAGTTCCTCGCGCTTCAGCACATAGTCCCGCGTCGCTTCCTGCGCCTTCGAGGCGCCGTCGTCGAACAGCGGACGAACGCCGGAATAGGACCAGACGATGTCATCAGGCTTTACCGGTTCGGCAAAATATTCGCTGGCGGCGCTGCAGAGATAGTCGACCTCGCGCTGCGTGATTCGGATATCCTTCGGATCGCCCTCGAAATCCTGGTCGGTCGTGCCGATCAGGGTAAAATCCTGCTCGTAGGGGATAGCGAAGATGATGCGATTGTCAGGGTTCTGGAAGAAATAGGCGCGTGGATCGTCAAACTTCTTCCTGACGACGATGTGGCTGCCCTGGACGAGCCGTACATTGTGAACCTGGTTCTTGCCGAATGCACTGGACAGCACCTGATCGACCCAGGGGCCTGCCGCATTGACAAGCATGCGCGCCTGAAAGCTGTCGATCCTGCCTGTTGCCATATCCTGCGTCTCGACAGACCAGGCATTTTTTTCCCAACGCGCCGACCGCACGCGGGTCCGCGGCATGATCTGGGCTCCGCGATCGGCAGCATCCCGGGCGTTGAGGACGACAAGCCGCGCATCGTCGACCCATCCGTCGGAATATTCAAAGGCCTTGGTGAACAGGGATTTCAATGGCTTGCCTGCCGGATCCTTGCGCATGTCGACAACGGACGTCGCCGGAAGCAGCTTTCTGCCGCCGATATGGTCGTAGAGGAAGAGCCCGAGGCGAATGAGCCAGGCCGGGCGGATGCCGCCCTTCTGGTAGGGCAGGACGAAGCGCATCGGCCAGATAATATGCGGCGCCATGGCCCATAGGACCTCGCGCTCCATCAGCGATTCGCGAACCAGCCGGAATTCGTAATGCTCGAGATAGCGCAGGCCGCCATGGATAAGCTTGGTCGATCCGGAAGATGTGCCGGAGGCGAAATCGTTCATTTCGGCCAGCGCTACCTTGTAGCCACGGCCGGCCGCGTCGCGCGCAATACCGCAACCGTTGATGCCGCCACCAATGACAAAAAGATCGAACATTCTATCCCCCACTGCCTCTCCCCCAAGAGCCAGACCTTCGCAATGCACAAATTTATTGCGCTTGCGGTATAGGAGACATCTGAAACGAAACCATAACGAATGTCAAACGAAAGTTTCGCGGGTCAGCTCGCTTTCGATGTCTCGATCAGCGCGACGTTGCTGTCGTGGCAGATCGTCCGGATGGCCTCGACGGAACAGTGGTCGGTGATCAATGTCTGGACCTGCGACAGCTGTCCGATCCGCACCGGTGCCGTGCGCTCGAATTTCGTCGAATCCGCCACCAGAATGACGTGCCGGGCATTGGCGATGATCGCCTGTGCCACCTTCACCTCGCGAAAATCGTAGTCGAGCAGGGCGCCGTCGGAATCGATGGCGGAGGCGCCGATGACTGCGTAATCGACCTTGAATTGCCGGATGAAATCGACGGCCGCCTCGCCGACGATGCCGCCGTCCGAAGCGCGCACGACGCCACCCGCAACCACGACCTCGATTGCCGAATAAAGGCGCAACCGATTGGCCACATTGATGTTGTTGGTGATCACCATCAGCTCATGGTGGGCGATCAGGGCCTCGCTCACCGCCTCGGTCGTCGTGCCGATATTGATGAACAGCGATGCGTTGTTGGGGATGAGCTGGGCAGCTGCGGCGCCGATCGCCTGCTTCTCGGCGGAGGCTATCTGGCGGCGCTGCTCGTAGCGCACATTCGCAGTGCCGCTGGGTAGGCTGGCGCCGCCGTGCATGCGGGTCAGCATCTGCCCGTCGCAGAGATCGTTGAGATCCTTGCGTATGGTCTGCGGCGTCACATTGAACCGCGTCGCGAGATCGTCGACGAGAACGCGGCCCGTCGATTTGGCAAGAGCAACGATCTCGGTCTGGCGATCTGTCAAAAACATCGATTCATCCTTCGCTGGCATCGCGTTTGCGCGAAAGCGAACTTAACCGCAATGAAAGAGAAAACTCAAAGGCGATCTGTCGTCACGGACACGAAACCGAGCGCAAATCCATCACGGCTGATTTACCGCGTCAGGCTTTGGCTTCTCCCAGTACCACGCCGCATAAGTCAGCTTGCGATCATGGCCCTTTTGCTTCAGGAGCGCGCGAATGGGGCGCATCTCGTCTCTTTCGCAGGCCACCCAGACATAGGTCTGCGCATCCGCCGCGCTGATCGCGGTCCTGACCGCGTCGCCGAACCGATAACCGGTATCACTCTTGTCATCCTTCCGGTGGAGCCAGCGCACATCCAGAGTTCCCGATGTTGGCAAGGGTTGCTCCTCGCCTGCATCCTCCACCAAGATGATGGCCTGCATCCGGATATGGGCCGGCACTTCTGCCGCGATCCGGGCGATGGCTGGAAGCGCCGTCGCATCGCCTGCGAGGAGCATGGACGACGCCTGCGGAACTCCGCCGCCGCCTGGCCCAAGAAACGCCAGCTTTTGTCCCGGTCTCGCCTTGCGCGCAAATTCGGCACCGGGCGCCGCGACACCGTGCGTGGCATGCTGCAGGAAATCGATCCATAATTCACGGCGTGCGACATCGACGGAGCGGATGGTATAGACCCTCACCGCGAGTTCGTCTTCCCCCTCGGGCCAGCCCGTCCTGCCGTCCGGCAGCAGGGTCGGCCAGACCGGTATGCGTCCGTCAGGCGGCAGCAGAACACGCACATGCATGCCGCCACCGATGAACGGCGCGATATCCTCGCAACTGAATTTGACCCTTCGCATATGCGGCGTGACGTCCGCGGCGGACACCACGGTTACCTCGCGCAGATCGGGCAGGATGCCGGGCGCCGGTGGCGTCGACCAGCTAAGCTCTAAAGGTTCTTCGCCGGCGAAGTAGACCAGATGCTCGGCAATGTTGTTGCAGGTCAGCTGCAGCGCCTGTTCCGTTGCGCAAGCGAGTTCTATGAGCAGGCGGCTGTCCTTTAGGCGGATGGCGACAAGTGCCGTTTCGCTTCTCAGCAGCGCCAGATTGCCCGTCCGCTCGACGCTCGAATGCTCGACGAAATGCTCGCAGATCTCATCCAGCATGCCTGCGGCATCGTGCGGAATTGCGACGCCGCTCAACTTGAATTCCTGCACCTCGCTCATACGATCTCGTCCTTGTCTGCAGCAGAACCGGGGATATCGGCTACTGGCCGGGCTTGCGCTGCCGAGTGGCGCCCGCGCGGCACGATCATCGGGGTTCCCGTCACCGGATCTGGAACGATGACGCAGGCAAGGCCGAAGACGCTTTCGATCAGTTGTTCGGTGACGATCGCTGCCGGCGTGCCTTCGGCAACGATGGCGCCATCGCGCATCGCGATCAGGTGCGTGGCATAGCGGCAGGCATGGTTGAGATCATGCAGCACCGCAACGACGGTGCGTCCGTCGGCGTTGATATCGGCCAACAGGTCGAGCAGGTCGATCTGGTGGGTGATGTCGAGAAAGGTGGTTGGCTCGTCGAGGAGCAGGATTGGTGTCTGCTGGGCCAGAACCATGGCAAGCCAGACCCTCTGGCGTTGCCCGCCGGACAGTTCGTCGACGAGCCGGGTGGCAAGGTCGGCGACCCCTGTGGCTGACATCGCAGACGCGACGGCCTGTTGATCAGCGGCCGACCATTGGCGAAAGATCGACTGGTGCGGATAACGGCCGCGCGACACGAGGTCTTCGACGGTAATGGCGTCAGGTGCGATAGAACTCTGCGGCAAAAGCCCGAGCCGGCGCGCCACGTCCCTGGCCGGCAGACTTCCAATGCTGGCACCGTCGAGGATGATCTCCCCCTGCGTCGGCCGAAGCAGGCGCGACAAGGCCCGCAGCAATGTCGACTTGCCGCAGGCATTCGGGCCGAAGATAACGGTAAATGCGTTATCCGGAATGGTCACCGAGAGCTCGCGGGCGACCGTCAACTCCCGGTAGCGCAAAGTCACTGCTTCAGCGCGCAGTCTGGCCGTCGTCATTTGCGTCCCTCGCTGACTAGCACCCATATGAAATACAGGCCGCCGATATTAAACGTCATCACGCCGACCGGCAGCTGGAGGCCGAGCGCGTGCTGGGCTGCCCAATCCGAGGCGACGAGCAATACCCCGCCCATTAGCGCCGATGGTACCAGCGCAACCCCGGCCGACCTGGTCACGCGCCGCGCAAGCTGCGGCGCTGCTAGCGCGATGAAGGCGATGGGGCCTGCCGCGGCCGTTGCCACCGCGATCAGGGCCACGCCGATGACGGCCAGCGCCAGCCGGACGCGATCCGGCGACACACCAGACGAAAGCGCCGCCTCGTCGCCGAGTTCGAGCTGACGGAGCGGCCTTGCCAGGGCAAGGGCGATAGGGACGAGCACTGCCAGCGCCACCGATACCGCCAGCAGGCGATCAAGGCCGAGGCCGTTCAGCGAGCCCGCCGCCCAAATGGCAGCCGACATCGCGACCTGCAGGTCTGCCTTGCGGATCATCCAGACATTGGCGGCAGACAGCATGGCGGCGATGGCGACGCCGACGACGATCAGCCGAAATCCGTCGATACCCCCTCGGTAGGTCAGCATGTAGACTGCGATCGCCGTTGCCAGACCGCCGATCAGTGCGCCCGTGGCTGTCCCTAAATAGCCCTCCGACAACAGCAGCATCGCCACCAGCGCGCCGGTGTGGGCGCCGGCAGAAAAGCCGATGATATCCGGCGAACCGAGCGGATTACGCGTCAGCGACTGGAAAATAGCACCGCTGATGCCGAGCGCGGCGCCGATCAGCAGCGCAAGCAGGGCGCGGGGCAGGCGCCATTCGAGAACGATCATCTCCTGCATCTGGTCGCCCCGCCCCGAAAGGGTCCGCGCGACATCCGACATTGAAACCGCATAGTCGCCGGAAACCAGCGACAGCAGCACGAGCATGAGGCAGACAGCCAGCATGAAGGCGCAGGCGATAACACTCCGGCTGCGCAACCGCAGCGAAAGCCGCCCACGGGGCGAGCGCAGAACGATGACGCCTGGATCCGCCGCCCGCGTCACAGCCCGCGCACTTTCTGCCGCTGCACCAGGAGGATCAGGACGGGCGCGCCGATGAAGGCGGTGACGATGCTGGCTTCCAGTTCACCCGGGAGGAGAAGACGCCCGATAATGTCGGCCGACAGCAGCAGGATCGGGGCAAAGATCATCGTGCCGGCGAAAATCAGCCGCTGATCGGGGCCGAACAGCCAGCGCACGACATGTGGCGTCATCAGGCCGATGAAGCCGATCGGTCCGACCGCCGCCGTGCCACCACCGGCAAGAAGGGTCAAGGACACAGCCGCCAGGATGCGGCTGCGGACAACATGGGTGCCCAGCGCCCGGGCGGTGTCATTGCCGAGCGCTATCGAATTCATCGCCGGTGCGATGAGGCCCGCGATGCCAAGCCCGACGATAATGAACGGCGCCACCGCAGACACCACCGCCATGTCGCGGCCGCCGAGAGCGCCGATCGACCAGAGACGCATGCTGTCGAAGCCGACCGGATCGAGCAGTACGATGGCTGATCCGAGGCCGCCAAGCAACGCATTGATCGCGACGCCTGCAAGCAGCAGCCGGACCGGGGTCGCTCCGGCGCGACTGAGCGAGCCGAGCACATAGACGATCACAGTGACAACGATGGCGCCGAGAAAGGCAAACCAGAGATAGGTGCTCACCGCCTGCAGGCCGAATACGCCGGCAGCAATCGTCACGAAAAAGGCAGCGCCGGCATTGACGCCGAGCAGACCGGGATCGGCGAGCGCATTGCGCGTGATCGCCTGGATGATGGCACCGGACACACCGAAACCCGCTCCGCATAAAAGCCCCAGCAACGTGCGCGGCAAGCGATAGTCCCGGACCGCAATGTGGTCTGGCAGGCGAGCGTCATAGGCCGTCAACGCATCGAAGACGGTGGAGAGAGAAACAGAACGCGCGCCGACGGCCAGGCTGACCAGGCACAGGACCACCAGCAGCAGAAAGCCCGCAACGGCAACTGCCAGCCGTTGCCGTGCTGTATGGTGCTTTCCCGCTGTGGGCTGCGAGGGGACTGTGGCAGACGGCATCACGGGGCAAGTCCGGCACGGACCGCCGAGGCTACCGATGTCCTGGGGTCGCCATCGAGTGCTGCTGCCATATCGGCCTCGAGTGCAGACAGCACGAAGGGCAACGACAGGACGCTGCCGAAAGACAGCGCGGCTGCGACCGTACCGCCCGCAAAGACTTCGCGACCCTCGGCATGGGCCTTCAGGACACGGCGCATCGGCAGGGCGGCGAGATCGGTAGCGGTTTCGGAGGACGATACCCAAAGGACGAGATCAGCTTCGAGAGCGGACAGGTCTTCCGGTGAAAGTTTTTGATAGAAGCTTTTGGACCCATCGAGCAGGCGGCTGGCGGCTGTGCGGGCAAATCCGAGCTCGGTCAGGAAATGGCCGCGCGTGTCCGAGGATGCGAAAAATCCGGTCTCGCTGCCATAGTGATAGGCGGCGACAGCCGTGAGTCCGCCCCAATCCGGATGTCGCAGGCGCGCTGCCGCAAAGTCCTGGCGGGTCTTGGCAACCAGTTCGTCGGCTATGCGATCCTTGCCGACGGCGCGACCGATCAGCCGTGTCATCTCATCCCAAGGCATGCCATAGGCCGGAAACGCCTTCGGCTGCATCAGCACGGGCGCAATGCGGGAAAGCCCGGCGTACTCTGCTTCCGATATGCCTGACCCGATGCCGACGATCAGATCCGGCTGCAAGGTAGCGACGAGTTCCAACCCGACATTGCCCTTGATGACAACGGGGCGGGCGTTCTTCAGAAAAGGCTGCGCCCATGGCCAGACGGCAAATGGCTGGTCGCCGAACCAGTCGCGTATCGCAAGCGGGATGACATCGAGCGCGAGCAGGGGATCCTGGGTGAGGTAGCCCAGCGATACGACACGGGTAGCGGGCTTCGGCAGGACGGTCACGCCGAAGGCATGATCGAATTGCAGCGGCCCGTCGGCAGCGATGGCGGGTGTGTGCATCAGCTCCGGCGCCAAGAGAGCGGTTGCCAGCCCGCACAGCAGGTCGCGACGACGGGTAACGAGAGCCATGACATCCATTCCTGTGTTTTGTGGTTGCGCCGAGAGATCGTCGCGCAGGCGCTACCAGGTGTAGCGCAGGGTCGCCCGCACCGCGCGGCGGTCGCCGTAGTAGGCGGCCAGACTGTAGTCGTCGATGCTGGCCACATATTCCTTGTCGAAGATGTTGGTGGCGTTGACGGCGAGGGCAACGCCGTTCTTGAACTTGTAATTGAAAGCCGCGTCGAAGACCGTTCTTGAGGCAAGCGGCAGCGTGTTGGCATTGTCGCCGAAAGTATTGCCGACAAAGCGGGCGCCCATCCCGACGTTGATGTCACCGATCGCGCCTTTGCCGGGAATGGTATAGTCGGCCCAGAGCGTTGCCATGTGGTTGGGAACGAGTTCCGGCCGATTGCCAATCAGCCCGGTGGTCGCGTCGTCCTTGATCCGCGCGTCCCAGTACGAATAACCGGCAGTCAGGTTCAGCCGGTCGGTGAGCGCGACCTTGCTCTCGAACTCGATGCCCTTCACGTTCACCTTGCCCACCTGGTACTGGTAGGAATAGTCCGACGCCCACTGCGCCACGTTTTTCTGGGTCAGGTCGAACAGCGCCAGGGTAAACAGCGCATCCATACCCTCGGGCCGATATTTTGCACCGATTTCGTACTGTGTGCCCTCCTGAGGCTTGGGCGTGCCGAGGAAGGTCGAGCGGCTGGCTGCCAGTGGCTGGAAGGATTCCGAGTAATTGGCGTAGACCGAGAGCTCGGAGGTCGCCTTGAAGGTAAGCCCGGCGCGCTTGGAGAAATTCGTATCGACCGCGTCGTCGCGGATGCCTGAGCTTTCCGACATCGTGTCGGCGTGATCGTATCGGCCACCCAGCGTCAGGATCCAGCGGTCGTCGATCGTCAGCTGTTCCTGGAGGTATGTGCCGGCCGTTGTCAGCCTTGTCCTGGTGTCCACCGGTGCGCCGAACGAGATGCAGCGTGTGCCGCAATAGACGGGTTTGCTGTCATCGAGCACGCCACCGGCCGTCCCGTCGAGGCGACGTTCGCTATTGCTGTCGCGGCCATAATCGGCGCCCAGCAGTGTGCGGCTTTCGAATGGGCCGTAGGTGCCGTCATATTGGAGCTGGTTGTCGATCTGGAACCGCTTGCTATGGCCATAAATTGCCAATGCAGCGCGGCTCGAAGCAGGATCGGCAGCTCCGAGATAGATCTGCTGATAGGTCATGTCGAGATTGGTGTAGCGGGCATTCTGCCGGAACTCGAAACCGTTGCCGAAATCGTGGCGCAGCTGATAGCCGACATTGCGCTCGATGGTGTCGACCCTGTCGAAATCGGGCTCACCGAGATAGGTCTCGGAATCGATCCCAGACTTGTAGGGAATGGCATGGCCAGGGTTGCCGTCGCGCTTGTTGTAATCCGTCAGGATGGTGACGGAGGTGTCGGCATCCGGCGACCAGGTCAGCGCCGGCGCGACATAGACGCGATCGTCGTTGGTATGGTCGATGCCGGCATTGGCATTCTGCCATTTGCCAGTCATGCGGTAGGTCCAGATGCCATCCTTGTCGAGCGCTCCGCCGAAGTCGGTGCCGGTTTCGACATGTCCGTTCCCAACTGTTGTATAGATCTCGCCGAAGTCTTTGTCCTGCGGCACCTTGGTGAGCGCATTGACGATACCGCCGGGGCCGGAAAGGCCGAACAGCGTGGAGTTGGACCCCTTCAGCACATCGATCCGTTCCATGCCATAGGGCTCGAGGCGGCTGGCGGTAAAGGAGCCGCCGACACGCATCGGCAGCCCGTCACGGAAAGTGCCGTCGGTCGTCTGGTAGAAACCGCGGATCAAAAAGTGGTCGTAGCGGTCGTCGGAGCCGTAGATATCGGTGGAGACGCCGGGCGTGTAGGCCAGCGCCTGGTCGAGGTTGGTGACACCGCGCTCCTTCATTTCCTTTGCAGTGACGACGGAAACCGAGGCCGGCGCGTCGAGAAGCGGGGTGTCGGTCTTGCTGCTGGAGCGGGAACTCTTTGCGACAATCGTCTTGTCAATGGTGCCAGCTCGGTCGCCTTGGCCCGCAATGGTGATCTTGGCGAGCGTGGTTGCTTCCGCGTCGCCTGACTGAGCGAAAACCGGGGTTGCGGCAAGCAGCGTCGAACTCGACAGAAACGCGATCATCAGACGTCCGACGGTCGTCGTAAAGGATGTGCCCACCGGCGATACAGTCGTCCTAGCCTCGCGAAACATCACGGCAGCCCCCTGCAATCAATCTATCAAATACCTGAAAAGTCTACGGAATACCGACCAACGACCATGATCAATAAGTTGACTGGTGAACTCCTGTATTGTTTGTTGACTCCCGATGTCAACTATTGCCTACAAATTTTCCGATCTTTCCACCGGTCTTGCCGAGGCGCGCGCGGCAACCGGAGGATGCGCACGTGAAAACACCAACGCTGACCTGCCGGTCAGCGTCGGTGTCATGGAAGCGGCCTAAAGACGAGGCGGCGACGCGGCATAGTCCGACGTCAGGGCATATGTCTCAGTTACCGAGTGCGTCGCTGCCCGATATCGAATGGTTGGACAGTTCGTAATCCTCGACATGAACGAGGCATCCCTGCGGTTTCAGGAAAACGATGCCGTAG
Source organism: Rhizobium sp. rho-13.1 (assembly GCF_007000305.1). Classification (NCBI taxonomy): domain Bacteria; kingdom Pseudomonadati; phylum Pseudomonadota; class Alphaproteobacteria; order Hyphomicrobiales; family Rhizobiaceae; genus Rhizobium; species Rhizobium sp. rho-13.1. The sequence goes on along the minus strand of NZ_SCFL01000015.1, from coordinate 18,677 downwards.
GCGCCCGGTTCATCGACGGAGAGGGAAGTATCTTCCGTATCGAATACCATCGGCTGCTGATGGACCGGGCTCTTGAATACCGAGAAAGGTATACCGCGATGGGAGCCGCCAATCGTACGGTGAACATGGCCGGCGAAGATGTGGCGGACATTGCCGTATTCGGCAAGGATATCGTAAAACTCCTCGCCGTTCCGGAGCTTGATCTTGTCCATCCCGGGAAACCCGGTGTCGAGCGGTGGGTGATGCATGAAGATGTAGACGGGCCGGTCGCCGGCACCAGTGAGGTTCTGCTTCAACCAGGCAAGCCGATTGTCGCACAGCACCCCGGCATGAACGTCCGGCGAGACGTAGGGCGGTCCGCAAAGCGTATCGAGCAAAAGCATGACACCGTTTTCGGTCTCGATCCGCTGCTGGATAAAACCGTGCTCGTCACGCGGGCTTTCGGGATAGGCGGCAATGAAGTTTTCGCGGTTGTCGTGGTTTCCGACCAGCAGGTGGACGGGAATTTCGAGCGTGTCGACCAGTTCGCGCAGTCTCGCATAGGATTGGCGACTGCCGCGGTGCGAGAGGTCACCCGTCATCACCGCAAACTCAGCATCGCGGTGATGCAGGTTGACATGATCTATCCCTCTTGAAAGGCGCTGATAGGGATCGAGGCCGATGATCGTCTCTCCCTCCAGGACCATGTGCAGGTCGGTGAATATAATAATTTTGCTCATGCGCTACTCCTGCCTGCGATTCCCGGAATGCCTTTCGTCGGGCACCTTTCCGGTACGTACATTCCAGACCCTGCACGTCGTTTGCAACAGGTTTGCGTCAGCAGTCTGTTTGTTGGCTAACGCGACAAGACACTTGACTGCCTGCATTTTACCAATAATGTAACGTTATAACATAATATAAAGCAATGATGGATTTCCGACCTGTGCGAGATTTTGCGAGACCCGCCCACCTTGACCGCCGTTGCAGGCCTGTCATAGATGCCATCGACGGTTCCCTTAGGATGACTCCAAGGGGATTAATAGGGAACACGGTGAGGGCCACCCGAATGGGACCAAGACCGTGACTGCCCCCGCAACTGTAAGCGGATTGCTGCTCATCCCAGGGCCTCAGGGCCATGTCACTGCGAAGGTTTCGCGGGAAGACAGATGATCGGCGCATATCCGCAAGTCAGGAGACCTGCCGTCAAGCGCTATCCCATGAACCCGGGCGGGGATGCCCGGAAAGGAACAGATATGTCTCATTTGAATTTTCGCCATAGCCTGGCGCATCTCCGGCTCGATTGGGCTTCCGACAGTTGACGTGGCAACCGCAGCTTGCCTCGCTGCCGCATACCTGCAGCACCAGGGCACTCGCCTTCCCATAAAATCGAGATATTTTTCATGCGTCAGTTTCTGTCCAGCATTACGCTTGCCTGCGGGCTTCTCGGCATGGCCGCCCCCGCATTCGCGGCGACGGTCTATCCGCTGTCCATAACCAATTGCGGTCAACAGGTGACCTTTGCCAGGGCGCCTTCGAAGATAGTGTCCATCGGCCAGGGGATGACGGAAGTTCTCCTGTCTCTCGGCCTTGCCGACAAGATCGTCGGCACGGCGGTCTGGGTGGGTCCCGTGCTTCCTCAATATGCACAGGCCAACAGCAAGATCAAAAGGCTGGCCGACAACGATCCGAGCTTCGAATCCGTCGTCGGACGCCAACCAGACTTGGTGGCTGCGGAATTCGAGTGGCATGTCGGACCGCAGGGTTCCGTCGGTAAGCGGGAGCAATTCTCCGACCTCGGAATAAATACCTATATCTCGCCGGCTGATTGTGTCGCCAAAGTCAATTCCGACGGCGGAGACGGGGTCCGCAAGCAGATGTTCAGCATGGATCTAGTCTATCAGGAGATCGCCCAGCTCTCCGAAGTCTTCGATATCAAGGACCGTGGCGATGCCCTGATCACCGACCTTAGGAAACGCGAGGCCACCGCTGTGGCATCCGTGGAGGGTGCGGCCGCCAAGCACCTGCCGATCGTCTTCTGGTTCTCGAGCAAAGAGGTCAGGGGCGATGCCTTCATAGCCGGCAAGAACGGTGCCCCCGCTTATATGATGAAGGCCCTCGATGCGCGCAACGTCGTGACCACCGAGGAGGAATGGCCGCTTGTCGGCTGGGAAACAATATCCCAGGCGAACCCGGCCGTCATCGTCATCGCCACCATGGATCGCCGCCGCTATGCGGCAGACGATCCCAAGGTGAAGCTGGACTTCCTGCAGAACGATCCCGTCACCAGCGAAATGGACGCCGTCAGGAACAAACGATTTGTGATGATGGATGCGCAGTCCATGAACCCGACGATCCGGACAATCGACGGCATCGAGGTTCTTGCAAATGGCATCAGGTCCTTCGGTCTGGCCCGGTGAGCAACAGCGCAGTCGTAACACGGCGTAGATGGTGGGCGCTTGCAGCGCTCGCCGTTGCCGCCATCGTCGTCCTCGGATTTTCGATCAGCCTTGCCGTTTCCATCGGGGAAATCTCCATCCCGCTGCAGACGACGGCAGAGGCTGTGTCGAACCGCATCTTCGGCACGGGCTTTGCAATCGACCGTATTCACCAAGGCATCGTCTGGGATTACCGTCTCAGCCGGGCACTGGTTGCAGCCAGTGCCGGAGCCTCGCTGGCCCTCTGCGGCGCCGTGCTCCAGGCCCTGCTGCGCAACCCGCTGGCCGAACCCTATGTGCTTGGCATTTCGGCAGGCGCCTCGACAGGGGCAGTTTGCATCACGATCCTCGGGCTCGGCGCAAACGTTCTCGGGCTGTCCGGCGGAGCATTCATCGGGGCCGTCGTCGCCTTTACGCTGGTGGGCATTCTGGCCTCAGGGGCAGGCGGGTCGGGCGAGCGGATCATTCTCTGCGGCGTTGCCGGATCGCAGCTGTTCAATGCCCTGACCTCCTACATCGTCACGACGTCTGCCAATGCAGAGCAGGCGCGCGGCGTGCTGTTCTGGCTGCTCGGTTCGATGAGCGGCGTGCGCTGGCCCGACGTCTATCTCTCCGCACCCGTGACCTTGGCGGGCTTCATTGTTTGCCTCTGCCATGTCAGGGCGCTCGACGCCTTCGTCTTTGGCGCCGACGCGGCGACCTCCCTCGGCATCCCGGTGCGCCGCGTACAGATCGTGCTCCTTGGCACGACCGCCGTCATGACGGCGAGCGTCGTCAGCATGGTCGGCTCGATTGGTTTCGTCGGGCTCGTCATTCCGCACGCCGCGCGCTTCCTGGTCGGGCCGTCGCACGGCCGCCTGCTGCCGGCGACCGCCCTTGGCGGCGCGATCTTCATGGTCGGAGCCGATATTGCTTCGCGCATCATCATCCCCCAGCAGATCCTGCCGATCGGCGTCGTCACGGCTCTCTTTGGAGCGCCCGCTTTTGCCGTCATCCTCTATCGTGTCCGGAGGACCCCATGAGCATATCCGTCGACGACGTCACCTATGCAGCCGGTAACACGCTCATCGTTGACGGCATCAGCCTGGCGATCGAGCAAGGCAAGGTTCTCGGCCTGCTTGGGCCGAACGGATCGGGGAAATCCAGCCTGCTGCGCCTGATCTGCCGGTTGAGGAAAGTCCGCAGCGGCATCATACGACTTGGAGAACATGATGTGGCTAGTCTGTCGCGCAGCGAGATCTCGCGCCGCATAGGCTTCGTTGAGCAGCAATCGACGACCGACACACCACTGACCGTCGCCGACGTCGTCCGCCTCGGTCGCACGCCCCACAGAGGATTGCTCTCCACCTGGAGCAGCGACGACGATGCCGCCGTCGAGATCGCGCTCGCCCGGGTCGACATGCAGGCCCGGGCAGCCCAACTATGGCAGACGCTGTCGGGCGGCGAGCGTCAAAGGGTGCACATTGCCCGCGCGCTGGCGCAGGCTCCGACCGAGCTACTACTCGACGAGCCGACCAACCATCTCGATATCCAGCACCAGCTGGATATCCTGTCACTTGTCGCCAAGCTGGATATCACCTGTATCGTCGCCCTTCACGACCTCAATCTTGCGGCCATGTTCTGCGACAGTCTCGTCGTCCTGCGAGACGGCAAGGTCGTCGCCGCCGGATCACCGGAAGACGTCCTCACCGAACACCTCATTCGCACGGTCTTCGGAGTAAAAGCGCACGTAGAAAAGTCCGCGATCCACGGCCGCTGCCACATCCAGTACCTGCTGGCCTAGGCCTCGGGCGGCGTGGCAAATGTGTGTGGGGGGCCATCACGGCCAATACACTGCGCAACATACGAATGTCGAAGGATAGCGGTAGCCGTGATTGAGCATTTCTGCTGCTTTGCAAGAAAGTCTTGACCTTTGAAGGTTAGGCTACGAGCTGAAAATTGACGAGCGCATATGACCAATATTTCACCACTCATCCTCTCAATTGTTGCACCCTGCTACAACGAGCAGGAGGGGATATCGGAATTCTGCCGTCGCTGCGTAGCGGCGGCTCGATCGGTAGCCGGTGAGGATTTCGAGATTGTTTTGGTCGATGACGGCTCCAGCGACGAAACTTGGAATATAATTGCTGCAATGACAGCACTCGTGCCCCAGATCCTTGGGGTACGCCTGATGCGTAATCATGGCCACCAGCTGGCGGCTACCGCTGGGCTCGCTGCATGCTGCGGCGAGCGTATCCTCTTGATCGATGCAGATCTGCAGGATCCGCCGGAACTGTTGTTGATGATGATGCCGATCATGGATCGTGGCGCCGATGTGGTCTACGGCCAGCGTTGTCAACGTCAGGGCGAAACGTGGTTCAAGCGTGCCTCGGCTTCGCTTTTTTACCGTCTTCTTTCCCGGCTGGCATCGGTCACGATACCGCGCGACACGGGCGACTTCCGGCTGATGCGCCGCCGGGTTGTTGATATCCTGATGGCTATGCCGGAGCGTGATCGGTTCATACGAGGCATGGTCAGCTGGATCGGCGGGCGACAAGTTGCCTTGCCCTACGAACGCGACGCACGTTTTGCCGGCGAAACCAAATATCCTCTGCGCAAAATGATCGGCTTCGCGTTGGACGCCGTGACGAGTTTTTCGACAACTCCGTTGCGTGTCAGTACTATCCTCGGGCTTGCGACTGCGGGCATTGCATTTTTGCTGCTCATCTTTTCGATCGCACGGTGGCTCTCTGGTGACACGATCGTTGGCTGGTCCAGTATCATGTGTGCCGTCACAGCTTTCAGCGCCATCCAGTTGATATGCATTGGAATTATTGGCGAATATTTGGGGCGATTGGTGCAGGAAAGCAAACGACGTCCAATGTTCATGATCGAGAGCCTGCTGCAAAATGGACGAGATCTGACGTTAACCAGCGATTTCTCAGATTTAGACGCCGCAGGAAGACGCAGGGCAATCGCGTCAGCCTTGCAGGATGGAGGCGAACAGCCGGAGAATGCAAGGGCAAGGGCCGTCCGATGAGGCCCGTCGACCTCGTTGTGGATATGCCCTCAGATCCACAGTCCGAACCCGCACCGAAAGGAACCGCGGATTCGGTCCTGCAGAACACCAACACCTCGATTTTCGCCTTCCTCGGCATTGTGGGACTGATGGTGACGGCGTTCAAGTTCCCGCCGCTCCTCGATTATGCGAACCACTATACACGCATGTGGCTGATCGCAGGCGGCATTACGGAAGTCCATCTCGCGCAAATCTATGCGCTCGACTGGCACGGCACCTTCACAAATCTCGGCATAGATCTTATGGCCCGTTATCTTGGACCGTTGATCGGTGTCAGTATGCTGGCACGCGCTATTCTCTTTGCAGCGATCGTGCTGCCGCCAATAGGCGCCATAATACTGCATCGTAAGGTGTTCGGCGGATCTTACTACTGGCAGATCGCAATGCTCTACCTTGCATGGTGCGCGACGCTTATCGGCGGCTTCATCAACTTCCAGATCGGCCTCGGCTTAGCATTGCTGTTTGCATCGGTCGATCTGCATTTACAGGTCAGGAACAGACGGGCGTTATTCGTCTGGCGACTTCTGGCTTCCCTGCTTTTAACGATAATGCATCTATTCTCACTGGGGTTCTACCTTGCGCTGATCTGCGGTCTCGAAATCTCCCCCCGGTTAGAACTGCGCCGTTCACTGGCCGATTGGAGCAGATTGGCCATTCGGATAGCGCTTGCATTCCTGGCTTGCGCGATTTTCCCGCTTCTGTTGTTTCTGCGGTCGCCGGTCTTACCTGGGAATGCGCTGGGATTGGAGACGATGTGGAACGCCACGCCGACCCGGCAGATGATGAACCTTTTCTCGGCGATTTGGACGTACGTCTCCGTGGTCGATGTGATGCTGCTTATCCCTGTAGTCCTGGTCTGCACCAACGCCGCCCGCACTGGCCGGTTCAGGATGCACACGGGACTTGCGATAGCTGCACTCGGTCTCACCATCGTCGCCTGCCTTTCCCCCCGCAGCATGGTGGGGACCGGCTGGATAAGCTGGCGCTTTCCCATAATGGCCGCACTCACGGGCATGGTGATGTTCTGTCCGCTGCCGAAACTGGCGCGACACGAGGCACGTGTCATCATGCTCGCCTTGACCCTCGTTGTCTTCGGGCGCACCGCATGGATAAGCTACAATTGGTGGCAAGGCGAAAACGACGCCAACGACGTCATATCGGTATTGGCATCAGTCCCACCGGGGTCAGCCATCCTACCTCTCGCTCATCTTGTGCTCGCCGATCCCCTAGGCGGATGGCAGAGACACTATGCCTGGGGCGAAGACACGTTCCGACACCTACCGACATTGGCGATACCCTTCGCACAAGCCTTCGTTCCTGCAGTCTTCACGGCACGCGGCAAGCAGCCTCTCATGGTGTTGCCGCCATGGTCTTCCATTGCGGTGCCAGAAGGTAATTTATCATCGACCGGGGTACTGAGTTGCCCTTCTTGGCTCGAAAGGGAATCCGTCCTGGCGCCGTATCTGTCTAATTGGCGAAAGCGTTTTGACTATGTTCTTGTCATGAACGCAAACCAGCCGGACAAATATGTGGGATATGCACTTCCGGGCGGCTTGAAGTTGATAGGCGACAAACCCTTCGCCCAGCTTTACAAGATTGACGCGATTTTTGTGGCGGATAAAAGCACAACATCGCCTGTAATTTGCCCCGAACCGCTCACCGCTTTTGAGTGACCACGACAGCTGCCACGCTAACAGCGAGGTCGGGAATTTGCACGGCTCGCCTAAATTTCCTGCGGCGGTTTAAGTCGTCCGTACGGGCGTGGAAAATCCGACGACGGTCAAAATCGCGCCGGTTGCGAGGACCTGTGACATGAACGAATTGGAAAACAGGGCCGCCAAGCCCTGTTTTCGGATTTGGTGAAGGCTAGTGGGCCTTAGCTTGCAGGGCGTAGCTGCAGTCGCGAGACGCCGGCGGCGACGTTCAGGCCGGTTCCCACTTCTGCGCTGAGCGGCTGCAGGCCGAAGTTCTTGGAGTTGCCGCCGACCAGTGCATTGGCGCCGAGGCCAAGGCCGACTGAAGCACCTGCCGAAGCTCCGACATAGGTGCCGGCGAGGCTACCCTGTCCGACGCTCGTCGGTGCCGTATTGACGACGACCCAGCTGAGGTAGGACTTGCCTGTGATGCCGACATCGAGACCGAGCTTGCCGATCGTCCCGGTGTAGCGTTCGACCTCACCGGTGCGCTGCTTGAACTGGCAGGTGACTGCCTTGCTTGAGCCGATCAGCAAGCCGATTCCGCCTGCCACTTCGCACGACAGGGTGCCGAGACGTTCCTTCGGTTGCGTTACCACCTGCTTTGTCGGGTGCTTGCGATGGTGGTGCGGGCTGGTGGCCGAGGCCGCAGAGCACAGGGCCAGGCTACCCGCCATGGCGAGGATGAATGCTTTTTTCATGTGATTGATCCTTTTTCAGGTCTCGTTCAGCACCACGAGACGCGATGCTGAGATTTCCTGTTGTTTGCTGAGGATAAGATGTTCAGGGCAAAGATTCGCCCGGGGCGATCTCGATGATGCTGTGCACCGCCATGTGTGTGAACTCGCCCGCAACCTCGACTGCTCTGGCTGCCGCAGTGTGAGAATGGGCACGGCCGCTGAGGGTCACGCATCCGTTGGCAACCTCGACCTCGATCTCGCAGTCTTCGTGACCGAAGGTATAGGCAAGCAGGCACTCGATTGCGATCCGGGTGGAGCAGTCGCTGGATGCACTGGTGGCCAAGGCGGGGTAGGGCAAAAACATCATCTTGAACTCGGCTCCATGGGATTTTCGGCTCGCCAGGTCTGGCGAGCCAAATGATCGTCTCGGTTCGGTGGAGTGGCGGTCGGTTACTTAAGCGCGTCCTTGACGGCATCCTTGCCCTTGCCAACGGTGCTCTGCACTTCGCCGGCAGCCTTGTCGACCTTGCCTTCTGCTTCCAGCCGCTCGTTGCCGGTCAGCTTTCCAACAGTTTCCTTGATCGTGCCCTTGAGTTCCTTTGCGGCGCCTTCGATACGGTTCTTGTCCATTGTACTATCCTTTCATTCGCGTTGTTTATCCTGACCCCGGTCTGGCCGGCGTCATGCAAATGGAGATAGCGCTCCGAACAGGCGTCTTGCAGATTGGAAAATACCAATCCCGCTAGTAGCTAGTGACCTTTTTTCGTCAATTTAGTACTTTTTTTGGCTGGGGTAGCAACGTTAGACTTTGGAGATTTACCCTGGCCCTCGGGCAAACCCGTAAAGCCCCGTTCCCTTGCCCAGATGACCGCTGCCGCCCGGCGGTTGACGCCGATCTTGGCGTAGAGCGAGGCAACGTGGTTTCGGATAGTATTCTTCGACAGGTGCAGGCGTTCTCCCATCTCCTGATCGCTGTGGCCGCTGCAGATCAGCCCCAGGATCTCCCGCTCGCGGTCACTCAGCTCGAACAGTTGCGCCGTCGGCGCGCGGCCGGTCGAACTGTGCTTGAGGGTCGCAAGACGGTCAACGATCGAACGGCTGAACCAGGAGGTATCCGCCATGACGCTTTCAATGGCCTCGACGAGCTCGGCCTCGCTGCGCCGTCGCTCGGTCACGTCCTGCAGGGCCCAGATGACGCATTGCTGGTCGTTGATTTCCACCCGCTCGGCGGAGACGAGGCATTCAGCAGCGCCCCCGGCCTTCTGCTTCATCTGCATCGGCTCGTTTCGAATAATGGTGTTGTCGCGCAGCTTCTGCTCGATTGTCCGGCGCGCGGCGACGTCCTCCCAGAGATGGAGTTCGCCGGCCGTCCGCCCGACGACCTCGCCGGCAGCATATCCGGAGATCTGCAGGAAGGCGTCGTTTGCTTCCATGAAGACGAAGTCGTCGAGCCGGGAAATGGCCGCTGGCGCAGGCGACAGCCGGAAGGATTTCGAGAACCGCTCCTCGCTTTGCCGCAGGGCATTCTGGGCCTTCCTGCGACCATCCAGATCGGCAAAGGTGAAAAGCATACAGGGTTCTTCGACCACCGAAATCGGCTCGCCGGCGACGATCACCAGCCGGTCGCCACCATCGGGCAACGGCACCAGGGCCTCGCGGTGGCGAATGACGCGGCCCTCATTCAGCTTCGTCAATGCATCTTCGCCGGTTTCGCAGTTGGAAAACAGACCGAGGGCCTCGACGCTCTTGCCGACGACATCTTCCTTGGCAAAGCCGGTCATCTCCAGGAAGCCCTGGTTGACGCGGATGAAGCGGTGATCGTCGAGACGGCAGATCAGGCCGGGTGCCGGGTTGGCGTTGAAAGCCCGCTCGAACCTTTCCTCGGCTTCGAAGCGCGGTGTCTCGTCCCGCATGATCAGCACGAGGACATCTGGCTTGTCGCCACCATCCGAGATCGCGAGGCTGCGCACAGTGTGCACCCAGACGAGGTCGAGATCCGAAGACGGTGAGAGCTCCACCGTCACGTCGTCGACCGTCTCGCCCACGAGCAGGCGCTCGATCGGATATTGTCCCTCTTCCAGGGGATGGTTGTTCCGGTACCGCAGCGTGAAATTGCGGCGGTAGCCCTTTGCGTCCTCGCCGAGATCCTTAACCGCCTCGACCCGGTGCATCTTCAACGCTGCTAAATTGGCCCAGGCGATCGAGCCGTCGGGATCGACAAGGATGATGCCGTCGCTCAGCCCGGCGATGAGTTCCTGGAGAATGGAGCGATTTACCCTGGGCGCCGCAACTTCGGCCATATCAACCTCCTCGTTGGAAGTCTGGGCATGTAGGCACTTTTCTTCGGGAGGAAATAGGCAAGGCGCGATCTGCGCGCTAATGCTGCACGCGGATCGAAATTTCGCGTGGCCGGATTGCAATAGGTCCGGCACGGTTAGCCCGCCCGCTGTGCACGCCGATGATAGCGCTTACGTGATTTCGTCGCGAACTTGGCCGTGGGCCACCACCGCAAAGAGGCCTGTACCCCCAATGATGTTGCCGATCAGCGCCGGCAGGATAAACCCGCCGGCAGCCTCCCAGAGCGTCGTCTGACCGCTCAAGAACAGCAGCCATGCTTCGCCTGAGCCAGCAACGACATGGCTGAACCCGCCAATCGCAATGACATAGGTGATGAGCAGGATCACCCAGAACTCGCTGCCCCTTGCATTGGGCAAGATCCATGCAATCGACGCCACCAGGAACCCGGCAGGGGTGGCGAGGAGAAGTGTCGTGACGAAGTCATGTTCAAGAGCCGCTTTCGAAATCTCCAGGGCCGCTGCCAATTGCTCGGGGCCGACAATGATCTGCGAGGCGACAAGGGCTGCCACGAAAAATGTGCCCATCATGTTGGCAAGGAATACCGCCGCCCACAGCCGGAGCAGTCGGCCGAGATTGCGAACTGTCGGGTGGGTGGCCAGCGGCAGGACCGCAGTCACCGTCGTTTCCGTGAACAGCTGGAGCTTGCCGAGGATGACGATGACGAAGCCCACGGTGTAGCCGAGCGCAACGACCAGTTCCCGCCACGGTGCATCCGGCAGACGCAAGCCAATGAACGCTTCCGCCAGAGGCGAGATGCTGATCGCCACGCCCGCTGCAAAACCGGAGAACAGCAGCGAGATGATCGGCCGGGCGAGTTCTTCGTCGCCCTGCAGCCGGATCACCTCGTGGACGACCTTGGCCGATCCCGACGTCCGCTCCGACACCGCCCGCTTGTCATCTTCTGAAATTTCTCTGGAAGGCGCGCCCTCACTGGCAGTCCCGTTCTCGCTATCGTTCGACAAACAAATCTCCTGAGGCGCGGTGCAGGCGCGGGTTGGCGTTCTTTAAAGGGGGCAGGATATTGGAGATCTTCCGACCAGTCACGCTAACTATGTTGAAGCCGCCGAGCAATCGGCCGCCGCTTGCAATTGCACAAGCCATCTCTGTACCGGGCAATGGCGCTTTCCAGAGATGAAAATAGCAATGCACATCCTGTGCAAGCAGCGCAATATCGCCGCGTGACGCAGATCATGGACGTCGTTGGACAAGCAACTGTCGGCCCGCAGCTTTGCATTGCGCCGCTCCAACTGCTTCCACGTTCAGCGCCATCGGTACGTCTACCGCGTTGCTTCACAGACCAAATGGTTTGTCAGGTGGTGGATATGATCTGTTCCTATGCCGCAGCAGCCACCGATGATCGTCGCGCCGGCTTCGATCCAATGGTTGCCCCAATTGCAATAGGATTGTGCGTCAAGGTCAGTCCTCACCGCAGAGACGACCTCGTTGGCAGCACCGTCTTCATCCTGAGAGCCGAAGGCGTTTGCATAGACGCCGAGGGGAAGCAAAGGCACTGCGGCCCGCGCGGCCCTGAGTGCGGCAGCCATTACTTCCGGCATCGAGCAATTGAATAAGAGAGCCTCGGCGCCGAGCGCGGCGGCGAGGCGAGCCGCGTCCGCGACAGTCTGATGCGACCGGAGTTGCGGTTCAGTCATCTCTTCGGACGGAATATCGTCACGCAGCGTGAACGAAAGCCAGAGCGGCTTGCCGGTCTGGCGAATTGAAGTCGCGGCCGCGGTGGCCTCTTCCAGGCTGCTTTGCGTTTCTGCAAGCCAGAAATCGACGTAAGGGGACATCCCGCGAACGAGGACGCCGAGATAATCGGCCGCTAGTTCGGCGTTGAAGAGCTCAGGCTGATAGGATCCGAAGACGGGCGGCAGAGAGCCTGCCACCTTGACATTTGTGGCGCCCGCGGCATCGCGTGCCAAGCGTCCCGCCAACGCGGCAAGCTCCTCGCCGCGCTCGCGAAAGCGCGCTTCGCCGATGTGAAAGGGGACGATGGCATAGCTGTTGGTGGTGATGACCTTGGCACCGGCGCGGATGTAGCTGTCGTGGACCTTTCGGACCATATCAGGTGCCTCCATCAGCGCGAGGGCAGACCATTCAGGCTGACGGAAGGGAGCGCCGATGCGTTCCAGTTCGCGCCCCATTCCACCGTCGAGGATCAAGATATCAGCCATGATGTACTTTCTGTTTTTGGGTGTTGGCTCTCTGAAGTTCATGAAAGCCGGCGATGTCGTCCGCTATCGAATCCGCGATATGATCGCGAACGGCCTTCTCGGCATTCTCCGGGTTCTCCTGCATCAGGGTCTCGAAGAGACGCTGGTGTTCCGCAACGAGCGGCCGCCGACGCGGCCAGTGCAGCTCCGACCAACGATAGAGCCATTCCATCTTGTCGGCGAGCTGGGCGTGGCGGCGCATCAAAAGCCGGTGGTTGGCGGCCTCGACGATGCTGGCGTAAAAGCCGAGATCTGCTTCCAGCCTTGCATCGGTGCCACCGTCCTCCGCGCCACCGAGATTGTCGAAGGCCTCCGTGATCCTCGTCGTGTCGATCGCGCACCACCTTTCTGATACGATGCGGGCTGCCAAGCCTTCGAAGGCAGCCCGCATCGAATAGATTTCAGAGATCTCGCGGGCGTCGAGATGGGCGACATGCCAGCTCGAATAGGGCGTTCGCATCACGAGTTCCTTCTCCTCGAGTGCAAAGAGAGCCGAGCGTACTGTTCCGCGGCCGACGCCGACTTGCTGCGCCAGTCCCTGCTCGGTCAGAGTGGCGCCTGGAAGAAACTCGCCGCGAACGATGGCATCGCGCAGCCAATCCACCGTATTGTCCTGCAGGCTCTTCTTGTCGATCGGTTCGCGCATCACGTACCCTCAGCGATTGCGGTCGAAGTGGCCGCTGAGGAACGAGCGACAGCGATCGGACTTGGGGTTGGCGAAAACCTCTTCCGGCGTACCGTCCTCGGCGATCAGGCCCATGTCGAGGAAGATCGTGCGCGACGACACCTCGCGGGCAAAGCCCATTTCGTGGGTGACGATCAGCATGGTCATGCCGTCCTCGGCAAGGCTGCGAATGACCTTCAGCACTTCGCCGACCAGTTCCGGATCGAGCGCCGAGGTAGGCTCGTCGAAGAGGATGGCGCGAGGATGCTGCGCCAAGGCACGGGCAATGGCGACGCGCTGCTGCTGCCCGCCGGAGAGGTGAGCCGGCCAAGCATCGCGCTTTTCCGCCAACCCGACCCGCTCGAGGAGTGCCAATGCCTCCGCGATACAATCGGCCCGAGGGCGTTTCTGGACATGGATCGGCGCCTCGATGACATTTTCGAGCACGGTCCGGTGCGGCCAAAGGTTGAAGCCTTGGAAGACGAAGCCGAGATGGCTGCGCATGCGCCGGGCAGCCGCCTCCTCATTGCGCGACAGCCTTCCCGCTCTGGGGGAGATGCGGTCTGCCCCGACGGACACCGAGCCCTCATGGGGGATCTCGAGCATCGGAATGCAACGGAGTAGTGTGCTCTTTCCAGAGCCGCTGGCACCAATCAGGGAAATGACGTCCCCGTCATCAGCTGTAAGATCGATACCGCGCAGCACCTCGTTATCACCGAAGCGCTTTCGCAGACCGCTGATGGAAATTGCCGGGAGGGCGGTCATCGGTATGCTCCAAACTGCCAAGGAGAGAGGCGGCGCTCGATCCAGTCGGCGGCCCGCGTCACGAGGAGGGACAGGGCGAGGTAGATCACCGCCGCGCAGAGAAATATCTCGATCGCGCGCCAGGTTTCAGACACCAGCGCACGGGCGATGCCGGTGACCTCCATCAACGTGATGGTGCTGACCAGCGCGGTCGATTTCAGCATTGAAATGACCTCGCTTGAATAGGAGGGCAGGGCCTGGCGGAAGGCGATGGGCAGCACGATGCGTCGGGTGACCGTAAGCCGTGTCATCCCGGAGACCCTGCCGGCCTCGATGAGGCCCTTTGGCACGGCGCGCAGGCCGCCACGAATAATCTCCGTCGTGTAGGCCGCGTCGTTCAGCACCAGCGCCAGCAGGCCACACCAATAGGGTTCGCGAAAGAACGGCCAGAGGAATGTGTGCCGGATCACCCAGAAATGGGCGAGCCCGTAGTAGATCAGGAAGATCTGGATAAGTAGCGGCGTGCCCCTGAACAGGAAGACATAGGCCGAGACGAAGGCTTCACCGATGGGGTTGACGCGAATGAGATTGAAGAACAGCGCCAGGCAACCGCCACCCAGCAGCGACAGGATGCCGAGATTGAGCGTCAGCGGCAGGCCGACCAGCAGTTGCTTCTCGATATCGGCGAGGAACTGGATGTCCATCAGAAGCCTCCTGCCGATTGGCCGTGCAGGCTGCGACGTTCGATGAGGCGAAAGACCTGGCCGGAGATCGTAGTAATGACGAGGTAGACGCCGGCGCCGGCGGAATAGAACAGGAAATCCTCCTGCGTCGAGCCGGCTGCTGCCGAGACTTGGCGCATGACCTCCACCAGCCCGGTCACCGAAACGAGCGCGGACTCCTTGATGACCGACTGCCACTGGTTGCCAAGGCCGGGAATGGCCGTGGTCATCGCCTGCGGTGCAATGACGCGACGAAACAGCAGCCAGTTACCCATGCCCACGACGCGCCCCGCTTCTATCGTTCCCTTCGGGACCGATTGATAGGCGCCGCGAAGCACCTCCGACTGGTACGCAGCCGATATCAGACCGATGGCCAGCATGCCGGCGACGAACCCGCTGATCTCGAAAGGGCCGGCAAAGCCGAGCGCCTGTCCGACAAGCGCGACGATCTGGCGGCCTCCGAAGTAGAAGAGATAGATCACCAGAATGTCCGGCACGCCGCGCATTACGACGGTGTAGGCAACCGCGATCTTGCGCATCGGCCAGCCTCCGGCGATGCGGGCCCAAGCCACCAGCGTCCCCAGCAGCATGCCGACGACAAAGGCGCAGATGGAAACGGCAAGCGTGGTAAGGCCGGCGCGAAACAGCGCCATGCCCCATCCATCGGGCCCAAATCCAAGAAGCGCCAGGTCTGCCTGCATGTCGGCCTCAGAGCTTTGGCGTGATGACCATACCGAACCATTTCTTCGAAAGCTCAGCCAAAGAGCCGTCATCGGACATGGATTTCAGGCCCTTGTCGAGCTTCTGCTGCAAATCCTTGTTGCCCTTGCGGATAGCGACGGCCGACCCTGTCCCCATGACGCCGCCCTTGATCGACGGGCCGGTCTTGACGGCTTCGGCAGCATTCTTTTCGAGAAAGGCAGCTACATTGGTCTCCGCCGCCATGCCCGCGTCGATCCGTCCATTGAGAAGGTCGTGGTAGACATCAGGCCCGTTCGGGTACGTGCGGACCGTCACGCCCTTGTCGGCGAGATATTTGGTGAGAAACGTGCTCTGGATCGTCGACACCTGTACGCCGACAGTCTTGCCGGCCAGGACCTTGGCAATGTCGGCGATCGCTGGCTGCGTCGCTGCATCGTCGGCAAGGTCGACGGACGTTCCGTTGCCGGGCAGTTCGAGACCGCTGTCCTTGGCGACAAAGAAAGTCGAGCCTCCGGTGGTGTAGGGTAGCGAGAAGTCGATGACCTCGCGCCTTTTGTCGGTGACCGAAACGGAATCAATCACGCCGTCATACTTGCCGTCGATCACGCCCTGGATCATTCCGTCCCAAGCCTGGGGAATGATCTTCACATCGAAGCCGGCGCGTTTGCCGATCTCGTTGATCATGTCGATCTCGAAGCCCTTCAATTCGCCCGTGGGAGAGGTCATGTTGAAAGGTGGAAACGCACCCTCGGTCGCGAACACGTAGGATGTTTTGGTCTGCGCGAATGTGGCTGCAGGTGTCATGGCGATTGCGGCGATGGCAGCAAGGCCAAGGCGCAGGAAATGGCTGCGTGTGATGGTCATGAGTGTGATCCCGGATATGTAGGAGGGTATGGAATGGGTGTCAGGTGAGTAGCTCGACAGCCACGCGCGTCAAGGCGATGGCGCTCTGCTTGATGCAGGATTCGTCGGGCTGATAATCGGAATTGTGAACACGGTCGTCACGGCCGGGCTGGCCGGAACCGATGAAGATCTGGATGGACGGAAGGCGTTCCGAAAAGTAGGAAAAGTCCTCTGCGCCGAAGCTGGAACCCTGCTCTACAAGTGGCAGAACGCCAAACTGCATTCCGAGCGCTTCCGTGGCACGATCCACCAGGCGGTCGTCGTTCATCAG
This sequence comes from Rhizobium sp. rho-13.1, assembly GCF_007000305.1. Classification (NCBI taxonomy): domain Bacteria; kingdom Pseudomonadati; phylum Pseudomonadota; class Alphaproteobacteria; order Hyphomicrobiales; family Rhizobiaceae; genus Rhizobium; species Rhizobium sp. rho-13.1. The sequence continues at coordinate 2,251 of NZ_SCFL01000015.1, read as the reverse complement.
CGGCGGTGCGCCGCGCACATAGTCGATATCGACGGATACGTTGAGTGCGGCAGCAGCACCCTGGCAGATCCGGCTGAAGGAGGCCTCTGCCAGGTCACGGGATTCCGGCGACCGGCATCGAACCGTGCCCTCGAACATGCAGCTGTCGGGAATGATGTTCTGTGTCGCGCCGCCTTGGATATGGCCGATCGTCAGTACCGCCGACGTCGAAGGATCCATCTCGCGGGAAATCAGGGTCTGCAACTGGGTGATCATGTGTGCGGCAGCGACAATGGGGTCGATGGCGGCATGCGGGCGGGCCGCATGGCCGGACTTGCCGTGGACAATCACCTTGAACTCGTCGCTGGATGCGGTGCTGGCGCCTCTGTTGAGGACGATCTTGCCAGCTGGAGTTTCCGGACGATTGTGAAAAGCCACCGCCAGGTCGGCACCGTCGGCAGCGCCATCGGCGATCATGGCGGCAGCGCCGCTCTCCTGCGTTTCCTCGGCCGGTTGAAAAATCAGCCTTATCGATCCGGCAAGCTCGGACGAAATCCTTAAAAGCGCGCTCGCAGCGCCAAGCAGCGCCGCCGTATGAATATCGTGTCCGCACGCATGCATGGCGCCGGGGATCGTCGAGGCGAAGGCAAGCCCGGTCTGCTCTGCTATCGGCAGGGCATCCATGTCGGCGCGCAGGATGACGCACGGTCCGGGACGACCGCCGGTAATGGTCGCAACCACACCTGTTCGGCCAACACCTGTCTTGGGATCAAGTCCGAGGGCCCGCAACTCGTCCGCGACGAGCTGCGCCGTCCTGAAGGTGTCGAAGCCGATTTCCGGATGCGCATGGATGTCGCGCCGGATCTCAATCAACCGCGGCTCGAGCGGCTGCAATAGATCTTCGATCATTTTCGTTGGATCGTTGGAGGGGTAAAGCATATTTCGATCCAAATCTGTCGGTTCAGAGCCTTCCCCAAGCATGCGAAAGACGGGGCTCTCTGTCAAGGATCGACAATCGATGCTTCAGCCCGCTAAAGCGCAATAAAATTCTATTTTTCTAACCAACGACAGAATATCGTACCAATGATTGTTTTGGCAAATTGACGATATGGTCGGTGTGTTCAAAGGGCTTTGTCCTTGCGCCTGATGCCGCAGAAGACGATGTTAGCCATCAACAATTGAAGCCTATTGAAGAAACGCGTCCAACTCTAAGTTATCTGGTGGCCGCTCGCAATCAGCTCCTCAGCATCTCGACCCAGCTCAGCAATCAGATCCGCGGCTTAATGAAGACGTTCGGTCTCATCATCCTGGAATGCACAGGTCGGGTATTCGTTCGCGAACATGAGAGTGGATGGGTATGGCGGCCTAGGTGTTAAGAACAAATTGCCAGATCGGCGCTCACGAGATTCAATCTAGAATCCACTGTCGCTTCTGTCCGCGACTGACTGAAATCCCTGTCCGGGACTTTGTGAAACCCGCAGTGTCGCGCTGCAGACGCCATTCCATTCAGCAAAATTGCGATTGATGGTGACGATGGTGCTCTTAGTCTTCCACGGTTGCCCGCACGGCGGAAGCCGATCACTTTGCTTGGAGCTACTGGCAGTTCGAAAGCAGTTTCAGCGCCTACGACTACCACATCGTCAATGACCGTTGGATCGAGCCGATTTCCAAAGCTCTGGTTCCCGCTTCATCGTCGGAAGTCAAATAGGGAAGTACGATGTAGTTTACGTCCTCATCACGGCCCAAAGAGTTCCGTGGGGGGAGCTTCCACCGGATTGGGGTCGCTTCAAGCGATAAACTCACACTATTCGATCGAGTTTATTGCCGCTTAAGCTTGTCGGTTCGTCGCTCCCCCGGTCAGGTCAAATAGTGAGCGACAAGGTAGAGAGCCGCGGCAATGCCAGTACCGGCGCATAGCAATGTGCTTGTCGATCGAAATGCCGCCCCGCTCTGACCAACGGGGATATTTATCGGTCCCTTGGCGGGAGCAGGGGATGTGATCGCAAGGGTCTGCGTTGCGGTTGACGATGACGTAGAAATACCCGGACGGACGAAACTCGGATCGGTCCCACCGCAGGTCGGAACAATTACTTTCGTGCCGGGGTTCTCATCGGCCTTCACATTGAAGGTCAGCGTTTCACTTTTGCACATTTCCCCGTAAACTTTTGCCGCAGCGGTCGCTTCGTCATCCGCCTCGATCAACGAGGTATGTGTGACCTCAGGCATCCCCTCATTTTGAGATGACGTAGGGCGGGAAAGATGATTCTGCATT
>NZ_SCFL01000014.1:0-115829 GCF_007000305.1 Rhizobium sp. rho-13.1 | reverse complement strand
GGCTCATAACCTGAAGGCCGCAGGTTCAAATCCTGCCCCCGCAACCAAATCCCAATCAAACATCAATGCACCAGCACAGCACCACCAAGCCCGCGTCATAATGACAGCGGGCCGCTCCGCGTTCGGGCGTCGGCCACCATATCAGCGCTTCGCGCTTTGTTGCCCGTGGGGATCCGGTATTCGCAACCCAAATCTCTCACTGCATGCATGACGGCGATATCACTAGGCCCGCGTCATAACGAACGCGGGCCGTTTGGCGTTCAGGCTACTTCGTTACATCTTATGAACATCGTGGCGATGACTTTTCCTGTCGTTCGGCGGAGTTGACCGTAAAAGGTTTCAGTTTGGGCGTTGCAGCAGAGGAGGTCGAAAAAGACGGTTTCGTTTGTCTCTATGTTTCGTAGAAAGAAAACCTCGCGGTGGGTGGTTGGCGGCTTGTCTGGAATGAAAGTCTCGAGTGCGCGCTCGGCCATGGCCTGGAATTCTGCGAAATAGAATAGGCCTGCTCCGTTGAATTCCTGTGACGGGCTGGGCGTGAAGCCGAACGTCTGCAGCGGTTTCGCGGCGATGACGGGCAGGCCCCAGTGTTGGTCGAACCGGCGGTTACGAAGATCGGTGGCAGTTTTTGAAAGCTGGCTGGGTTTGTAGATCTCCGGTCTGGGTTTGCTGACCGCGACACGGGCGATGGAGCGATTGCAGCCCTCGGTTCGCCGATGCACGAACGTGGAAATCAGTTCGGCGTTTCCGATGTGTCTGCCCTTGACGGAGAGTTCGTGGGTCGTGGACGTCTGCGTCATCGAGACTGCTGACAGCTTTGAGCGTATCGTCAGGATGTCGTTTGCCTTCACGTCGCCGAACCCCTCGGCTTTCAGCGAGGTGGCGCAAATGGCGGCGTAGGCTTCGTTTCCTTCGGCTGTTCGGAAATCGGCATTCTCCATGTCCAGTTCGCGCGCCAGCATCAGCCAGTGGCGATGCCCCAGTTCTTTCATCAGCCATGTTTCCGACAGGCCGTATGGCGTCAGATGTGGCATGCCGATCAGGAGATAAGGATCGAGCGCGCGGTCCACGAGGTCACGCGGAGAGCGCTCCCCGAGCCCGGGCGTCCGCAAGGCAATGTTCATCGGTCAGCCACTCGCTGCTTGCTTCAACGGACTGCCGGCCCGATCGAGATGCCTTGCGAGGTGGCCGACGACATATTCGGCATCGCGGCCGACGGCGAGGAAGCGGCCGGAGCCCCAGGTCCAGAGCCAGGGAAGGCCTAGAACGTAGACGCCGGCGATACCCGTGACGCCGCGTTGCTGTACGGGATAGCCCGTGCCGTCGAAGAACGGCAGGCCGACATAGGACCAGTCGGGAGTAAATCCCGTCGCCCAGATGACGCAGGTGACGCCCTCGGCCTCGAGATCGAGTTCTCCTGGCTCGGCGTCGGGCTCCCACAGGGGAACATAAGGGCTGCCGTCCGGGGCTTCGATGCGCTTTTCAGCGATGTGGCGATCAATGAGGGCGTTGATGCCATTGTAGACGCGGTCGGCGTTGTCGAGGTTGGCCTTTAGGTTCGGCTCGAACAGCATTTTTCCGTCCGAGACGCCGGTCATCCGCCCGTAAAGCGACATTCCTTCGAGGGCGAACTTGCGCAGGTCGATGTCGCGTCCGCCATCCCGGCCTGTCAGATAGTGATTTGTATCGTGCTTCTTCTTCGTCATCCCGTCATGAGCAATAGTGATGTCGTATTGGCCGATATCGGCCAGCCAGTCGACGACGTCGCGGCCGCGATAGAAGCGGGCGCAGCGTGGCGCATTGCCAGTAACCATGTGGACCTTGCGGCCGGCGAGATGCAGGTCTTCGGCGATCTGGCAACCGGACTGGCCGGAGCCGACGACGATGACGGCGCCCTCGGGAAGTTGCGCGGCATTGCGATAATCTGCCGTATGGACCTGAGTGATGGTCGCGGGAAGTCGCTCTGCGGCGCGCGGCACGAACGGCCGGCTGTAGAGGCTTGTTGCAAGCACGACGCTGTCGGCGGTGACATTGCCGGCAGACGTTTCGAGGCGGAAAACGTCGCCGGTCTTTTCGAGCGCCGTGACGCGTGTGCCTTCGAGGACGGGGGCATCCACCTTTTTCACGAAGCGCTCGAGATAGGCGAGGATCTCGTCCTTGACCATGAAACCGTGAGGATCGGGGCCGTCATAGGGATGGTCCGGAAGCTGGCATTGCCAGTTCGGCGTGACAAGGCAAAAGGCATCCCAGCGCTCGTTCTGCCATTTGTGGGCGACTGTTTTCGCCTCGAAGACGACGTGGTCTATGCCGTGCTTCTTGAGGTAGTGGCTGGCGGAAAGGCCGGCCTGTCCGCCACCGACGACGACGGTGCTGTAATGGGTGTTGAGGGACCGGGTCATCGGATGTCCTTTCACAGGATGAAGCTTTTGCAGCGGATGCGGGCATCCTCGCCGGCAAGGAAAGGTTCGGCTGCGCTTTCGATGCGGGCGAGCTGGTCGTTTGCTGCCGAGCAGGCGAACCCATACTTCGCCTCGACTCGATCGCTGGCGATGGTCAGTGCCTTGCGACTGCGCTCGACAAAATCAGCCACCGGATAGCTTTCGCCCTCGGCAAGGAAATCACGGATGATCAGCGACGGCGAATAGCAGGTCTCGTCTGTGCCATCGGGCCAGGTGATCACGAAGCGCATTTCAGGCATTTGCTGCCTCCTTCAAAGTTGCATAGGTGGAAAGGTGGGCTTCGGCGACGCGGCGCCAGGAGAACCTGCCGGCCACTTCCAGTCCACGGGCGATGATGCGGTCGCGGATCTTCGGCACCAGCGACAGTGCCATGGCCTCGGCGATGGAGGCGGAATGGTGGGGGTCGCACCAGATGGCGTCTTCGCTGCAGAGATATTCGGTAAACGGCGCAATGGAGGGGACGATTGCAGGCGTGCCGCTGGCCATCGCCTCCAGCACGACGAGCCCGAATCCCTCCTTGAGCGACGGGAACACCAGGGCATCGGCGAGCCGATAGAGGTTCGGCATGTCGTCGTCGGACACCGCGCCGATGATATGCACGGCAGAGGCATCGTCGTGCAGGCTGCGCAGGTGAGAGTGGAATTCCTCATGGTAGGCGCTGTGGTCCAGCAGGGAGACGCCGCCGGCGATGACAAGTTGCGCATCGGGCTTGACGGCGCGCAACTGACGGAAGGCATCGAGGATTCCGATCGTGTTCTTGCGCGCCTCGATGCCGCCAATGCTGAGGAAAACGGGGCCGGGCTGCAGGCCGATACGATCGTGCAGTGCTGCCTGCTCGCCACTCCAGGCCGGGGCGAAGCGTTGGGTATCGACCCCGTTTCCGACGACGGTGGACGTGATGCCGTGTTGTGTCTGCAAGGCTGTCTGCCAGAGGGCGCTGACTGCGAAAAAGGCATTGGCGCTGGTGATCGAGCGGTCCTGCAGCGCCATGAGACGCGGATCGGCGAACTGGTCGATATGATGGACCGTGCGGACAAAGGCGGGGATCATGCCGCGCGCCTTGAGCGTCACCAGGGCATTTCCGGAAATGCCGTCATGCGCGTGGAAAATGTCAAATTCTCCCGCGCCCGCTCGTTCGAAATAGCTGACGTAATCCTCGATGCGCTGCTCGACCATGGCCGTCATGTCTGTTGCGGCGGGTTGGACTTTAAAGCCTGCTGTCTCGCAGGCGGTTGGGCGGAAAAAGCCGGTGCCTTTCGTATCGGGTGCGTGGAGCACGACCTCGTGCCCCGTCGCCGTCAATGCCTCGGATAGCTGCATGGCATGGACTACACCTCCGCGCGGGTTGGTGGAGTGCGTCAGCATGGCGATGCGCAAAGGCCGGGTCATGCCGCAACCTCGCCAGGCCGAAGTTGCATCAGGGGCGTTTCGGCGTAATCGCGGATGACGATCCGCTCGCTGCCATCGGTGATCGTCACCGTAGTTGCCGCTGTCACCGTGCCGATGGCGTCGGCTGTGATGCTGCGGGCGGAGAAAAGGGCGAGCACGGCACCGAGGTTCTCCGGCGCGACCGAAAGCAGGTATCCGTAGCTGGGGAAGGTTGCCAGCCAACGCTCGAGGATGATGCCATCGGGCAGGCGGATCGCTGACACGTCGATGTCGATACCAATGCCGGAACATTCCGCCAGCATGATAGCCGTGCCGACGATACCGCCCTGGCTGATGTCCTTGGCGGCAAGGCAAAGACCAGCTTCCGCGATCCGCGCCATGATTTCGAGGTCGCCGCGCAGCCGTTCCGGAGGCGCTTCGGTTGCGGCCTCCCAGTTGTCGAAAGGCAAGCGATAGCGGCCGCGATGATCGATGGCGGCCACCAGCACATCGCCGGGTCTTGCATCGAAACTGGTCAGAAGCCGTTTTGCCCTGCCGAGGATGGCGACGGATAGCTGGCTGCGATCGGTGCGGATATTGGTGTGGCCGCCGACGATCGGCACGCCGTAGGCTTCCGCCGCTGCGCGCATGCCAGCGAGAACCGGGGCCGCGCCGGCCTCTCCATCTGCCCAGATGGCATCGACGACCGCGACTGGCCGCCCACCCATTGCGGCGATATCCGATATATTGACCATGACGCCGCACCATCCTGCAAACCACGGATCGGCAGCGACGAAAGCGTTCATGAAGCCCTCGATGGCAAACAGCAGGTATTCGTTACCATCCGGCAAGGCCGCGCAGTCGTCGCCAACCGGGACGGATTGCGTCTTGACGCCGAGAGCCGCTGTGATGGCGTCGATATCGTGCTTGGCAGCGATGCCTTTGCTGGCCCCTAGTGTCTCGGCGATTGCCTTGAGATCGATGGCTGGCATCGTCACGCGGCCCTCTTTGCAAGAGCGACGAAACCGGCCTTTGGCGTCGTGCAAGGCGGATAGTAAGTGAGGTCCGCTTTCATGCGCAGATGCGGTTTTCCGTAAATTTCGAACTCCTCGACGACATCCCAGTGCAGGCGGCGGAAGAGCAGGCCGTTCTGGATCTGCACGTTGGCGAGAAACGTGTGGCAGCCCATGGCGTTGGCGGAGGATACGGCGAGCTTGATCAACGTTGCGCCCAGCGCGCCGATCCTGCGGAAATCTTCATGCACGGCAAGTCGCGAGCCCCACCAGAGGCCCGGTTCTGCCTGATGGATTCGCACCGACCCTACGAGCCGGTCGGCAGCTATGCCGAGCATCGACAGGGCGACGATGGAGATGGCGTGATTGTCGATCTCATCGCGATCGTCGCCATCGAAGAGTTTCTGCTCACGGCAGAAGACGTCGCGGCGAAGGGCATGGGCCTGGCGGCGCTCCCAGTCGGATGTCGCGAACTTCACCTGGAATTCACCGGTGCGGAAGGGTGCAAACGGTTCGATCATCATCTGGTCAGCATCCTTTCATAGGTCGAAAGAGCGGAGCAGGCGCCGCACTTGCCGCAGCCAGCCTTGATGTCGACCGCCTTTAGGCCGGTTTCGACGAGCATCTTCGACAGCGGCCCGAGGATCGAATGCATGAATTCCGGTTTCGGGGCAGGGTGGCTTTCGAGCGGCGTTCCGGAGATCGGCACGAAGGGCACGACAAAGGGATAGACACCGATCGCCACGAGCTCCCTGCAGATATCGAGGATCGCTTCGCGCGTGTCGCCGAGGCCCGCCAGGATATAGGTCGAGACCTGGCCGCGCCCGAAGACATCGACCGCTGCCTTGAACGAAGCCATGTATTTCCCGATGCTGACCTGCGCCTTGCCGGGCATGATCCGAGCCCGTAGCTCGGGTGTGACGACTTCCAGATGCATGCCGAGCGCATCGACGCCGGCGTCCTTCATGCGCGAAAACCAGATGTCGTCTTCCGGCGGTTCGCATTGAGCCTGGATCGGAATATCGACTGCGGCCTTGATGGCGCGGGCGCTTTCCGCAAGCACCGCAGCACCGCGGTCGTCGCCTTTCGGCGTGCCGGTCGTCATCACCATGTGCTTGACGCCATCGAGCTCGACGGCGGCCCTTGCGACCTCGGCCAGTTGCGCCGGGGTCTTGTGGGCGACGGTGCGGCCTGCCGCGAGTGACTGGCCAATGGCGCAGAACTGACAGGTTTTCGTCCGGCTCTGGTAGCGAATGCAGGTCTGCAGCACGGTTGTCGCCAGCACGTCGCGTCCATGAAGTACGGCGATCTGCGAGTAGGGGACGCCGTCTGCCGTCGACAAATCGTAGAAACGTGGACGCAGCGGAAAGGACACCTCGCCGATGACAACGCCATCGCGACTGATGCGGCTGTTTCCGGTCTCATCCGGCTTTTCCACGAGATAGGGGCTTTCGAACGCCGGCGCGGTGTGCACGGGGACCATCACCGTCATTCCGTCGATCGTCAGCGCCTTATGGTCGGAAGGACCGGCGCCACCGCGACGGCTTTCGTGACCGGCCTTCGGATCAACCAGCCTGGCGCCGAACGACTGCAGCTCGTTGATCAGGGTTTCCGTCGAAAGCTGAGGTGTGGTGTTCATCGATCGTGCTCCTTGCCGGTGCGGTTTCGAGAGAAAGATATGAGGTGACCATGGGGGAAGCGGGCCGATCGTCGATCACCAGATGCAGCAGCTCGGGGCGCGCGTAGTGACCGACCGAGTCCATCATTCGCTTGCGCTTGACGATCAGGCTCATGTCGAGATCGGCAATCAGGATGCCTTCACCCTCCGTAATCGGCGGAGCGAGGTGCTTGCCCTCGGGTGATATAATCGCCGTCATGCAGCCACCGCGCAGTGCTTTCTGCAGACCTTCGTCCGGTGTGATCGAGGCGATCTGTTCGTCTGACAGCCAGCCGGTGGAATTCACGACGAAACAGCCGCTTTCCAGCGCGTGGTGACGGATGGTCACCTCCATCTGGTCGGCAAAGATCGGGCCGACCATGGAACCCGGAAATTGCGCGATGTGAATTTCCTCGTGCTGGGCCATCAGCGCGTAGCGGGCGAGCGGATTGTAATGCTCCCAGCAGGCCAGCGCGCCAACACGACCGATGCTGCTGTCCACGACCTTCAGGCCGGACCCATCGCCTTGTCCCCATATCATCCGCTCGTGGAAGGTCGGGGTGATCTTGCGTCTCTTCAGAATGAGGGTGCCATCTGCGTCGAACACCAGCTGCGTATTGTAGAGCGTGCCCCGATCCCGCTCGTTGACGCCGAGAGCGACGACGATGCCGTGCTCGCGCGCGGCCGAGGCAACCGCATCCGTTGCGGGGCTCGGAACCGTAACGGCTTCCTCGTAGAGCCGGATATGCTCACGACCGGACAGGACTGGCGGTAGGACGAAGGAAAAATAGGGATACCAAGGGACGAACGTCTCGGGAAAGACGATCAGTTCGGCGCCCTTCGAGGCGGCATCGCGGATCGTTTCCAGCACGCGGGCGAGCGTCTTGTCCCGCGAGGTCAGGTCCGGTGCAATCTGCGCGGCTGCTGCCCGGACAGTTCTGCTTTTCTCCATGACGAATTCCTTGGATTGAGGGAAGGAGGCGAAGGCGATCCGCCTCCCGGGATGGACTGCCGAGATCGGCAGCGCTTGCTGGGTCAGAGCGTCCAGGTGTCGAGAATGACCGCGCCGGCGCGCCGGTGGATCAACATCAGGTCGAGCACATCCAGCGGACTGATGGGCGTGATCCCCGGGATCAGTGCCGGCTCTCCGTGGCCATAAAGGGCCTGCAGCGCGAAACGGCAGGCATAGACCTTGCCGCCTTCCTCGAGGAAGCCCTTGATCTGGTTATTGAAATTGAGGTGCCCCGGAAAAGCTTCGGCGCCGAGCTTGGGGAAGCCGCGCTGGATGCCGAGCGTCACGCCCGGGCCGTAGAGCAGAATGGACGTGTCGTAGCCCTTGCGCTTCAGGCGTTTGGCCTGCAGCAGGTTGACGAGGCCGATGGACCCTTCGAAGGCGACGGTGTGGAAGGTGACGAGCGCTTTTTCGCCCTCGTTGGCCTGGATGTCCTCAAAAACCTTCTCTTCGTAATCGACGAAAAAGTCTCCGTCGGCGTGGGCCGGTGCTGTGATTGCTGGCATGTTTGGCTCCTGTTTTGACGTCGGCCCTGCGATGGGCGCCATCTTTCATTTGCAAAGGACGTGCCAGTACGCTTTATGCCTAATATACGTTCAAAAGGGCCAAAATTGCAGTCAATAAACCAGTCAACTTGTCAATCCGAGCGATTGCCTCGTCATATCCAAGGCAATCGTCTGCCAAAAATCCGTGCTTATCGAACTACTTTTGGTGCAGTCAATATACAGTCACTAAAAGCTTGAGGCGTCGCGGGCGCGAGACTGGAAGGGCCTACGTGCGATATAATTACATTTTTACGTGGCTGGTGTGGTTGACACGGCGGATAGGGAAAGCAACAATCTGCAGTCAATCATGCAATACGACGAGCATCCATGAAAACCTGGCTTCCAGATCTCTCCCGCAGCAACGGTCCCCGCTATATGGTGATCGCCGACGTCATCGAAATGGATCTGAGGAGCGGCAAGCTTCTGGTCGGCGACAGGCTGCCTCCGCAACGCGAACTCGCAAAACAGCTTTCCATGGATTTCACGACGGTGGCGCGCGGTTATGTCGAGGCGCAGAAGCGCGGTCTTGTCACAACCCATGTGGGACGCGGGACCTTTGTGACGGGTGGACGGGAAAAAGAACGGCGCGGGTTCATCGCCGATGCCGCGCTCGATAGCCGGCGCACATCCGTCGTCGATTTCTCGATGAACATGCCGCCGGAGCCGGAAGATCCGGCTCTTCTCGCCCGCATGCAGGAAGGGCTTTCCGCTGTTGCCACCAACCTGATCCCGCTGTTGCGCTATCAAGGTTTCGGAGGTGCCGGGATCGACAAGGAAGCGGCGGCGTCTTGGCTTAGTCGGCGCGGTCTTGTGCCGTCCCAGGAGCGAATCTTCGTAACGCCCGGAGCACATCCGGCTCTTCTGGCGATTTTCGGGCTTCTCGCCAAGTCGGGCGAAACGGTGCTTTCGGAAAACATCACCTATCCCGGCATGCGTTCGATCGCAGCCCAGCTGCGCCTCAATCTGGTCGGCCTGCCAATGGACGAGCTGGGCATTATTCCTGCCGCATTCGCTGAGGTCTGCAAGACCGGCAAGCCGAAGGCGCTGTATCTCAATCCCACGCTGCAAAATCCGATGACGCTGACCATCCCCGAGAAGCGTCGGGAGGAAATCTGCGCGGTTGCTCGCAAATACCATGTCCCGATCGTCGAGGACGATGCCTACGGGTTCATTCCCCTGCACAGTCCGGCACCCCTTGCCGCCATGGCGCCGGATCTCACATGGCATATCGGCGGATTGGCAAAGTGCATCGGCGCCGGCCTTCGTCTTGCCTATGTCGTCGTGCCCGATACCAAGGCTGCCTGGCCCTTCGCCAGTGCCATGCGTGCCGCAAGCGTCATGGCGTCGCCGTTGTCTGCCGCCCTTGCCACACGCTGGATCGAGGACGGGACAGCCGACAGCATCCTTCGCTTCATCCGCAGCGAGGCCGCAGCCCGCCAGGCGCTTGTCGCGGAACTCCTGCCGCCTGGGAGCTACAAGAGCGATCCCATCAGTTTCAACATATGGCTTCCGCTCATCGGGGGATGGACACGTTCGACGTTCGGGACACATATGCGCTCGTCCGGCATCGGCGTCGTTGCCAGCGATGCATTCACCGTCGACGGTCCGGCCGAGGAAGCCGTTCGCGTCTGCCTCGGCGGCCCGATCCGTCGCGATACGCTGAAAGGCGCGCTGGAATTCATGGGGCATGCGCTCGAAGGCTCGCCCCAAACGGCCGGCGCTTTCTTCTGACCGACTTGCCGGCCGCAGCCCGGGCAAGCCTGAGCTTGGGGTTCCTGGCTATAATGCATCCCCGATATGCGTTTTACGCGCGTGCGAGCTGCCTTGCCGTCCAGCGGAACCCGCCTAGGTTATTTTGAAACCAGACAGGAGAGTTCGATGTCAAGAACGGTGGCCGATTACATCGCAGAGGCCCTCCAGCAGCAGGGGGTGAAGCGCATCTACGGCGTTGTCGGCGATTCCCTGAACGGCTTTACCGATTCTCTCAGGCGCCTGAAGACGATCGACTGGGTGCACGTCCGTCATGAGGAAGGTGCTGCATTCGCAGCCGGTGCCGAGGCGCATCTGACCGGCGAACTCGCCGTTTGCGCAGGCAGCTGCGGCCCCGGCAACTTGCACCTCATAAACGGCCTTTTCGACTGCCACCGCAGCGGGGTGCCGGTGCTCGCAATTGCAGCGCATATCCCGAGCTCGGAAATCGGTATCGATTACTTCCAGGCAACGCATCCCGAGCATCTGTTCAAGGAATGCAGCCACTATGTTGAGCTGGTATCGAATCCCGACCAGCTTCCGCAGATCCTTGCCCGGGCGATGAGGGTGGCGGTTGGCAGGAAAGGCGTGGCAGTCGTCGTCATTCCGGGGGACGTCGCCCTGAAGCAGACCAAGGCAGTCGTGCCGGCGTGGCTCACGCCGAAGATGCCGAAGGTGATCCCCGACGCGTCGGAGGTCGCCAAGCTCGTGGAAATCCTGAATTCCTCGAAAAAGGTGGCTTTGATGTGCGGCGCGGGGTGCGCCGGGCTGCATGACGAGGTCGTCGAGCTTGCAGCCCGGCTGAAAGCTCCGATCATCCACTCGCTCCGGGGCAAGGAATATCTGGAGTATGACAACCCCTACGATGTCGGCATGACCGGCCTCGTCGGCTTCTCCTCGGGCTACGCTGCGATGAAGGAGTGCGATGCATTGCTTCTGCTCGGCACCGATTTCCCCTACCGTCAGTTCTATCCCGAAAAGGCGCTGATCGCGCAGGTCGATGTCCGGCCGGAAGCGCTGGGCAACCGCTGCAGGCTGGATGTCGGCATACTGGGCGATGTCGCGTCGACCTTGAGGCTGCTGATGCCCCATCTGACGGAAAAGACCGACCGCCGCTTTCTCGACAATGCGCTTGCCCACTACGCGAAGGCGCGCAAGGAGCTCGATGCGCTGGCGGTGCCAGATCCGGAAAGCGGCACAATCCATCCGCAATATCTGACGCGGTTGGTCAGCGAACTGGCGGCTGAAGACGCCATTTTCACCTGCGACGTGGGAACCCCGATTGCCTGGACGGCTCGCTATCTCAAGATGAACGGCAAGCGCCGGCTGGTCGGCTCCTTCAACCACGGCTCGATGGCAAACGCCCTGCTGCATTCCATCGGTGCCCAGTCAGCTTTCCCAGAACGCCAGGTCATCTCGATGTCGGGGGATGGCGGCTTCACCATGATGATGGGCGACTTCATCACCCTTACCCAGATGCAGCTGCCTGTCAAAGTCATCGTCCTCAACAACGGTACGCTCGGCTTTGTCGAGATGGAAATGAAGGCGGGCGGGTTCCTCGATGTAGGCTGTGACCTCAAGAACCCCAACTTTGCGGCGATGGCTGAAGCCATGGGCATAAAGGGTATCCGGGTGGAGAGGCCGCTGGATCTCGAAGCAGCGTTGCGGGAGGCGCTGGCCCATGACGGTCCGGTGCTCGTCGACGTGGTCAGCGCCCGGCAGGAGCTTGTGATGCCACCGAAGACGACGTTCGGCGAGGCCTTCAATTTTGGTCTCTTCATGATGGCAGCCGTGCTGGACGGAAGAGCGAACCAGCTCGTGGACCTCGCCAAGGCCAACCTCAAACGATGATCGCCCCGGGTGCCTGCCGCAGACTATACCGTTTCAGGAGTGGAATGCGGCAGCCTGGTGTGAGCGCCGCAATCCGGTCTGCGTTATGCGCCGGATCTCTTTTGTTGTAGATATAGGCGCCGAAACACGAAGGCGCCCCAAATTTTGCAGATGATTTGACGCCTTTCCTGATGCTTACTGTAAGAGATAGTTAGTATCCGTCTTTATGTATTCAGTAATGAGTCTATGGAGGCGTATAATTTGTAATTTTTATAATTCTTCATGGTAATAATTCTCTTCAAAAATTGACTTTTATCATGAAACTACAACCACGAAGTCGTTTGTTATTTTTATAACATAAGTTTCAAGTTCGTTAAAAATTGAAATCAACATTTACTTAAATAATTTGAACCAGTGTGCGGAAAAGAACGTCGCAACTGGTGATTCACATGTGTAAAATTCGCCTCATCCTAACTATAGCTTGTCTCTATTCCAGTGCCGCCTCGGCTGAGACCATCGGTGTCTCCATGGCCAATATGGACAAGTTCCAGACTGCGCTTGCCGCCGGCATCACCGATCACGGTGCAAAGATCCCCGGGGTCAAGATCACGATGGAAAGCGCCGGTGGCGATGCCGCAAAGCAGATGGAAACCGTCAAAAAATTCGTCGCGGACAAGGTCGACGCGTTGATCGTCGGTCCCGCTGACGGTGACATGGGTGCCGAACTTTCCAAGATCGCCAGCGATGCAAAAATTCCGCTGGTCTACGTCAACAACGAGCCAGCCAACCTCGCCGAACTCCCGGAGAAGCAGACCCTCGTCGCCTCGGACGAGAAAGATTCCGGCACGCTCCAGACAAAGGAAGTGTGCCGGCAACTGCATGGCAAGGGCAATGTGGTCATCCTGATGGGGGAGCTGTTCCATGCGGCTGCTCGCAAGCGGACGGAAGATGTTGCCGAAGTGCTGGCGACGGATGACTGCAAGCAGATCCATGTCGTCGAGCGGCAGGCCGCAAACTGGTCGCCGCAGCTTGCCGAATTTCAAATGCAGGAATGGCTGACTGCCGGCGTCAAGTTCGATGCGGTGATTGCGAACAACGACGAGATGGCTCTGGGAGCAATCAAGGCCTTGAAGAAGGCCAACGTGCCGATGAACAAAGTGGTGGTCGCCGGGGTCGATGCCACCGATGACGCACTGGCCGCCATCGTGCGCGGTGATCTGGACGTTACGATCCTGCAAAACGCGGCAGGGCAGGGTTCAGGATCGGTGGACGCGGCGCTGAAACTGATAAAGGGCGAGAGCGTGCCGAAGACAATCTACATCCCGTTCGAACTCGTGACCGCCGACAACGTCGCCAAATATCTGCCTAAGAGCCAGTAAGAGAGCCAAGGATCAATCACATGAAAATCTGGAAAAAATTGGGTATCCGGACCCAAATTACCGTTGGCTTCCTGCCTCTTATCCTGCTGATGAGCGTATTGTCGCTGAGCGCGATCAACGGCATGAGCGGTCTCGCTTCGATGTTCACTTCCTACCGCGCCACCGCCGGACAGAGCGTCGCGGTCTCGGACTACAGCAACAGGCTGCACGAAATCCAGCTGGCCGCAGAAAGCTTCCGTACTAATCCCAGCGCCGACGTCGTCCAGTCTTTCAAGGAAGGCGTGAAGGCATTTTCGCTTGACGACCCGCGTCTGTCCGGCAACCAGGAACTGCAGCAGCAGATGGTCGAGATCCGCGCGGAGATCGGCACCTACAGCCAGGCCTTCGAAAAGATCGTCGCACTCCACACCAAGCGAGACGCGCTGATCGGCAAAGTCACCCAGTTCGGACCATGGACGAGCATAGCGCTGAACGACGTGATGCGCAGCGCGTGGAGACAGGGTGACGTCAGCACCCTTCATCTGGCGGGCGACGCTCTGGAGGCATTCAACCGAAGCCTCTATTTCTCCGAACGCTTCGTCCACGCCGACGATCTCCAGGCCTATGAAAGTGCACAGGCTGCGCTGAAGGAGGCGGTCGACCGCAATACGGCGCTCGGAAAAATCGCGCCCAACGAATTGCAGCAAAAGCGCATCGCCGGGGCAGCCCGCCTTATGCAAAACTACACCGCCCGTCTCGGCGACGTGAAGGATGTACTGCTCGCAAGCAACGCGATCCGGCAAAGCGAGCTCGATGTCCTTGCTCCGAAAATTGCCAGTGGTTTCAAAAGCCTGCAGTCAACGATCACCAACTCGCAAACGGCGCTGGACGGCTCGGTGGAAAGCACCGTGCAATCCGCCACGACGAAGACGCTGGTCATCAGCGCGATGCTCATTCTCGTTGGGTTGGTTCTCTCCTACGCCATCGGCCGCCTCATCTCTGCGGCAGTGCGCAGCATGGCGCTTGCCATGGAGAGGCTGGCACGCGGCGACGATACCATCGCCGTCGAAGGCACGGAATACCAGCACGAGCTAGGCGCCATGGCGCGATCGCTGAAAATCTTCCAGGAGACCGGCCGCGCCAAGCTGATCGCGGAAGCAAACGCCGAGCGCAGCCGCATTGCAGCGGAAGACGAAAGGCTCCGTCAGGAATCCGAGCGTCTGTCGGACGCACGCTCCATGGAGCACGCTTTCCAGCAGATTTCGGCCGGGCTCGACGCGCTGTCGCAAGGCGATCTGACTGTCCGCGTCGGCGCGGTGGATGCCCGCTACGAGACGATCCGCGACCATTTCAACAACTCCGTCGCATCTCTTGCAGAGGCAATCCAGTCGGTCATCCATGCCGTCAGCACGATCCGCTCCGGACTGAGCGAAATCTCCACGGCCTCGAATGATCTCGCACGGCGAACAGAGCAACAGGCAGCCTCGCTCGAGGAGACCGTTGCTGCACTCGGAGACGTGACGCGTGGCGTGAACGGAACTGCGGAGGGTGCAAGCCTTGCACAGACGACAGTTGCGACCGCCCGTATCAACGCCGAGAAGGGTGGCGAGATCGTCGCAAGCGCCATCGAGGCCATGACGGAAATCCAGGCTTCCTCGTCGAAGATCGGCAATATCATCAGCGTTATCGACGAAATCGCCTTCCAGACCAACCTGCTTGCGCTGAACGCCGGTGTCGAGGCAGCGCGCGCCGGTGAGGCCGGCAAGGGCTTTGCTGTCGTCGCACAGGAAGTCCGCGAGCTCGCCCAACGCTCCGCCAGCGCTGCAAAGGAGATCAAGACTTTGATTTCCGCCTCGTCGACGCAGGTGGCCACGGGTGTCAATCTCGTCAGCCAGTCCGGCGTTTCGCTTCGGGAAATCGTCCAGCAGGTCGTCGCGATGAGCGGAACCGTGGGTGAAATTGCGACGAGCGCACGCGAACAGGCCTCCAGCCTCCGCGAAGTTTCTGCCGCAGCGGACCAGATGGACAAGGTCACCCAGCAAAACGCCGCCATGGTGGAAGAAACGACCGCCGCAGCCCAAGGCCTGAGCCAGGAAACGGAAAATCTCGCCAACATGATCGGCCGCTTCCGCACCCAACGCTCCCACGGCCACCAACCCTTCGCCCTGGCATCGTAACCCCAGGCAGTCGCCCGGCTATCGAGGCCGGGCGAGCTTGCCCAGAGGTTATCGGGGAACAATTCCTTGCACGATCCGTGCTGCATTCTTCGAAGTAGATGGCCGACACTCGCCCGTCATCAAAAGTTCTTCAGCCGGGTGAATAGCATTTCAAGTGGTGAGCTCTGCGCCCACTTCCGCTACATGCAGCGCCAAAGCGCATCCGGAGCTTGGGTGACCGAGTTAACCAGCGGCACGCCTCAGGCAAAGCCGGGCTTGAAACCGATTGACCCTGCTCATGCCCGGTTAACCGCCGCTGCCGATGCCACCCTGAGAGCGTTCCGCTCGAAAAACCTAAACCTGCAAACATCGGCAGGACACTTGCTTCACTGCTCGCGGCACCACCAGGTCTCTCGACGTTATGGTGATAACTGCAGGCGATGCCGCGCCTCGGCTATCTCAACCTCGCTTCGGTCCTTCCCGGGCTTCTGGCTCGCCATGTCGTTATTTGCCGCGGTGCCCAACTAGCAGTCCCGCCGGCCGAGCATCGCCGGCAGAGCCGTTTCTGGCTTGGGGCCCTCATCACCAGTCCGTATTTATTCTACCATCGTCGTGACTGTCGCGTGGATCGGCTTGGCTGAAGGCGGCAGGCATTCGACTGCAACCTGAATGCCGCGCATTGCTGTCGTCGAGTGACGCGCTCGAGGGAGAGATCTTCCCGCACCCCAACAAGACGAAAGCAGCCCAAGGCTGCCGTGACTGCGATCAAAGCGGCTTTTGCGCACCGTAACACGACGCCTTTATGGTGGCGCGGGTGGAGAGATGAAACGCGAAGGGCCCGTATCGGTGATACGGGCCCTTCGGAGTGGCTGACATGCTCTTACGTTTGGGCTCAGAACTCTTCCCAGCTTTCGGCTTTGGCGGCGGTGTTGAGGCCGAAAGCTTTTGCGACCTGGCCTACCATGCGCCTTGCCGGGGAGGCCACAGGCTTCTGCCCTGCGTGGATCGGGGTTGGAGCATGGCTGGTGATTCTGCTTTTGGTGCTTGTCGTGGATGGAGCGCTGCGTCCGAGCTGGAACTGGCTGATCAACTGGCGAAGCTTGTCGGACTCGTCTGCTAGCGAGACGCTGGCCGCCGTGGCTTCCTCGACCATCGCCGCGTTTTGCTGGGTAACCTGGTCCATCTGGTTGACGGCCGTGTTGACTTCGGCAAGTCCGATCGACTGTTCCCGCGAGGACGTTGCGATAGCGTCGAGTTGGGTGTTGATCGAAATGACCTGGCCTTCGATGATCTTGAGGGCTTCGCCAGTGGCGGTCACCAGTTTGACGCCGCTTTCGACTTCGGTTGCCGAATTGCGGATCAGACCCTTGATTTCCTTTGCTGCCTGCGCTGAGCGTTGAGCCAGTTCACGCACTTCCTGCGCGACAACAGCAAAACCCTTGCCGGCCTCGCCGGCACGTGCGGCCTCGACGCCTGCATTCAGGGCGAGAAGGTTTGTCTGGAAGGCAATTTCGTCGATGACGCCGATGATGTTTGAGATCTGGGTGGAGGATTGCTCGATCCGCTGCATGGCATCGACAGCATTGGAGACAACCTCTCCGGATTGACGGGCTGACTGGTTGGCCTCGATTGCCACCGAGCGGGCTTCTTCGGCGCGCTTGGAGGAATTCGCGACATTGGTGGTGATCTGGTCGAGGGCTGCTGCAGTTTCTTCAAGGGCCGCAGCCTGCTGCTCGGTCCGCTTGGAAAGATCGTTGGCACTCTGGCTAAGCTCGCGGGAACCGCTGTCGATCGAGCCGGTTGCTTGGCTCACGGACGAAAGTGTCTCGCGGAGGCGTTCGACCGTGTTGTTGAAGTCCGACCGCAAGCCTTCGAAGGCAGCCGCAAACGGTTCGTTGAGCTGGAAGGTGAGGTCGCCGCTGGAGAGATGCTGCAAGCCTTCGCCAAGACCGGACGTAGCCTGAGCCATCTCGCTCGCACGCCTCTGGTCCGCCTCTGCAGTGCGGGCACGTTCGGCTTCGCTTGTGTTACGGACAGTGGCTGCTTCCTGCTCCAGCTGGAGGCTGCGCAGACCGTTGTCCTTGAAGACCTGAACGGCCTTAGCCATCGTTCCGACTTCGTCACGGCGCTCGGTACCGGCAACGTTCGCAGACAGATCGCCACCGGCGAGCGTCCCCATCGTCTCGGCGAGGCCCCGGATCGGCATCACAAGCCACGAACGGATTGCAAAGAAGCCAATCGTAAGGACAACCAGAAGTCCGCCGACAACACCGACGATGGTGAGAACTGCCGTGTGATTGGACGACACGGTGAGGTCGTCGCTGTTCTGGCTGCTTGCAGCAGAGATCGTGTCCACCATTTGCGTGAAACGCGGCAACAAGGTTGCGAAACCTGGCTGGCATTCCTTCAGGAATACTTCCTGGCTTGCCGAAATATCGTCCGCCGTCGTCGATTTCTTGGCGAGAGCAACCGTGTTGCCGCAGGTGTTATCGATCAACGCCAGGCTATCCGCCTTGAGGGACGGCGCGTCCTTGTATGAAGGCAGGGCTGCGATCGCCAGATCCATGTATTTGATAAAATTATCATGTTGGGTCTGGAATTCCTTCGAAGCCTTCGCGTTGGCTTCATCCGACCGGGCTATCAGCAAGTCGCCGATTGCAGCGCGTGAGCCCTGCAGGGCTCTGTTTGCGCGAGCGGAGTACAGCGCAGCAATTGTCTCGTGATCCAGAAGATTACTGTAGGCCGTATCGGTTGCCTTGATCTGGAAGGCAGCATAACTCGCCACCCCGATGGCAAAGACGCCAAACAACGCCATGATGGACAGGAATTTTCCAATAATCGAGATATTTTTCATGATAACGACCCGTCGCTTGCGCCATAATTCGTAAAATTATTTAAGAACCTTCTAGATGACTAAAATGAAGAATAAGTTTATTTTAACTTACGAACATACAGGGTCGATTAACCTTAAAGTCTCTGCTGTGTCCTTGATAAGCCGTCAAGGACGAAACCTCAGGCCGTGAAGACGATACTTTCTGTTTACTGCCGGAGCGGGTCTTTGATCACAGGAATGCGAGGCTGCAAAGCCGGCGGCGACGGGCAAGAAAGCAAGGCTGATATCGTCATCGTAGTTCGATATGTTCAACTGCTTTTTGAGAAGAAGAGCAGACATGTGACGCTGCCTTTTTGATGCCGAGAGATGAACGCTAAAGCGGTAGGGATGGCGTTGGGCCGTTTTATTTTCGAGCGATTGCCCCAATCAAAAGAAGCGTGCCGATCCTAAAATTTTTATATTTGCCTTACGAAATAACTCCGGACTTGGAGGTGAGCCAGGATCATTGGTGCTTGTTTAACTCTTGGATGGCAGAGTCCGGATATATGAGCGGTTGTTTAATGGGCCTATTCTAAAAATATAAATGCTTATTAAAGCGGCAAAAGATTAGTAGAAAGGCAGTCATTTTGAGCCGCAATTCATAGCTGATCTCAGTGATAAATTTGGTTCTGCTGGGCGCGGGAAAAACTATTGTGCTGCAACTATCTTTTTTCGTGTGATTTTGAGCCAAAACAACCATTGGAATTAACTACTTTTATAAAATAGCATTATCGAGAAAGTGGCTTCCAATTAAAAATTTTCATCCAAAAATACGCCTAAATTAGTAAAATTTCATTTTTTATGGCGGTTTATGCGACGCATATTCTAATGCGGTATTTTAGTAAAAATCGCTATAATTTTTAATCGATAATTTCCTGTTGAAGGATCGATTATTCTGGTCAATCATTTGTTAACACAAACAACTTGTTAACATATGAGGCGGCGTAATGAGTAAGATTGCGACATTTTTTCTATGGATGCTGAGTGCATTGTTTGCTGCATTCCTTATTACCCAGCCGTTGGGTAACTCGGTGCAGCTTTTTCTTTCTGTGAGCATCATTGTTGTTCTCTTGGTCATCAGCCTTTTGAAGCTGGATGGGATCTGGCGCCACATTTTCTTGGCTTTGGGTTCAATCGTCATTTTGAGGTACGCATACTGGCGTACGACAAGTACACTTCCCTCCATAGATGATCTGTACTCTTTCTTTCCGGCAATTATACTTTATCTCGCCGAGATGTACTGCGTCGTTATGCTCGCTATCAGCCTCTTTGTTATTTCTGATCCATTGGAGCGCGAAGATGCGCCACGGCTGAGCGACGAGGATGCCCCGAGCGTCGACGTCTTCGTGCCCTCCTACAACGAGAGCAGCGATATCCTGGCGCTGACGCTCTCGGCTGCAAAAGCCATGTATTATCCGCAGGACAAGCTGAAGGTTTTCCTGCTTGACGATGGTGGCACTGAACAGAAGCGGTTTTCCGACAATGCCGATGTCGCCGAGGCTGCGAAAGTCAGAGCCGCCATGCTCAAGGATCTCTGTGCCGATCTCGGCGTGACCTACATGACGCGCGCTGAAAACGTCCATGCCAAGGCCGGCAACCTGAACGCCGGACTAATGAACACCCATGGCGAACTGATCGTCGTCTTCGACGCCGATCATGCGCCGGAACGTAATTTCCTGCTCGAGACCGTTGGCTATTTCGCCAAAGACGAGAACCTGTTCCTGGTGCAGACGCCGCACTTCTTCTCGAACCCCGATCCGGTCGAGCACAATCTCAATACCTTCAAGACGATGCCTTCCGAGAACGAGATGTTCTACGGAAAGATCCAGAAGGGCCTCGATCGCTGGAATGCCTCGTTTTTCTGCGGTTCGGCGGCGGTTCTTCGTCGCGAAGCCCTGGAAGAAGTCGGCGGCTTCTCCGGTATCACCATCACGGAAGACTGCGAGACCGCGCTCGAATTGCATTCGCGTGGTTGGAACAGCGTCTATGTGGACAAGCCGCTGGTGTCCGGCCTCCAGCCCGAAACCTTCTCCAGCTTTATTGGACAGCGCACCCGGTGGTGCAGTGGCATGGTCCAGATCCTGCTGCTGAAGAACCCGCTGCTGAAAAGCGGACTGAGCTTCGCCCAGCGCATCTGCTACCTGTCCAGTGCCCTCTTCTGGTTCTTTCCCTTTGTCCGCGCAGTCTTCGTCATCGCACCGCTGCTCTTCATTCTGCTCAACATGAAGATCTTCGTTGCCTCATCCGAGGACTTCATCGCCCACACGATCACCTATCTCATCGTCAGCGAACTGATTCGCAATTATCTCTACGGCAGCGTTCGCTGGCCCTGGATTTCCGAACTCTATGAATATCTGCAGTCGGTCTATCTTTTCCGTGCCATCGTCGGCGTCGTGCTCCATCCGCGCAGGCCAACCTTCAACGTGACGGCAAAGGGCCAGAACACGACGGGCGAGCGCCTTTCCGAACTTTCGCTGCCCTATTTCGTGATCTTCGCCATCCTCGCCGGTACGCTCGCCTTCTCCGCCTATCGCTACAATACCGAGCCTGAAATCGGCAATCTGCTGCTGATCGTCGGCGCGTGGAACCTGCTCAATCTCATCATTGCCGGTGCTGCGCTTGGCGTCATCACCGAACGTCGCAACGATGTTTCCGGCATCGAACTGCCGTCCAAGGTCAACGTCGAACTGACCTTTGCCCAGGCCACCATCCACGGCGTTGTCAACAAGGCCTCGTCTGCCGGCGCCACTGTCACCTTGCCGAAGGGCGTCGCCCAGGCCATGCGCAAGGGCGACTACGGCAGGCTTTCGGTGGTCAAGCCAAGTTCAGGCATGATCGTCATATCCATGCCGATCACCGTCGCCGCCCAGCCGGCGCTCGACCAGCAGGTTCTGACGCTGAAATTCGATCCGGAACCGCACCACTACCCGGTCATCGCAGAATTGATCCTCAGCGATCTCAGCGATGTACGTGCGAACCGGTCGAGCAGACAAAAACGACGCAACATCATCGTCGCAACGGCCGTGCTGATGCGCTGGGCAGTGACCAGCCCGATCAAGGCTCTCGGATGGGCGATGGTCGGCGGTTCGGCAGGGGCCCGTCGCCAGCCGTCGCAGGACAAAGCTCCCGCCAACAACAACGTGGCCAAATCTTTCGTCGAAACAAACCTCAAGGAAGGTGCGAAATGAACTCCCTCGCTCGTTACAAGCTCGCCCTTGCCGGCGCTGCGTTCGCCGTGGTTTGCGACGCCTCGCTCGCCCATTCGCAACAGGCTTTTTCGCTGGGCACCGCACCTGCCGCCCATTCCTCGGACAAGATGTCCGTTGAAACCGACGACCGTAACCTTCGCCGCATTGGCGCCGACCGCCGCGGGATGTTCTTCAACGGGGAAAGCACCAGCAACGAATATCCGTTCTATGCGCTTCCCTCGGAAATCGCAGGCTCTGCGAAACTTGTTCTCTGGATGCAGACGGCAATTTCCGCTGCGCCGGAAAACTCCTCCATGCGCGTTTTCGTCAACGACCAGGATGTCGGTTCCATCAAGCTGCAGTCAGGCGCACCGTATCGCGTCGAGATGAAGGTGCCGAACGGCGTCATCCAGCCAGGCTACAATGCCGTCTCCATCCTTGTGGACCAGAAGCACCGCGTCGATTGCTCGATCGATGCAACTTACGAATTGTGGACGCAGATCGATCCAGAGCGCAGCGGATTTGTATTTTCCGAAGGCGGCAGGCTGATGGGCGACACGATGCCGGATCTGATCGCCCGCGGCGGCATGATCGATGGTCGCACCGCCATCCAGGGCTCGATCGCCCCCGGCGCAACCGGTACCGACTACAATCGCACCATCACGGCGATCGAAGCCTTGACGATCATCGGCAATTTCGACCGTCCTGCGGTATCGATCGGCCAGCAGGCGGCGGATGACCGCAGCATCGGCGTCGTCGTCGGAACCCGGGGCACCGTTGCCGAAATTCTCGGCCAGCAGGCAGATTCAATCCTCAAGGACGGTATCAACGTGCTGCCGGCCGGACACGGCAAGGGTCAGACCCTCGTGGTCACGGGCCGGACCGCAGCCGATGTCGATGCATCGCTTGAAATCCTCAAGGCCGAGGCGGAAAAGGGTCAGTCGGACGGGACCCCACAGGGGCTGAGGGCGCTGGCCAACAGCAAGGGTCGCCTGCTTTCGCCGGGCTCGACAGCGCCCTTGCGTAACCTCGGCCTGATTGCCGAACCATTTTCGGGCCGTCTCTACAAGCAGCAGATCAACTTTTCGATGCCGTCGGATTTCTATCCCGGCGACTATGGCTCCCTCGTCCTGCACCTGAGCGCACAGTATGCCGCAAATCTTTCGCGCGATGCGGAACTGATCGTCCGGGCAAACGACGAGACGGTCGCCGATATCAATCTCGGTTCCAGTCGCAGCGGCCTGATCGACGACCAGCGTCTTCCGGTGCCGCTCAGCAAGCTTCGTCCCGGCGAGAACACCATCCAGTTCGAAGCCCGGCTTCCCGTTCCTGCCGACGTGACCTGCGACCCCGTCGGCAAGGGGGGAGAAGACCGTCCGCGCCTGCTGGTGCTCGGCAAGAGCTTCCTCGAGGTTCCGCAATTCGCCCGCGTCGGCCGCTATCCGGATATTGCCGCCCTGGTCTCCGGCAGTGCCTTCGACGAGCGGGTGGGCAGTGCGCCGATCGCGCTTTATGTACCGAACCTCAACTCGACCGCGCTCAGTGCCGCCGCTTCGTTCATGGCCAAGATGGCTTATTCGTCCGGCCACATACTGCCGGTCAACGTCACCGCCACGGTACCGGATCTTCATCAGCCGAATGTCATGGCGTTCGGGACGTTCAGCCAGCTTCCTTCCGATGTTGTGACGCCGACGGGCCTCGATCTTTCGACCCGCATTACAAGCCCGGGACCGGCCATCAATGCGCCGACGCAAGAGGTCGCGTCTGCTCTTTCGTTCCGCGATACCAAAGACACAGCGCCGGCCACAGGCACCGATGGCGACGTCACCGGGCAAATGCTGGGATATGTCGGTCAGATCAAGACTGTCCTGACAGATCGCGTCGGGGCGCAGATCGACAAGCTGCGCCATGAAGTCTCGGCCATGGGCCAGCCGGAAGAAGTCCGCTACCAGCCCAAGGCGGAAACCGCCTTGCTGATTGCACAGAAAGACATGAAGGGCGCTGCCGGCGTCTGGACTGTTGTCGCATCGCCATCCGAACAGGGGCTGACGGCAACCGTCGATGCCATCATGGACCGGTCGACCTGGACCCGGCTGAATGGATCCGTGCAGGCATTTTCGACGACCGGACAGGTCATCGACGAGATCGCGCCGAGCAAGGTTGCGCTGTTTCAGACCCAGCCTGCGAATGCGGGTAATCTGCGGCTGATCGTTGCCGGCTGGTTTTCCCACCACGTACTGGAATACACGCTTGCACAGATCATCGCCGCACTTCTCCTCGGTGCCTCGACATTCCTGCTGCTGAAGCTGGGGCGTCCGAAATGGTAAAGGCAAAACTGCTGGTCAGGTCCCTGTTGATTGTCGGGACCCTGGCCGGCTCGGCGGGCATCAGTCACGGACAGGACGAAGGGCTGATCGCGGACGACCTGGTTACGGGATCGTGGCTTCTCTACCGGAGCGACTACATCACGCCTGAAGGCCGTGTGATCGATACCCGAGCCGGCGGGGTAAGCCACAGCGAAGGGCAGGGATACGGCATGTTGATTGCCGCATCCACGGGCGATCGCCGCATGTTCGATCGCATGTGGAACTGGACAAAGGCCAATCTCTATGTCCGGGGCGACGGATTGGCGGCCTGGCGATGGGATCCCAATGCGACCCCACGGGTCACGGACGGCAACAACGCTACGGACGGAGACCTGCTGATCGGCTGGGCGCTGGCCCGCGCTGCACAGAAATGGCAGGACGCAGCCTATGCCCGGGACGCCAAGGCAGTGGCCGAGGCCATCTCCAGCCGGCTGGTTATTGAGACGAGCTTTGGCAAGGCGCTTCTGCCGGGATCGAAGGGCTTCGGCGCCAACGAACAGCCGGATGGGCCTGTCGTCAATCTTTCCTACTGGGTCTACCCGGCCATCAAGGAGCTTGGCGATCTCTCGGCGGGGTTCCCAGCAACCCAGCTGATCGCGACCGGCCTGTCACTCACCAGGATGGCGCGTTTCGGTCCCGCCGAGTTGCCATCCGACTGGATATCGCTGAAGGGGCGGACACCTCAACCGGCAGCAGGCTACGCCGCGCAATTCGGCCAGGATGCCATCCGGGTGCCGATGTATGTGGCCTGGTTCTCGAGGGACTACCCCGACATTCTCGAGAAATTCAATGCTGCGTTTGAGCAGCGTAGCGGTGGCAAGCCTGCCGTCATCGACCTTGACACGGCGGATCCTGTCGCCGTGTTGCCCGATCCTGGATATCGCGCTGTCGTCGACCTCGTCGCTTGCAGCCTCGGCGCTGAGAAGACGGCCGTACATGCCGCCGCTTTTCAGC
The DNA here is from genome assembly GCF_007000305.1 of Rhizobium sp. rho-13.1. NCBI lineage: Bacteria > Pseudomonadati > Pseudomonadota > Alphaproteobacteria > Hyphomicrobiales > Rhizobiaceae > Rhizobium > Rhizobium sp. rho-13.1. The sequence continues at coordinate 91,305 of NZ_SCFL01000014.1, read as the reverse complement.
CGACCGATTACTATCCATCGACCTTGCATCTCCTCAGTCTCATCGCACTTGCAGAAAGGTATCCAAGATGTCTGCCCGATCTTCAATGACAACAGTCCTGCTTTGCAGTTGCGCATTCTTGCTGCTTCCGAACTTCGCTCACGTCTCGACCACAAGCGCCGAGGACCTCGGGGCTGGCTGGGTCAACAGCGTCGTCCCAGCGGCACAAAGCGCAACTGTAGTGATGCCGGATGCCGTTTCCAACACGGTTACGCCGGCTCCGGCGACGAAGCCAATCGTACAACCCGTCATCCTGCCTGATGCAAAACCGCAGCAGTCGCAGGCGGTTATCGTCAATGTCGAGCCGGGTCAAAATCCGTTTACGCCAGCCTCCGGCGCTGCATCGCCAGCGGCTGCCCCGGTGGTCAGGACGCCCGTGCCGCAGCAGTTTCCTGTCGGTAGCCCATCGGTCGCCGGTACTCCAAAAGACGTGACCGTTTCCGGACCCCAGCCCGGATCCTCGGAGATCAAGGTCGATGACACGGCGCTGCGCTACTATGCCAAGACCCGCGACCTGAAGCGGCTCGGCGCAGAGCTACGCCGGCTGAAAGGGCTTTACCCAACCTGGGAGGCGTCCGAAGACCTCTTCAGTGCACAAACGACGACCGTCAACGAACAGCCTTTGTGGGATATGTACGGAGCCGGCAATTTCACCGGCATGCGAGCCGAAATTGCGCGCCTGGCCGGCAGCAATCCGGAATGGAAGCCGTCTAACGACCTGATGACCAAGCTGGCGATCGGCGAAACGCGCAAGCTGATCGACCGCATCTACCAGCAGGGCAACTGGGCCCAGGTCGTCGCCACGGCGCAGCAGCAGCCGCAGCTGCTGGCGTGCAGCGAAATGAACACGATGTGGCAGGTTGGCGAGGCGCTCGCAAAAACCGGCGACATGGCCCGTTCCTTCGACCTCTACAAGTATATCCTGACCGAGTGCGACGGAGCACCGGAACGGCTGGCCACCATGCAGAAGGCAAGCGCTCTCCTGCCGCCTGCGGGCGCCAACTCGCTGATGGCGTTCGCACGCATCGGGCCTGACGGGACATCCGAGTTTGCCAACTTCACCTTCGACAATCTACGCAAGGAAATGGGATTGTTTGCCAGCGGCGATCATCTGGCGCAGAGCCCGACGGAAAGCGAGCTTCAGGCTTTCGGCGCTTATGTCCAGTCTGCAAAATCCGCGGCCGATGCGGGCCTGTTCGGATGGTATTATTACAGCCAGCAGCAGTGGCAGGCAGCCAATGCCTGGTTTGTTGCCGGCACGCGTTACGGCCCCGACATGAAAAATGTCGAAGGCGTCATCCTGACCTTGCGAAACCTGGACAAGGTTCAGGATGCATTGGCCCTGGCATCGCGCTTTGCGGACAAGTCGGACGACATACGCAAGGAATATATCGAGATCGTTGCGGGTGAACTGACCGACAAGGATTCCAAGCTGCAACTCAATGAAAAGGACATTGCGACCTTCAAGGACCATGTCTTCGCCGCCAAGTCTGCCCTTGGCGCGCAGGCGCTCGGTTGGAAACTGCTGAAAGACAAGGGCACGAAGGAAGCACAACCGCTTTTCGCGCAGTCTGTCGAGTGGGAGCCGACGGAGGGGGGTGTCATCGGCGAGGCGGTTCTTGCGAGCAGAAGCAAGGATTTCACCAAGGTTGCCGCACTCAAGCGCGAATATGCAGATCGCTTTCCGGGCTTGAACGACTTCAAAACCTTCGTGCCCAAGAAGCCAAAACGCGTCGTCAGAACCGTTTCGGCAAAGCCTACACCACAAAAGCGCGTCGTCGGTTCGAAGAACTGGCCGTTCTGAGCGGCCACTTCGCGTCGAAGCAGGTTGGAAGCGATGAATACCTCCGCGCTCAGGGCGCCGGATAGAGGGCGGAGGTACGGCCTGTGAGATAGTAGCCGGCAAGGCCGATCCACTCGCGTCCGGCAATGCCGAGGAGCTCGCTGTTGAGCGATGGCTGGGTTGCGTCGAGCCCCAGTGTGTCTTTGCCGCCCGAGCGATAGTCCACCGGCCAGGGGACGACCGGGATGTCGAGTTTGCGGAAAATCCCCATTGCGCGCGGCATGTGGAAGCCGGAGGTGATCAGCAGGCAATTGCTGAGACCGTTGCTGGCCAGCAGCGCCCTGGTGTTGACGGCGTTTTCGTAGGTTGTCCGCGAGCTGCGGTCCTCGATGAGGCGGGCTTTGTCGATGCCGAAGGCTGTAAACATCCGCTCGCCTATGATCGCATCGCCTTCGAGATGGCCGGTGATGGTGCCGTCGCCGCCGGAGATCAGAACGCGCGAGCGGGGATATTTCATCGCCAACCGGAGCGCCTCGACGAATCGATCGCCGGCTGCATTGAGATCGTAGCCGCCTCGACCGGTGGTGACCTCGGTAGCAAATCCGCCGCCGAGGACGATCATGCATTCGAGTGTGGCGGGATCGGCGACGGGGCGGGGGAAGCGGTCTTCAAGGGTCTCGATCAGTACCGAGCCGGCCGAGGTGAACAGCGTGACGAAAAGGATCGATACCGACAGCGCGGAGGAGACGATGCCCAGTCGATGGCGCCGGAGGAGTGCTGCAAGCAGCGCCAAGAGGCCGAAAAAGAAGGCGAGCGACAGAGGCTGGCACAGGATCCAGACGAGTTTGGAAATCACGAACATGCAGGCACTCCGGCAGCGACGCGCCTTCCTAACAGATTTTACTGTGTGAAAAAGCCCTGTTAGGGCGCCCGTCCCGCAGCCAGGGCCTGGCGGGCGACGCGCTGCCGATAGCGGTGCTGCAGGGCAGGAGGGATGATGAGTGTCACAAAGGCGGCGATAAGCGCCATGACAGCCACGAACAACAGGGCCTTGGCTGCAAATTGATGCACCAGCAACGCGCCGACGACGGCGCCGGCCAGCATTCCGATCCAGGGGACGATCTGTATCGTCCACGCGAAATCCCTGTCGCCGACCATCAGGCGGCCGATGCCGCGACCGAAACGCGACAGCGCACCGGTGACATAGGTCAGGCCGATCGGCAGCCCCTCGACATGTTCGACCGTCGCATTGATCATGCCCATCGCCAGCACCACGAGATAGAATTGCGTCACGACGTTGGACGGGGATGCGAAGGTGGAGGCGAGCGACAAGAGGACGCTGACCCACCCGAGAACGACGAAGGCCGGCCGGCTGGCGGCATGGGCGAGCACGACGCCGAGCGCGTTACCGCCGACGAAAATCAGGATTGCCGCCAGAAGCACGAGACCATGCCGGGTTTGGCCATTGCCTAGAGCGATGGCCGCCCTGGTTGTATTGCCGGTCATGAACGAGACGAAGTCGCCGCTCAGCACAAGGCCGACGGCATCCGTCATACCGGCGATGAAGGAAATCAGGCCGACGAGCGCAAGGCCCGTCGTCTTCCGGCGTATCTTGATCAGGCGGCGTCGATAGAGGGTCATGGCGTTTCTGCGGCTACGGATGGTGCATGCTATTCCGGCCATGGTTGGGAGGCCAGAAGAAATTGCGGACGCGGCGCTGAGAACTGGGGATCGCCGGTCAGTCCTCGACGTGCACGTCTATGCGTTTGCCCGTTGTGCCATGGCCGTAGATATCGACCTTGATATGGACATCGCCGGCAATGATCCGTTCGGCCGCGTCGCCTTCGATCTCGCCATCGGCCAGCATCGCCTCCATGAGCTGGCGATTGGCGGGGCTGGCGAAAAAGGTATCGGTTTCGTCGTCCGCGTCCATCAGATGAAAGTGGTGATAATTGGCCCGATCCTGGCGGATAATCTGCCACGGCTCGGAGAGGCGGTCACCGTTCGAATTGATGATGTCGACGGCGCTGATAAAGGCCCGGTAGCTCTCGATGAGCTGGCCGCGGTCGGTCGAGATGGAAGACTGCGCGCCGACCGGCAGCGTCAGCACGGTCGAGAACAACAGCGTTGCGGCAAAGAGCTTCATGATTTCCCCCTCGAAAGACCATGCGTAATGCATATGCAACCGGAAAGCCATCGACGGTATGCGCCTCTCTCCCTTGAGCCGGACGAAGGCGCGTGATGCGGAGTTTGCCTTGAGGGGTTTAGCTGTAAAGTGAGGCCGCCACCTTCGACCTTGCGGTGTGCAGGCGACGGCCTCGGGCCCGACCAAAGGCCTATAGGGATACGACCATCGCGCTAAATTAGTTTCAGCCGTTTAACGGTTTTGCTGTTTCCGCGTCAGGATACCTGCAGACGTCAATCCTGGCCGCGACCGCGAAAGGCTTTCGGTGTTTCGTTTGCCTCATGGCAGCGGGCGAGCGTCTCGAGCCATTCTCCGAGAGCCGCGGGTACCTCGACGGCGCCAACCTCCAGCGCTTCGACCCAGGACAGGTCGCATTGCAGGGCACTTGCCAGGTTGATGGGTGTCCAGCGGATATGCAGCAGACACTCGTTGAAGCGGGCAGGCGTCATCAGTCGGTCCTCCGTGAGGTTGTTGATAGCGATTCGGTCATGGATGCCCCGGCCCGACCCGCAGACCTATCGATAACCGATCCGTGCGGCATGAGCATGGATTATTCATGTCGCAGTTTAGCCGAGGTGCCGTAGACGACAGTCAAGCATGCAGGCGCAGCAATGACATAAAAGCTTCGTATTATCTTTAATCTCTTGTTGGATTCGACGGCTAGGCTGCGGAAAGGTGCAGTAAAAGAATAGCATCGGGGAAAGAATGGCAATTCTCGGACGTATTCGTAAAATAATGCGCCATGCGGTTGCCTGTTTTCTAGTTGGTCTCCTGTTTTTCGGCGGACATCTCGCCTTGCTGCAGGCAACGGGAAATTTCCATACGGTGATCCCCGGCCAGTTGTACCGCTCCGCGCAGCCCTCGGGTGCGCAACTTGAGAGCTATGTTCACCAGTACGGCATAAAGACGATCGTCAATCTTCGCGGTAGCAACGACCAGCCATGGTACCGGGAGGAGACGGCCGTCGCCCGGCGTCTCGGGGTGCAGCATATCGATTTCGGCATGTCGGCGACGAAAATCCTGAGAGTGGACAAGGCCGTTGCCCTGATCGACATCATGAAGACAGCCTCAAGGCCGATCCTGGTGCATTGCATGTCCGGCGCCGACAGAACCGGCCTGTTTTCGCTGATCTACAGCTACGAGGTCGCGGGTGTTCCCGAGGATGTTGCGGAATGGCAGTTGTCCGTGCTGTTCGGACATATCGGCGTTCCATATCTGTCAGCCAGCTTCGCCATGGACCGCAGCTGGAAGGATCTCGAGCATCATCTGGACGTCAGGGAAGGCGGCTGAATTCACATGCTGCTGGACGTTTTGCCGTCTGGTTGTAACATTGGATTGCTAATAAGGTCGGCAGCAGCAATCTCCAGCGGTTTACTCTATGTTTTCTCACATTCTCCGGTTGGCGACCGGTCGTGGCGTGCCTTCTGACTATGCCGACCGGACGGTCGATCGTGCCGCCGGGAATGACGTTGCTCTACCGGCGGATTGGACCGTAGCGCACGCAGCGCCGTTCTCGATTCCGTCTTTATCGGTCTATTCCGCCCTTCTTGTCATGGTCGCACTTACCTTGTGGCGGATCGTGACCCTTTCATTCGATACGACGGATCTATTCGTCGACGAGGCACAGTACTGGCTGTGGTCGCAGAGCCTCGACTTCGGCTATTATTCGAAGCCGCCGATGATCGCCTGGATCCTCAGAGCGATGTTGGAGATTTCCGGCTCGAGTAGCATCTTCTGGATCAGGATCTGCGGGCCGCTGCTGCATCTCGCAACCGGGCTGGCGCTGATGCAGGTCGCATTGCGGCTGTTCGACAGGGAGATCGCTGTCTGGGCCGGCGTCACCTACATCACACTGCCGGGTGTGGCGCTGTCGTCGGTGTTCTTCTCGACGGATGTGCCGCTGCTGTTTTTCCTCGCGGTCGCTCTTGCGGCCTACGTGGTGCTGACCGGCAGGCGATCCGTGACGATTGCCGTTGCGCTTGGCCTTGCCGTTGCAGGCGCCTTCCTGTCGAAATACGCGATCCTGTTTCTGTTGCCGGGTGGCCTGATCGCAATTGCGTGCGTCCCAAAGGCGCGCATCGCGTGGCGCGACGCCTGGATCGCTGTGGCTGTGGCCAGTGCCGGCTGCCTGCCAAACATCTGGTGGAACCTCGAAAACCGGATGGTCACCGTCAAGCATACCGAGAATATTGCCCACTGGGGACGGCTCAATCCGCACCTGTCGGGCGGGCTGGAATTTTTCGGTGCCCAGTTCGGCGTGGTTGGACCGATCGTGTTTGCGGCGATCCTCATCGCCGGCTACCGGGTGCTGAGGCGGGGAGGCGAGTGGCGCGAGCAGATGCTGGTCTGGCTGTCCCTGCCGATCATAGCACTGATCTCCCTGCAGGCGACCCTTGCCAAGGCCTATGCCAACTGGGCGGCCACGGCCTATGTCGCCGGCACGCTGCTCGCCGTCTGGACCCTGCGGCGCGTCTGGCCGCAGGGCCTCAAATGGTCGTTGCTGCTGAACGGGACGGTATCCTGCCTGGTGGCAACGGCGCCAGTGTTTGCCATACCCGTCAGCGAGAGCGGTGCTTCTATTGTGCTGGATCGCTATCTCGGCCGCAGCAAGGTCAGCAACGATGCTGCCGCACTCGCCCGAACGCTTGGACTAAGGGATATCGTCAGCGACGACAGGGATATTCTTGCCGACATGTTCTATACGTTGCGGGCGCGGGGATATAGCATCTACGCCAGCGGCGACCCTGATGCGCCGCAGAGTTATTACGATCAGAAGTTCCCGGTGCCGAAGTCCCTGCACGGTTCCGTGCTCTTCGTATCCACTCATCCGAACGCTTGTCCGACCGGACCCCAGGCGCCGGCGGCGACCTGGCAACCGCAGACGGGCAACTATCGCGGCAAGACGATCTATGCCTACAGGCTGGATGCGTCCTGTCTGGCCACCGGTGGCGGCCTGTAGGCCGACAAAAGGGGCGATGTGCCCTCGGGTGGCAGTCGCATCGGCTATATCATCCAGTTTCCCCGTACTTCATTGGAAGTTAACACAAATTGGCGATTCTGCATCTTATGGCTGCATGATGCTCCCTTTTTCTAAAACTATTGATTTTTCGGTTCGATACCTGGGGGTTGTATGTCGTCGATCAAGACGAACCTGTCTGCGATGGCGGCTTTGCGGACGCTGGGGAGCGTTACGCAACAGCTGACCTCAACGGAGAAGCGTGTCTCCTCCGGTTTGAAAGTCGCTTCCGCATCCGACAATGCCACCTATTGGTCCGTTGCCACCACCATGCGTTCGGACCGGGGTGCGACGTCTGCCGTGGCCGATGCGCTCGGCGTGGCATCTGCCACCGTCGACACTGCCTATGCCGGGATGACGTCGGTGCTCGATACGCTTTCCGCATTCAAGGCAAAGCTCGTGACGGCCAAGGAAGGCAGCGTTGACAAGAGCAAAGTCCAGGATGAACTCGATCAGTTGAAGCAGCAGGTCGCAAGCGTCGCCACCAGCGCCAGCTTCAACGGCGTCAACATGCTGAGCTATAGCCAGGCGGCAAACCTTAAAACCACCAATTCGGTAACGACATCGGTTCCGGCAGCCTTCGTTCGTTCCGCCGACGGCACGGTGTCCATCAGCGATAGCGACATCGACATGACGAAGACCATCCTCTTCAACACAGGTGGCGGCGGGTTGCTGCAAAGCGACAGCGACGCGCTGGGCCTTGCCACCCTTGGCAGCTTTTCCGGCGGCAGCATCGGCGCGGTGGCCGGCCATCAGGACTTCAATTTCACCGGCGCGCAAACATTCGGCGCCAGCGATGCCGTTTCCTTCGACCTCACGCTCGATGCCAGCGACGCGTCTGCCGGCAACAGCTACTCGATCACGATCGATAGAAGTGTCGTCACGGCTGCCCTTGGCGCTGTGGCAAACGGCAAGATCGCGACCGGACAGGACATGGCGGCGGTGCTCAACAAGGCATTCCAGCTGGCCGGCGCACCGGCCTCCTCTGGGGGCGGAACCACGAGCTTTGAAATCGCCACACGGCATGCAACGGGCCTTGCGGGCTCCAGCGTGTCCACCAGCAATCTGGTATCCACTCTCAGTGGAGGGTCGGGCCTGGGCCTGGAGAGTGCGCCAACGGCGTCTGTGCAAAATGTTTATCCGCAGGTCGATTTCAGTTTCGGAAGTCGCTTTGCAGTTCCGGAAGGCCAGTCGTTCTCTTTCAGTTTCGCAATAGACGGCAGTTCGCAGCAGACCATCAGCGTCGACCGCGCCACCGTCGATGCAGCGCTCGGCACGTCTGCCAACGGGATCGTTTCTACGGCAGACGACATGGCGGCTGTGCTTGGTGCTGCCGGCCAGCAGAAGGGACTTCTGGCAACCGCGAGCGGCGGGTCGGTGACGCTGTCAGGCGACAAGGCCCGGTATCCGACGGCCGGTGTCGGCATGACTGTGTCTGCGCCACAGAAGCACACCGCCGGTGCAATCGACTTCAATTTCACCGATATCGACATCACCACCGCCGGGGCCGATGTCGACTATTATATCAGCGGCCTCGATGCGATGCAGAACAGGGTGACGGCCGCCGCTGCACTGCTCGGTTCGCTGCAATCGTCGATCGGCGTCCAGTCCGATTTCGAAAACTCATTGATGGACAGTATCGACCGGGGCGTTGGTCGGCTTGTCGATGCGGATATGGAAACCGAATCATCCAAACTGGCGGCACAGCAAACCCAGCAGCAGTTGGCCGTGCAGTCGCTGTCCATAGCCAATCAGGCACCGCAGAGACTGCTGTCGCTTTTCCGCGGCTGATGCACATACAGCCGACGCGGCAGAACAGCCCATTCCGCGAATATGCAGGATCAAGCAAACGTGAAGCCATATGCCGGCTATCGGGCGCCAACCAGCGCGCGAAATGCTCATTCGTCAGCTTCGGCTCATTTTAGCATGGCATTCGAGTGTCTCGCCTCTGCCCCACACAGGCGAAAAAAAGCGCAAGAGCCGTATCTCTTCGCTCGAGGCTGACGACACCCCCCGGATTCGTCAGCCTCTTCTTTGTTCTGCTCCGAGTGAGCTCATGCCGGCCAAGTCGAGCACCATGTCTGGATCGCCTAGCGCGGGACAAAGTCCTCAAGATGCGGCAGCAGGACGACGCTTTCTTTCTCATTCGGATCGGTTCGGGCTATGACAACCGTCGCTGCCGTATCGCTCAGATTGGCGGGCAGATGCGGGACGCCTGCGGGGATGTAAAACATCTCGCCCTGTCGCACCACAACATGCTGTTCCAACTGTTCGCCAAACCAGCACTGCGTCTCGCCGGAAAGTGCGTAGATCGCCGTCTCGTGCTCGGCGTGCAGATGTGCCTTGGCCCGTCCGCCCGCCGGAATAGTCAGCAGATGCATGCAGATCCGGGTCGAGCCGACCGTCTCGGCGGCAATCCCTTCAAAATACTCCAATCCCTGCTTGCCGGCATAGGTGGTTTCCGGTCGGACAACGCGGCATGTGGGCTTAGACAAAGCATTCATTCGACGTCGCTCCCTAGTGTTTAAGTTCTGGGTGCCGATGGGCCTCTGATCTTTTCAATCCAACCGGCGAGCTACACTTCAGCCGGAGCCGGACATCGTAAATACCGTGCGGCAAGTGCTTTCGTCCAGCGGATATGCCTCGTCGAATTCAGAGAAGGGAACGGGCTTGAACGCGACCTGGAACCTGCCTCCAGCCGCTGCTTTCAAGACTTCGCCGAGGACGTGCAGGAAGCGCTTGGGGGGCACGCTGCCGATCCCGCTGCCCATCAGGTCGATTGCGGACGACCGCAGGATCGATGCGGAAAGATCGATATCCGAACCCGCGATTGAACCGACCTGGACAAACCGCATTGGCGCCGGGCTGGTTTCCGCCTTTGTAGACAGAATCGCTTCCGCGCTCTTCCCCCAGAGGTAGTCGATAACGACGTCCACGCCGGAGCGAAGCTCCTGTCTCAGGCTCTCCTTTAATGCTTCCTGATCACCGCTGAGTGGAATGATGACATCGGCACCGAGCGCTTCCAGTTCGCGCAGGCTGTCCTTGTTTCCACGGCCTGTGGCGATGACCTTTCGGGCGCCGAGATGCTTGGCGATCTGGATCGCCAGCCGCCCGGATGTCCCGGCTGCGCCGTTGACCAGCACCGTTTCGCCGGGTTGCAATCTTGCGCGTTCGCTGTAGGCCGCCCATGACGACATGCCCGGATTGGCGATTGCTGCAGCGGTCAAGTCATCAAGATCATCGGCAAGCGGGATGCATTGATTGGCGGCAATGACGGCCACATCAGCCATCGCGCCGACAGGGGGACGCGGCAGCACGAAATAGACACGTTGCCCGTCATCCAAAGTCCCCACACCGTCAATGCCCACGCCGAAGGGAAACTGGCCGACAGCACTGTAGTGATGCCCGGATGCCCGGCTCTTGGTAACCTGGCTGACGGCCGAGGCAGTGACTTTGACGCGGACTTCGCCTGCGGAGGCAACGGGTTCCGGAATGTCTGTCAGGATGGGCGGTTGCCCGGAAGCTGTAACGATCGCGGCTTTCATAGATTTTGTCCTTTGATTGTGCCGGGGCTATCTCGGCCGGATAAGCACTGAGGGCCGCGGCCCAACGCCGAGTGCGGCGCCCGGGGGGCTTCCCGATTTCGGCGTCGCTGAAGACGCCGGGTCATTTTCCCACGAGATAGCGCGCATTGGTGAACCCTGTTTAGCGCAGGCGGCAAAACGATTTGTCATCGGCACTCAATTGCGTGTATTATGCATGTATCAGAGGGATTGCTACGATGTCAAATAAAAACGTGCATAATACACTTAATGGAAAAGTTCTCCGCGAACTCCACGGCGCGCTGCTCGATATTGTCAGCGTGATGAACCGTCCTCAGCGGGACGAGGCCATGGTCAAAAAGGCAGGAATCTCGCTTGATCGCGCTCTTTTCCCACTGCTCGTCATGATCGAGAGGCTGGGACCCATAGGTGTCATCGAATTGGCCGACCGGGTAGGACGGGACTACACCACCGTCAGTCGCCAGGTTGCCAAGCTTGAGAGCCTCGGGCTGGCCGACCGCAAGGAGAACCCTTCCGACCGCCGATCGAGACAAGCCACGATCACCGCTGCCGGCAAGGCAATGACCGACCAAGTCGACCTGGCCCGGGAGAAAATTGGCCGGGCAATCTTCAGCACATGGGCAGAAGAGGACGTCGCCAATCTCGTACGCCTGATGCGACAACTGGCAGATGCGATGAATGCCGAATTCGAGGATTGATCAGGCGAGATCCGGTCCGCCTGCGATGATCGCGGTTGGCGGAATGATGAAATTGCGATGTTGTGAATGATTTGTTCTTGGGAAAATTTGGTGGAGCTAAGCGGGATCGAACCGCTGACCTCTTGCATGCCATGCAAGCGCTCTCCCAGCTGAGCTATAGCCCCATCGAAATGGTCCGGTCTGGCCGGCCTGGGTCCCCGTGGAGCGCTTCGCTCGTTGGGGTGGCGGCTTATTACGTCTGGTAAATTCAGATAGCAAGCCGAAAAATCAGGGCCCGCGCACTTTTCTTTGCGCGGGCCGGAGCGGGTCGATCAGACCTCGTCGTCATCGCCCGTAACGCCGATGATGTCGCTCATATCGTCGTCATCGTCGTCTTCGTCGGGCGCCAGGAATGTGTCGTCGTCATCGTCGTCGCCGTCGATCTCGACGTCGTCGTCACCGATATCCGGGATGTCGTCGCCAGCCGCGGCTTCGTCGGCTTCTTCCAGCGAAACCAGTTCGACTTCTGGGTTTTCAACGTCGACTTCCGCGACCTCTTCCTCTTCCGGAACTTCCTTCACGGCAGCTGCGGTTTCCTCGAAGAAGGACAGGGGCCAAGACTTGCCACTGTAGGGAGAAACCACTGGGTCCCGGTTCAGGTCGTAGAATTTCTTGCCGGAGTCCGGGTCGGTCCGCTTCGTTCCAAGTTCCGCTTTCGCCACTGTCATAGCCTCGTGAATGGCCGAAGAGATATTCGGCAGTGCCGTGCAAGCCGGCGTTTCATAGGGAAATTATTAGCCGGTCCCCATAGTCGTTATGGCCGTTTCTGTCAAAGCCTAACTTCGCCAAAGGCCTTTCCGGGCTCATCGGAATGCCCGCAAAGGCTTGAAATTTGCTCTTATCGAGCGGTCGCGATCCTTCATAAAACCTTGGTTGATGACTGGTCGGCAACGGCCAAACCGTGATAAATCGCGCCACGTTTGCCGCGTCGTCCCGCACGGCCGGATACACACTTCGCCAAGGGTTGCCATGTACCAGCCGCCGCATTTCCGGGAAGACCGCATCGATATCCAGCACGGGCTGATCCGCGCCCATCCGCTCGGGTTGCTGATCTCCTCGGGCGCCGATGGTCCGGTTGCCAATCCCATACCGTTTCATCTCGATCCGTCCTTTGGGAGCAAGGGCCGGCTGCAGGCGCATGTGGCGCGCGCCAACGGCCAGTGGCGGGAGATCCGTGACGGCGCACCGGTGCTGGTCGTCTTCCAGGGGCCGCATGCCTACATCACCCCGTCCTGGTACCGCACCAAGCTGGAAACCGGCAAGGTCGTGCCGACCTGGAATTACGCCATCGTGCAGGTGCGCGGTCCGGCACGGGTCATAGAGGATGGCGCCTGGATCCGCGCCCAGGTCGAGGCATTGACCCGCGACCAGGAAGGACCGCGTGCAGAGCCCTGGGCGGTCGGCGATGCGCCCGACACTTATATTGCGTCCCAGATCAAGGGCATCGTCGGCATCGAGATCGATATCGCCGAGATCGACGGCAAGTGGAAAGTCAGCCAGAACCGTTCTGAAGCCGACCGCAATGGCGTCGCGCAAGGGTTGATGGCCGAGCCGGACGTTGCGAACGACGCGGAGGCCATGGCCGCCATGGTAAACGAACGCGGCAAGCCGTGAGCAATCTTAGACAGCAGGAGCAAGGCATGATCATCGCCATCGACGGGCCGGCCGCTGCCGGCAAGGGAACGCTGTCGCGCCGGATTGCCGAGACCTATGGCTTCCACCATCTCGACACGGGCCTGACCTACCGCGCGACGGCGAAGGCGTTGCTCGATGCCGGCCAGCCTCTGGACGACGAGGCGGTGGCCGCAGCCGTGGCGGCAGGGCTCGACCTCAACGCGCTCGACCGGTCGGTCCTGTCGCGCCACGAGATCGGCGAGGCGGCCTCGAAGGTTGCCGTCATGCCGACGGTGCGCCGGGCGCTGGTGGAAGCGCAGCGGCAGTTTTCGCGGATGTTGCCGGGCACCGTGATTGACGGCCGCGATATCGGTACCGTCGTCTGTCCGGACGCGCCGGTGAAATTCTACGTGACGGCATCGGCCGACATCCGCGCCCGTCGGCGGTTTGACGAGATCGTCGCGAATGGCGTCACAGCGGATTACGAGGCGATTTTCGAGGACGTGAAGCGCCGCGACGAGCGCGACATGGGAAGGGCCGACAGCCCTTTGCGTCCCGCTGCAGACGCGCACTTGCTTGATACGTCGGAAATGAGTATAGAGGCGGCGTTTCAGGCGGCTAAAACCATCATCGATGCTGCCCTGAACCGACATGCCTGAATTAAAGTCGGCGTCACGTGGTTGCCACGGGGCGCTTTTGCATCAAGCAAAGCCTGGGTTTCCGTCCCCGCGCCGGATTGTCCTCTTCGAGAGGGCGGACTGGATCCAGGTTCATCAGAACAACCCACCGGCGCCCAGTGTCCGAGACCATCCGGGACACGCCAGGAGATTTTATGTCTGTAGCTGCCACCTCGCATGAGGATTTTGCCTCCCTGCTCGAAGAGTCTTTTGCCAAGAACGATCTGGCTGAAGGCTACGTTACCAAGGGTATCGTCACCGCCATCGAAAAAGATGTTGCGGTTGTCGACGTCGGCCTCAAGGTCGAAGGACGCATCGCGCTCAAGGAATTCGGCGCCCGCTCCAAGGGTAGCGAACTGAAAGTCGGCGACGAAGTCGAAGTTTACGTCGAACGCATCGAAAATGCGCTGGGCGAAGCTGTTCTGTCGCGCGAAAAGGCTCGCCGCGAAGAGAGCTGGGTCAAGCTCGAAGCCAAGTTCGAAGCCGGAGAGCGCGTCGAAGGCGTGATCTTCAACCAGGTCAAGGGCGGCTTCACCGTCGATCTCGACGGTGCCATCGCCTTCCTGCCACGTTCGCAGGTAGACATCCGCCCGATCCGCGACGTCACGCCGCTGATGCACAACCCGCAGCCCTTCGAAATCCTCAAGATGGACAAGCGTCGCGGCAACATCGTTGTCTCGCGTCGTACCGTTCTCGAAGAATCCCGCGCTGAACAGCGTTCGGAAATCGTCCAGAACCTCGAAGAAGGCCAGGTTGTCGACGGCGTCGTCAAGAACATCACCGATTACGGTGCGTTCGTCGACCTCGGCGGTATCGATGGTCTGCTGCACGTGACCGACATGGCATGGCGCCGCGTCAACCATCCGTCGGAAATCCTGTCTATTGGCCAGCAGGTCAAGGTTCAGATCATCCGCATCAACCAGGAAACTCATCGTATCTCGCTCGGCATGAAGCAGCTCGAGTCGGATCCTTGGGATGGCATCCAAGCCAAGTATCCTGAAGGCAAGAAGATCTCCGGCACCGTCACGAACATCACCGACTACGGTGCATTCGTCGAACTGGAACCCGGCATCGAAGGCCTGATCCACATCTCGGAAATGTCCTGGACCAAGAAGAACGTACACCCCGGCAAGATCCTGTCGACGACGCAGGAAGTCGAAGTGGTCGTTCTCGAAGTCGACCCGACCAAGCGCCGTATCTCGCTTGGCCTCAAGCAGACCCTCGAAAACCCATGGCAGGCTTTTGCCCATAACCACCCGGCTGGCACCGAAGTCGAAGGCGAAGTCAAGAACAAGACCGAATTCGGCCTGTTCATCGGCCTCGACGGCGACGTCGATGGCATGGTGCACCTCTCCGACCTCGACTGGAACCGTCCAGGCGAACAGGTCATCGAAGAGTACAACAAGGGTGACATGGTCAAGGCCGTGGTTCTCGACGTCGACATCGAGAAGGAGCGTATCTCGCTCGGCATCAAGCAGCTCGGCAAGGACGCCGTTGGCGACGCAGCTACCTCGGGCGAACTCCGCAAGAATGCGGTTGTCTCGTGCGAAGTGACTGCAGTCAACGAAGGCGGCATTGAAGTGAAGCTCGTCGAGCACGAAGACGTTTCTTCGTTCATCCGTCGCGCCGACCTGTCGCGGGATCGTGACGAGCAGCGTCCTGAGCGTTTCTCGGTCGGTCAGATCGTCGACGCCCGCGTCACCAACTTCTCCAAGAAGGACCGCAAGATCATGCTGTCCATCAAGGCGCTCGAAATCGCTGAAGAGAAGGAAGCCGTCGCACAGTTCGGTTCGTCCGACTCCGGCGCTTCGCTCGGCGACATCCTCGGCGCGGCTCTGAAGAACCGCGGCGAATAATTCTCGCAAGTCTTGCTGAATTAAGAAACCCGCCGGAGCGATCCGGCGGGTTTTTTGTGTCCGGCGTATAAGCCGGATTTGTCGGAGCCTGTCGCGAAACGCTCAGGCGCCCATGCGCTGGTAGAGATCGTAACCGGCGCTGGGTACCGGCTCGGTGGATGTCGGGCGGGGCGGAGCTGTCAGCGACGAGCGGCTGACCGGAGGCAAATCAGCGGAAACTTCGGAATTTGACCCGGCTTCCAGCATGTCGAGCGCCTCTTCGGCGGGGGTTTCCGGCTCTTCCTCGGGTTCGGCGTCCTCTTGCGGCTGGTGGCCAGGATATTCGTGCTCGTCGTCATCGACGGCGTCGACGCGGTCGATGCGGAGGGCTTCCTTGTTCTTGACGACATCATCGCCCGGCGCATAGGGCACGGTGACGAAGGCAACGGCGAGGCCCGGCGGGACGGCAGCAGGGGCGTGCTGCAGGGCCACCGGCGGTAAGGCTTCAGGCTGGTCGGACTGTGAATTGGCAACGGCGACCGCTAGTGCCTGCTCCGCTGCCACGGTTTGTGGCGTGAGCGAGACGGGTATGGCGTTGGCGAGAGGAGGTGTCCGCTCCGGCGCGGTCGCTGCGCCGGGTACCCGCAGGTTCTGCAGTTCCGTGCCGTCTATCATGTCTGCGATCAGCGCCTGGGCAATAGCCTTGTCGGCCAGCGGCGCGGCTTCAGCCAAGGTCTGCAGCAAATCGGTGCCGGTTGCCTGGACCAACCGGTCAAAGACGGCCTTTAGCCCCTCCTTGATGTCGCTACGGATCTGCTGGTTGGCGCGCGGCATGCTTTCGTCCGGCGTCAAAGTCGGGACGGCCGTCTTTGTGGGGTCTGCTGAAGGTGCCGGTGCGGCAACGGTCTGTGCTTGTGGCGCCTGTGGTGCTTGGGCGGCTGCAGTGTTTGCCGGCGCCGTCGAGGGCTGGGCGGTCGCGGCAGGCACCGAAGGATTTCGCAGTTGTTGGTCTGTCGGGTCCTTCAGGGCAATGGTGGCAGTTTCCGGCGGATGCGGATCGACAGTAGTTTCCGGTGGTTGGAGTTGCACGATGTCTGCAGGAGCGGTGGCGGCAGACGTCGCGGCGGCAGGTTGGCCAGGCTGCGGAGGAACGGTGCTCGGGAGGGCGGCCGTCTGCGTGGCTCCGTTGCGCAAAGGCAAAGGTAGCGCTGCGGCTGCCGTTTCGGCCTGGCTGTTGTTCTGCCCGTAGGAGGCAACGACCGACTTGGTTGCCAGATCTTTTTCCTTGTAGCGGACGACTTCGAGATAGGCGATGAGTTGCGCTGCCTCAGCGCCGGCCGGATCGTGAAGTGCGGCAGCCACCAGCGTCAAGGGCGCCGTCTGTCCCTTCGCGGCCAGTTGCTGCTGCAACGCTGCCATCTGCTTTGGCGGCAGTTCGGTCATGGTGTCTGCGAGCCTCAGCGCATAGGCGGCCTTGCTCTCGCCGGGTGCCTGCGGCAATGCGAGGGACTGGCTGACAGCGTCGATGACGGCAAACAAGCTGTCGAGCATCCTGGCACGTGCATTGAGCAGGAGGATATTCAGCTTGCCTTCCACCCCGGCGCTGGCAGCCAGTGACAAGGCAACCGCTGCATCCGGCTCGGACGAAAGCCCGGACAGCATCTCCGTTACGACAACGACCTCGCGCTGCGGGGCGACGGGACTTGCGCTGGAAACCGCGGCAACGGGAGGCAACATCGGCATGCTCCATATCGGACAGCTGAAAATGGACACAATAACGGAAACAAAAACAGGGCTGCTTATGCAGACATGGCATCCCAGAGCCAGATAACGGCTGCGCGGCGCATCATGGCGCCTGTCGAATGCGAGTAGTTACCGATAAAATATCGCCAAGAGCGTTAACAAGCCGTTAAGGAAGCGAAATCCATCGCCGATAATTCCGCATTGCACACGAAAAGACTTCGTATGCCTAGCTGTGGGCGAAAATATCGGTGTCTTGCCAACCGAGCAAATCCAGCTTGGCCCGGGTCGGCAGGAATTCGAAACAGGCTTGCGCATGCTCCATTCGTCCGTCGCGAACCAGGCGATAAGTCAGCTTGTCGCGAAGCGCATGAAGGTGGAGCACGTCTGAGGCCGCATATTCGAGCTGGGCCTGCGAAAGCTTGTCTGCGGCCCAGTCGGTCTGCTGCTGTGCCTTGGACACGTCGACCTCCAGCATTTCCTTGAGATTGTCCTTCAGGCCGTGGCGATCGGTGTAGGTGCGGCAGAGGCGTGAGGCTATCTTGGTGCAGAACACAGAAACGGTGGTAACGCCGAACGTATGGAACAGCACGGCAATATCGAATCGGCCGTAGTGAAAGATCTTCTGGCGGGTCGGGTCTGCGAGCATGGCAACGAGGTTGGGAGCATCCGTTTGCCCGGCGGCGATCCGGATGACGTCGGCGCTGCCGTCGCCAGGCGAAAGCTGCACGACGCAGAGGCGATCGCGGCGCGGTATCAGGCCCAGTGTTTCGGTATCGATTGCGATCGCGTCAGAATATCGCGCTGCGGCCACGTCGGAAAGGTCGCCTTCGTGATAGCGGATGGTCGTTGCCATGATGTCTCCGGTCTGGTCGTCCACTTGCGAGCTTTGAGACCGCTATAGCGCAGAGACACTGCCGGGGATACCTCTCGAGGGCACTGGACGAAGAGGTTGGTCGTGGGGCTTAGCCCTCAGACACAGAAAATGCCGGCAAATCGCCATGCCGGCATTTTCAATTGCAGAGGTCGATCAGTAGCTGCCGCGGGAGAGGCATACAGCCGGGATCGTCTTGGCGATGATTGTCACGTCGCTCAAGAGAGACCAGTTCTTCACATAGTGCGTGTCGAGACCAACACGTTCTGCGTAGGACACATCGTTGCGCCCGCTGACCTGCCAGAGACCTGTCAGACCCGGACGAGCCTTCAGATAGTAGACTGCAGAGCTTTCATAGAGCATCAATTCGTCTTCCACGACGGGACGTGGACCAACAATGCTCATTTCACCACGGATGATGTTCAGCAGCTGCGGCAATTCGTCGAGGCTGAGCTTGCGGAGCACCGCGCCGACAGGCGTAACCCTAGGATCGTCCTGGAGCTTGCGGGTTGCCAGCCATTCTTCGCGCGCTTTTGGGTTGGCGTCGAGATGCTTGCGCAGCACCTGATCGCCATCGACGACCATCGTGCGGAACTTCAGGCACTTAAATGTGCGACCGTTGTGGCCGATACGAGAATGCCCGTAAAGCGCAGGGCCCTTGTTCGTAAACTTGACCAATGCAACCAGCATCAGGAAAACCGGGCTGAGAAACAGCAGGGCCATCGATGCCAGCGCGAGGTCGAATCCCCGCTTCAGAATACCGCCTGTCGGTGGATGAGTGCCGGAACTTGCGGCGTTGAAAAAAGCCGGATCGGCCGATCTCGTCGCATACTTCATAGATTGCTCCACTTTTGTTGGCGATTGGTCGGATACGTCAGGGGAGGGTAGATAGGGCTCCATGTTCAAGAGTATATCGCAGGACATGGTTTTTTTAAGCCAAATTTTTGTAACACGTGTGGCGACGTGAAAAATCGTGGCGTTTGTCGATAGTATAGAAATTTTCAAGCGCAAATTTTCGGTTTTTATGCTTAGAAAAGTTGCTTAATTTTTTGCTAAAATTGCTTTTATAATGACATTATACAAAATTTATCCCAAAAAGCGCGTAAAAGTCGGAAATATATACGTTGTCGCCATCCGCATAATCGCAAGATATATTGTCTGCCGCCTTTCAATCGTTTCAAATTCTAATCGTTTTTGCTGCAATGCATCTATTTTGTTGCGACGCACTCTTGCGCCATCGGCATCGTCACTTTGTAATAATATTTGATTGAAGGTGACTTTTGCACGCCAATGTGACCGCGATTGGTGCCTGTCTGCTGCGAGAGTTGAGGTTTAGAAAATGGCAGGAAAATGACGAATATTAATTCGAGCGACTTCATTCGCCGTTAATATTGATGCAACTTAACGTCGTGTCGATCGGCGTAAAAATGCTTGGGCTACACCAAAAATTCATGATCGCAGGGCATCATAAATCCGCGACTGAAGAACAGCATGTGATTGAATTATACCGCTTTCTAAAATATATTCATTTTCCGGGAGCGGGAAGAACTGCAGCGATGTATTCGGTCGGCTTATCAACGAAATTTACTTCAAGGTGACATTCATGAGTGCGCCACGCGTGTTCGCGGGCATGTTCGTTACGATCATCGTCTTTGCAATCGTGACTTATTGCATGACCGGATCTCTCGTCATAACCGTACTGGAATCAATTGCTGCGGCTATCTTGCTGCAACTCGGCTATTTTCTGTGCATTGGCTATCTTGTGTGGAAGCAGGCGAAGCGCGCAGCGGCCAGCGGCGCCACCGATCTCATCAACAGCGCCGAAAGCCTTCGCGACGACAAGATCTCCCATTTGCCGTCCACGCCTTTCAACCAGCCTGGTCCGTTGGGCCATTAACAACGCTCAGGTCGACATGACGTTGACCGTGCCCTCGTAAAATCGTGCCACCGACAAACTTCCGGAGTGAAATGCGCCGGTATCGAGATTGAGGCGACGACCACGCGCTTCAGGCGATTTCACCTGTGTGTGGCCATGCACGACGAGCTTTGGAAGTGGCGTGCGGCTTTTCAGGAAGCGCCCTCGGATGAAGACGAGATCCTGATCGGTCTGGTCGGCTATGGACAAGTGCGGATCTATGCCGGCGTGAACGAAAAGCACGCTCGGGGTGTCCAGCATGATCGGCAGGTCTCTCAGAAATGCGATGTGATCCGCAGGCAGCGAGGCGCGGATAAAGTCGTCGAGCTTCTTGGGCGAAGGATATTGCCGCGCCAGGTGATTGCTATCCAGCCCGTAAGATAGAAGCGTGGCCTCGGCGCCCATGGCCAGCCACTGCGTCAAGGTGATCTCGCCGTCGACATATGCCAGCATCGCTGTTTCATGGTTGCCGGTGAGGCAGATGCGGTCGAAACCCTCCGGCGCCGGGGTCATGAGATGGCTGACGACCCTGGCCGAATCCGGGCCACGATCAATGTAGTCGCCGAGCGTAATCATCAGCTTGCGCCCGGGAAATTGCGCTGCGTCGGCGGTGATCAATGCCTCGATGGCGGTCAGCAGATCGTAGCGACCGTGTATATCGCCGATCGCGTAAGTGGGTACTCCTGCTATATCGCGAAACTCACGTCGACGCTGACTTTCCTGCATTCCATTGCCTGCCATAAAATGCCTTCACGGTCCTGGGTTATTCGCCATCGCGGCGCCGGTTCGCTGACATGCTACTCGCTTGGCCCTCAAATGACCGCCACTTTCTTTGCAGCCTTGGGTATATCACCTGCAATCCTCCATCTGCGCCCTTGGTGCAAGGGCTTGCGGCAAAGCGTCACCATGGGGAGCGCAACGATATCATTCGATTGACAGGGGCTTTTGACGCTCCTACCGGCTTTTCGTGCAGTTTTGGTTTTCCGGACCGACTAGCTGCACCTTCACGTTCCGTGAGCGTTGTTTCATCTGTCGCAAGGAGTCGTCATGACCAATCGTAGCGTCGCTTCAGCTCTCCTGTTTCTCTGCACGCTCGGCGTCGCTGGCCAGGCGTCGGCGCATGCCCATCTCAAGACTTCGCTGCCGGCGGATAAGAGTACCGTTGCATCGGCGCCTTCGGCGGTGACGATGACGTTCACCGAAAGCCTAAATCTCAAATTTTCGGGCATCAAGCTGATCGGGCCGGAAAAGGCTGCGGTGAAAACAGGGGACGCGAGCCTTAGCGATGAAGACAAGGGTCTGACCGTGCCTGTCGCCGGTCCGCTTACGGCTGGACCCTACACCGTCGAATGGCATGTGCTGTCCAGCGATGGGCACAAGACCAGCGGCTCCTTCACTTTCACCGTCAAGCCTTGATCGAACCATCGACAGCGATCCAAATCTGCCGCTTTCTGCATGACAGCGCCCTGTTGCTGTTGTGGGGTACGGCTGCTTTCGTCGCGTTTCTCATGCCACCCTCGCTGGCCGCCCAGATGCTGCGGCGGCTCGGCGTCTTTCCGCTGGCTGCAGCCGGGGTGGCGGTTCTGACGACAGTGGCAGCATTACCGTTACAGGCAGCAGCTCTGGGTAATGGGTGGCCCGATGCCGTGGACGGGGCAACAGTGTATGCCGTCCTCGTCGCAAGTCCGTTCGCTCTTTTCTTTCAGGCGCAGGCGGTGGCAGGGTTACTTCTAATGCTGGCCTTCATCCGCCGCGCTGACAGGCGAATGGGGACCGTGGCCCTTGCGTCAGCGCTTGGCCTCGCGGGGCTGGCCCTGACCGGGCATGCCTCCATGGAAGATGGCCTGCTCCGGATTGCCCATCGGCTCAACGATATCGTCCACCTTCTCGCCGGCGGGGCATGGCTAGGAGCATTGATCCCGTTTGTGGTCGTGCTGAGGATGCTTGCGGTGCCCGAATATCATACCGCGGCGCAAGTTGCGCTGCGGCGTTTTTCGAACGTCGGACACGGCGCCGTCTTTCTGGTGTTGGCGACGGGGATCGTCAATTCCATCATGACGCTCGGCCGCTGGCCAACTGACTGGTCATCGCCATACCTGCTGATCCTGACGATGAAGATCGCTGCTGTCGGCATGATGACATGTCTTGCTATCGTCAACCGCTATGTGTTCGTTCCGGCGATCGCTGAAAACCCGGACGCCGCGTTGCGGTCAATCCGGCGGGCTAGCTTGGTCGAGATCCTGCTGGGTGTTGCCGCTATCGGGCTGGTAGCCGTGTTCGGCACGCTCGATCCGACTTGACCGTACGGGCTTCAACGTTCGCATCTTTGCGAGAGATAATGGTTGTCGTCGTCGCAGCGGGTGAAGCCACTCGCCGGTGAGGCGCCGGAGGCCGAAATCGACCCGGTGATCCGGGGCTCAGGCGAGGGGTCACGGTGTACGAAGCCCATTCCCGCCAGCATCACGACGGCTGCGACGACCACGACAATCTCGCCGAACGAAAGCTTGTGCGCGGCAACGTGTTCGCGATAATCCTTTTCGCGATTGCCTGCAGGTTCGTCCCGGTGGGGCTGCTCGAAAAAATCACAACATGCCATATCAATATCTCCCAGCGCTTAAGGTCGCTTTGATGCAAGGCCGACCGCAAACCAGCGGGTGAGGCTGGTCATGGCGCTTGCAGGCGTCATGTGTGATCGGGGCGTGGGTTATTGAAGGGCGGAAAACGAAACGGACGGTTCGGAAAATCTGACTAATATGGATAGGTACGACGAAATAGGGCTTTTTTCGTAACAATCGTGCCCATTGCAATATCCATTGCGGAAAATAAAAAGGCCACGCAGCCTTGAAATGGCTGCGTGGCCTATCTTGAAACGATCCCGAAGCCTTACGGCAACTTGACGGAAGGCTCGCGGCCCCAGACGCGGAGCTTGCCGATTTCCTCGAAGAAGCCGGTCAGATCCCCGGTTCCGGAGAGACTGATCGTGCCTTCGTCGAGCGCATCGGCGATGCCGGCCTTCTGCATCAACGGAAGAGCTGCATCGACATAGCCAATGTATTTGCAGTGAGAGAAGGCATCGGCCACGAAGTCGCGTGCCGTTGCTTCCCGTACCAGCTCTTCCGTGCCTTCCGGTGAGGTCAACAGCATGACGGCATCATAGAGAACAGATGGTCCGCCATCGATCATCTGATGCGCGGCCAGCCACTTGCCATCGGATGCGGTGACACCGCCAACCTTCGGCGCGATCACCTCGAAGTCTGCCTTGGCATCGACCACTGCGGCAACGACTGCCTTGACCATGGCGGCATCGACGCCGTCGGTCACAAGAATCCCCAGCTTGCGACCCTCGAAGCGCATCGGGCCCTTTCTGGCAATGCTGAGCGAGGGCAACTCTTCGAGGTCCTGGCGTGTCGCGACAGCGGCATCGGCCGGCTTCGGCATCGTCTGCAGACCGAGCTTGCGGGCAACCGTCGATGCCAGTGTCTCGTCGATATTGAAGAGGTGCGAGACGACCCGCTCGCGGATGACCGGCGTCATGACCTTGCTGAGTTCGAAGGTGATGGCCGCCACGATATGGCGCTGCTCGGGCGGCGTCTGGCTGATGTAGAACTGCCGCGCCTGGCTGTAATGGTCGGCAAAGCTTTCCGGACGCAGCCGAACCTTCTGGCCCTGCTCCTCGGACGCAAAGTGACGATAGCCCGAGGTCGGCGATTCCCGCGCACCTTCACCCCAGGAATTCGGCTGGTAGTTGGCACGACCCTTTGGGTTGTGCATCGCCATGTGGCCGTCCTGCTGGAAATTGTTGAACGGACATTTCGGCGCATTGATCGGGATATGAGCGAAGTTCGGGCCACCCAGGCGCTTCAGCTGCGTATCGAGATAAGAGAAGTTGCGGCCCTGCAGCAGCGGATCGTTGCTGAAATCGATACCGGGCGGCACGTTCTGGGTCATGAAGGCGACCTGTTCGGTCTCGGCAAAGAAGTTGTCGGGCATCCGGTCCAGCACAAGGCGGCCGACGGGTACCGGCTTCAGGATCTCTTCCGGGATGAGCTTCGTCGCATCGAGCACATCGAAGTCGAATTTATCGGCAAAGTCCTGGTCGAAGAGCTGCACCTGCAGTTCCCACTCAGGGAAGTTGCCGGACTGGATGGCCTGGTAGAGATCGCGGCGGTGGAAATCCGGATCGGCGCCGTTGATCTTGACCGCTTCGTTCCAGGCGACCGATTGCAGGCCGAGTTTCGGCTTCCAATGGAACTTGACGAAGGTCGATTTGTTTTCGGCGTTGACGAAGCGGAAGGTGTGGACGCCGAACCCTTCCATGAACCGGAAGGAACGGGGAAGGCCACGGTCGGACATCACCCACATGATCATGTGCATGCTTTCAGGCGTCAGGCTGATGAAGTCCCAGAAATTGTCGTGGGCCGACTGCGCCTGTGGGAAGCCCTTGTCAGGCTCGGGCTTGACGGCGTGGATGACGTCGGGAAACTTGATGGCGTCTTGGATGAAGAACACCGGGATGTTGTTGCCAACCAGATCCCAGTTGCCCTCCTTGGTATAGATCTTGACGGCAAAGCCGCGCACGTCGCGGGCAAGGTCAAACGAGCCCTTGCTGCCGGCAACCGTCGAAAAACGCACGAAAGCCGGTGTCTTTTCGCCAGGCCGCTGGAACAGGTCGGCTCGCGTGTAGTCGGCCAGCGACTCATAGGTTTCGAAATAGCCGTGGGCACCATAGCCGCGCGCGTGGACGACGCGTTCAGGGATGCGCTCGTGGTCGAAATGGAAGATTTTTTCGCGGAAATGAAAGTCGTCGATCAGTGCCGGGCCGCGCGCTCCGACCTTGAGAGTGTTCTGGTCATCCGAGACGGGGCCGCCCTGGGACGTTGTCAGAACAGGCGTATCGCCTTCGGCATACTGGTGAAGCTCGCCACCGTTACCGCGCTGCAGCGTCTGGTCATGAATTGTCACCTTGTCAGAGACAAAGGTCTGGGTTGGTTTTCTAGCCATCTGGGTTCTCCGGTCGGGGGTAGGTCCAAGCTCAACCTAGACCTCGCGACATCGTTCCCTATTTTCTCAAAATAGCCCGATGCCCGAAAACCACGAAAGCCGGCCACGGGGGCCGGCTTTCCTTTGGATGATAAGACGATCAAATGCGGGGATTGTTAGTACCGTAGCGATTGCGCTCGGCATCGATTTCCGACTGCGAATAGGGGTCGAGCGTGTCGTCGAAGCGGTTCCAGCCCTCGGCGGTATAGGCCGTGCGACGGTCCGTCAGGTTTACACGCTTGGAGCGGTCAAGGATCGCTTCAGCTGAAACGGCTTCGTCCTCTTCGACCTGCGCGGTGACCAGAGTGCCGCCACGGCGGACACCTTCAGCGTAGACATGGGCGTCTTTTTCCGGCACGCCGGAACTGATGAGGGCGCCAACGACACCGCCGGCCGCACCGCCTACCACTGCACCCGCAACGGCGCCCGTCAGCGTGGCGACAAGCCAACCGGCTGCGACAACCGGGCCGACGCCTGGGATGGCAAGCATGCCGAGGCCTGCGAGCAATCCGCCGGCACCACCGGCAACTGCGCCAATGCCAACGCCGGTTCCGGCGCCTTCAGCTGCATTGTTACCCTGATCCTCAACCTTGCGCCCGTCGGCAGTGTTGGAAACGATGCTGATGTTCTTCGATGCAATACCGGCGCTTTCGAGCTGGCCAACCGCAGTCTTTGCATCATCATAGTTGTCGAACAGACCTGTGACAGTTCTCATGGTGGTTTCCTTCCGAATGTTATTATTGTTGAGGACGGGATTACTTTGCCTGGACGACGTTGCCCTGGTAATCGAGCGACACCTGAACTGGCTTGGCATCCTTATTTGCGCTGGCACGCCAGATGCCCTGGTCGTCGAGCTTGAGGTCGGCGACATCTGCAAAGCCGGCCGCTTCGATGCGCGACTTCGCCTGCGATTCCGTGAAGCTGTTCTTGCCCTGGACCGGTGCACCGGCGTTGGTGGTTTCAGGCGTGGCGACTGCCGGTGTATCCTGCGAGGTTGTCGGTGTCTGGCTCTGCGCAAAGGCAACCGAAGTCGTCATCAGGGCAGCAATCGACGTCAGCAAAATCTTCTTCATCGGGGTTTCCTCGTCTGTCTTGTTTTGTTTGTTGCCCTCTCACAACCAGTTCGCTGTTGAGTTGTTCCAAGCCGAAATTGAACTAATTGCGTGGGCCCAACGGTATGGGGAGTTTGCCAGCAAGCCCTCCAAGACTGACGCAAAGTGCACGTCAACCCTCTGGGATAGCTCGGATTTCCGTTTGATCAAGCGATAGGTCGGGGGACGTGAACCCGTTTACAAGCGGGCATTCGCGGCGTCCGGGCGAGAAATATTCGGGCTCAGAAATGCCCGCAAAACAGCAACGATCAAATGACCGTCATTGCGTGAAACATTATGGTTCACATCACGTTTACGCTGTCGACAAGGATGGTGGACCAGATGAACCCCACCCAGCAGAGACAGAATTTTCGCGCCAATTCCAGCAAGCAGTCAGATGCAGACACGTTGCGAGAGGCGCGCGATCTGGTAGACCAGTATCTGCGCTATCTAAAGCTGGCGGATCTGGGGCTCGACGTCGTCGACATCGACGATCTCCCGTTCCGCAAACAATTGCTTGTCAGCGCGGTGCGTCTGCTGATCGCAACGGAATCCTCGGCAACCACCCGCCAGCAGCTGCGCAAGGTCGGGCTGACTCTCGCTTCATTCCAGGACGATATCGGCCAGCGAATGACCATGCGTCCGCTTCCAGCGGAGGAAAGGATGAGCGAGCAAGAGCTGCAGGCGGCAATGAAAAAACATCGCCATCTGATCGCGAGATTTGATCGCGCTTTCGCGGCGATGGCCACGGAGCGCGTTCGCCTGGACGATCTGTTCCAGCAGTCGATGCGCATGGCCGAGCGCCGGGAAAGCAATGCCGCGGCAGCATCTCGCCGGCCAGCCTACGAGGCGGGTGGGACGTATTCGCCATACCTCTGACTTCGGTAATATGGTCGAGAGACGACAGACTTAATTCCTCAACGAAAATGCCGCCTCACCGGGCGGCATTTTCTATTCGGGAGATTGGGAGTTTTCTTCAGCGGTTCAAGCAGCGAGGGCAGCAACCACGTCGCGGCCGGCGCGGGCGACGGCTTCGGTGTTGATATCGAACTTGCGGTAGACATCCTCGATTTTGCCGGATGCGCCGAAGTCGTGCATGCCGACGAAACGACCGTCGAGACCGAGATACCTGTCCCAGCTATCCTGCACGGCAGCCTCGACCGCAACGCGTGCGCGCGTCTCGCCGAGCACCGATGCCTTGTAGGCGGCATCCTGGGCTTCGAACAGCAGCTTGCAGGGCATGGAGACGACGGCGGTCGGAATACCCTCGGCCTGCAGTAGGTCGCGCGCTTCGACGGCCAGATGCAGTTCGGATCCCGTCGCAAAAATCGTCAGCTTGCGGGGACCGCCCTCAGCCTCCAGCAGCACGTAGCCGCCCTTGGCCGAGAGGTTTTCCGTGCCGGGATCGCGGCGTAGCAGAGGCATCGGCTGGCGTGACAGGGCAATCAGCGCTGCCTGGCGCGGTGCGTCGAGAATCGCCTCCCAGCATTCGGCCGTTTCGATCGGATCGCCCGGACGGTAGACAGCAAGCTTCGGGATGGCACGCAGCGCGCTCAGATGCTCGACCGGCTGATGCGTCGGACCGTCTTCGCCGAGGCCAATCGAATCGTGGGTCATGACGAAGATGGTGCGGATATCCATCATCGCTGCCAGGCGGATTGCCGGGCGGCAATAGTCGGAGAAGGTCAGGAAGGTGCCGCCGTAGGGCACCAGTCCGCCATGCAGGGCTATGCCGTTCATCGCCGCAGCCATGCCGTGCTCCCGAACGCCGTAGTGGACATAGGAGCCGTCGAACTGGCCGGCCGGGATTTCAACCTGGTTCTTCGCCTTGGTGTTGTTGGATGGTGTCAGGTCAGCCGAGCCGCCGAGCATCTCCGGAATTGCATCGAACAGATGGTTGAGGACGATGCCGCTTGCCTGTCGCGTGGCGAGATCCTTGTCGCTGCCAAGCAGCTCTGTCTTGGCGTCGGTGACTGCCTGCTTCCAGCCGGCCGGCAGCTCGCCTTTCATGCGGCGGTCGAAATCTTCGCCCAGCCCATCGGGGGCTGCCTTGACGCGGTCGGCCCAGGCCATGCGAGCATCGCGCCCCTTGGCGCCGATCGCCCTCCAGGCATCCAGCAGTGGCTGCGGGATTTCGAAAGGTGCTGCATCCCACTTCAGCAGACGGCGCGCGCCGGCAATTTCTTCTTCGCCGGGTGCATCGCTGTGCGCCTTCTGGGTGCCCGCCTTGGTCGGGAAGCCGAAGCCGATGACGGTCTTGCAAGAGATCATCGACGGCTTGTCGGTCACCTTCTGTGCTTCGACGATTGCTGCGCGGATAGCATCGGTGTCGTGACCGTCGATTTCCTGCACATGCCAGTTCGACGCCCGGAAGCGTGCTGCCTGATCATCGGACTCGGACAAGTTGACTGCACCGTCGATCGTGATCGAATTGTTGTCGAAGAACGCGATCAGGCGGCCTAGCTTGCGGTGGCCGGCAAGCGAGATTGCCTCGTGGCTGATGCCTTCCATCAGGCAACCGTCGCCCATGAATACATAGGTGAAGTGGTCGACCAGGGCATCGCCGAATTTGGCATTCATGATGCGTTCGGCAAAAGCCAGGCCCACGGAATTGGCGAGACCCTGGCCAAGCGGACCTGTGGTGGTCTCGATGCCGGGGGCATGGTGGTATTCGGGGTGACCTGGCGTGCGGCTGTCGATCTGGCGAAAGTTCTTGATTTCGTCGATGGTCATTTCCTTGACGCCGGTCAGGTAGAGGAGGCTGTAGAGCAGCATCGAGCCATGGCCGTTGGAGATCAGGAAACGGTCGCGGTCAAACCAGTGCGGGTCTGCTGCATCGAACTTCATGAACTCGGAAAAAAGCACCGTGGCGATATCGGCCATGCCCATCGGCATGCCCGGATGGCCGCTTTTTGCTTTCTGCACCGCATCCATCGACAGGAAACGGATGCAATCGGCCATGTCGCGCAGGTGCTGGTCGCGCGGGGCAGGAACGGTTTTTTCGGTCTGGACCGGGGATTGGGTTGCCATGGTGATGCTCCAAATTTCGTTCGCTGGGAATGGTTTTGCCGCGCGACAGGGCCGGGGCTCGTCTATTGGTAGATATAGCCAGGCTGTGGAATTCAACCGTCCTCCGCAAAAGGTGAACGGCTAGGGATGGCAGGGGGGAGGCGTATTTCTCCACGATTGGGCATGCGACGCCTATCATTTGACCAGATTGTCTTGTAGTCGGGCTCCATGACATTAAAACGATCCGACACACGCGATACCAGCCTTCGCGACATCTGGAACATGCATGAATTTGCACGCCGCGATCTTCTTGACAAAAAGCAGATCGGTCGGCTGAAGATGTTGATGGGTCCCGTCCAGGAACGTCAGGACGCCAATCTCGATCACGCGAGCCGCTGGTGGTGATTCTGATGGCCTGCCGGCGTGACACCGGCGCTTGAAAATGCACTATGTTCAGCCTTGAGCCGGAGCCGTCATGGATAACGTCGAAATCAACAGCCGCAGCGAATTCGCACTCTGGGCTATCCAGCGGGCGCAGGAAATCGTTCGCAATGAAGGCTCGGCGCTGGCGCTGTCTGCCCGCGATATGGACGAGGAAGCCTTGCAGCGCACCGGCGGCGCGCTCGGCAAGGCGATCTCCGATGCCATGCTCGAAGTGTTTGACGGGCTGATGGTGGAATAGGGCCCCTCCGGTCTGACGACAATTTCCGGATGCAATCGCAGCATCCACATTGTCCAGTCGCCGTTGAAGCCCTATTTCCGATAGGCGTGGAAGACGACTACCGGGCAAGCCGCAAGGATTTAAGCTTTCCGGCGTGCAAAGTAGGCTAAGCTGCGCGACATCTGGAATTAGGAAAATATGTCATGCACGTTACGTATCATGTTGCCGAACACGACGAAGGCTGGGGTTATCGACTGGGCGACGTATGGTCTGAAACATTCCCTGATCATGCGCAGGCCCTGAAAGCTGCCAAGGACGCGGCAAAGCGTCAGCAGATCGGCGGCCAGGATGCGGAGATCGCCTATCAGGCGGCGGACGGAAGCTGGAAGACCGAGTCGGCCAGCGGCGGCGACCGTCCGGAAGCGGACGTCAAGGATGATGGCTGATCGACAGACAGGCGCAAAAGCCGGAGGCTGGAGCGTTGGAAATCAGGTGACATGGGTGTGGCATGGTTGTTGATACGCCGGTAGTTTCATTGAGACAGGGGATGCCTTTGGCTCAAGCCATCGGCGGCAAAGGCCGTCGCCACCCCGTGCCGCTTGCCATGTTCGCACTTGCTGCCTCGCTGGCGTTTTCTTGCGCGCCGGGCGCCCGGGCTGCCGATTGCGACAGCATGCCGGAGCCAGGTCTCGATTGGAGCGAATGCAGCAAGAAGAATATCATGCTTGACGGCAGCAACCTCAAGGATGCCAACCTTTCCGGCGCCGATCTGTCTGTCACCGGGCTTCCGAACTCGAACCTGGACGGGGCGCAGCTCGAAAAAGCCAACCTTATGCGCGCCTGGTTTACCGGCTCGACGATGAAGAAGGCGGACTTTGCGCGGGTCCAGGCCTACCGCAGCGGTTTTTCCAAGGTGTCGGCCGATGGTGCGTCTTTTGCCAGTGCCGAACTGCAGAGAGCCAATTTTTCCGGAGCGAAACTGACCGGGGCCGACTTCCAGAAGGCGGAACTCGGACGGGCGAACTTCGACAAGGTGGTGCTGGGCGATACGAATTTTACCCTCGCCAACCTATCGCGTGCCCATTTCGATGCTGCCAGCGTCGAGGGGCCGATAAACTTCGACAGGGCATTCATGTTCCTGACCGATATCGAAGGTCTGGATCTCTCAAATGCGCGCGGTCTGCTGCAGCCGCAGATCGATCTGTCCTGCGGCGACGACAAGACTAAGCTGCCGCCCGCCCTGAAAAAGCCGGCCGGCTGGCCCTGCCACGCGGACTGAGACCTCGAAGACGCCAATGGCGCCTGCGCCTACTTCTTGAAGATCGTCGTGAACTTGGTACCGCGCACGCGCACCGTGATCTGGCATGGTTCGGTGTCCGTGCGGTCGCAGAAACGCGGATGCATCTTCATCACAAGCACCATGTTGCCGAACCGCATGATGAAGTCGTAGCTGTAGATCTGCGCGGTGGCGATCATCAGGTAGCCGCCGGTGTCGACCTGGATGTAGAAGTTGTGCGGGCAACCTTCATCGGTGCAGTCGGGGCCTTTTTCGCCCTTGCAGGTGATTTCACCTTCGTTGATGACGATATCGCCGCGCTTGTCGTTGTTGATGTCCTGCTCTGTCGCAAATCCATCGCCAAAGGTGACGCCGGCGCCGCAACGCTTGGTGAAATGCTCCTTTTCGAAAGCGACGGGATCGGTCAGGAGCGCCTGCTGGGCGCTGGCGACTGCGGGCATGACCACGAACGCCATGACATTCAAAAATGCCAGAAACAAAAATCTCACAAAATCACCTCGCAATAACGGGCTCCGACACAGGCGCGTGGCAGTCCGGGCTGCAAGTTAGTCCTTCCTCCTTGCGCGGCCCTGACTGCCGTGATCCACTGCGGCATTTGCAGCAGACCTGTTCGTGGGGCCATTCATGTCGCTACTGTCGTTCCTCGATTATGCAGGCGTTGCCGTCTTCGCCGCGACCGGCGCCCTGTCTGCATCACGCAAGCAGCTCGACCTGATCGGATTTCTGTTTCTGGCGGCGGTGACAGGGATCGGCGGTGGCACGCTGCGCGACATCGTGCTCGGCAGGCTGCCGGTCTTCTGGGTGCTCAATCCGACCTATATCCTCGTCTGCTGCGTCATCGGCGTCGTCGTGTTCTTCACGGCGCATCTGCTAGAGTCGCGATACAAGCTGCTGATCTGGCTCGATGCCGTCGGGCTGGCGGCCTATTGCGTGATGGGCGCCGCCAAGGGCCTGGCAGCCACGGGTTCGCCGACGGTTGCCATCGTCACCGGCACATTGACGGCCACCTTCGGCGGCATCCTGCGCGATATGATCAGCAACGAGCCGTCAGTGCTGCTGCGTCCGGAGATCTATGTGACGGCTGCGCTCATCGGCGCATGCGTCTTTGTTGCCGCCAATTCGACGCCAATGCCGCTGTATGCCGCCTCTGCGCTCGGGGTGATCGCGGCGTTCGGGGTTCGCGGCGGAGCTTTGTGGTTCGGTTGGACTTTTCGCGGCTATCGCCCAAGGCCCGGACGTCATCCGGACGATGTCTTATAGAAGGATTGACTGGCAGCTAGCGCTGGATCGGACGCAGGCGGATGACCACGTCGACATGGGCGATTTCCATGCCTTCCGGTGGCTCCGGAAGATTGTCGATGACAAGATTGCTGATTGGAATGTCGAGGACTTCGTTGTGTCCTTCAACGAAGAAGTGGTGATGGTCCGACACGTTGGTGTCGAAATAGGTGCGGGCGCTCTCGACGGCGAGTACGCGGATAAGGCCCGCCTCGGTAAACTGGTGCAGCGTATTGTAAACGGTAGCCAGAGACACCGGCACCTTTGCGGCGACGGCTTCCTCGTGCAGTTCCTCGACGGTGAGGTGACGGTCGCCCTTGGCAAACAGCAGATCGCCCAGCGCGACTCGCTGCCGGGTCGGCCGCAGGCCCGCCATGCGCAGTCTGGTCTCGATCGGCAATTCGGCTGCAAACGCCATCAAACGGACTCCAAAGTCGTCGTGTCGACTATTCTTGAGTGCTTCATATATCTTTTGCTTGCCCGGCTTTCAATAGTTCGAGTGGGGACATTGACGGGCAAAAAGCCGCAATGTCCGGCTTTTAGAGCATTTGCCTCTGGCAGCAGCCTTGGGCTTCCTGTATGCGACCACCACATAAAGGTGAAACGTGCCCGATCAGTGGGCGGGAATGGACAAGCCAATGCTAGAGCTTCAATTCCTGCCGATCTTACACTAACCTCACTCGCCAAAGGCATTCATGCGGGGGAAACGGATTTTTATGACGACGAAACCATCCAGCTTCAACTACGAGGAAATCCTGAGCTGCGGTCGCGGCGAATTGTTCGGCCCAGGTAACGCACAATTGCCGTTGCCGCCGATGCTGATGGTTCACCGCATTACCGATATCTCGGAAACTGGTGGTGCCTTCGACAAGGGATACGTGCGCGCGGAATACGACGTGCGTCCGGACGACTGGTATTTCCCGTGCCATTTTGCCGGCAATCCGATCATGCCAGGCTGCCTCGGTCTCGACGGCATGTGGCAGTTGACGGGCTTCTATCTCGGCTGGCTCGGAGAACCGGGCCGTGGCATGGCGCTTTCGACCGGTGAAGTGAAGTTCAAGGGCATGGTCCGCCCGGCGACGAAACTTCTGCAATTCGGCATTGATTTCAAGCGCGTTATGCGCGGTCGCATGGTGCTTGGCATCGCCGATGGCTGGATGAAGGCCGATGGCGAGGAAATCTACCGGGCAACCGACCTCAGGGTCGGGTTGGCCAAGGAAAAGGCGGAGTGATTGGCGTTCACGCGCGCGATCCTCTATCCACTGCATGCAATTCGACACTAACAAAAAGGTCCAACACATGAGACGGGTTGTTGTCACAGGTCTTGGTATTGTCTCTTCCATCGGAAACGATGCCGCCGAAGTCACTGCTGCGCTGCGCGAGACCAAGTCCGGCATCTCGTTCTCGCCCGATTTTGCCGAGCACGGTTTCAGATGCCACGTCTGGGGCAAGCCGTCGCTAGATCCGACCGATCTGGTCGACCGTCGCGCCATGCGCTTCCTGTCGCAGGGCGGTGCGTGGAACCACGTGGCCATGAAGCAGGCAATCGCTGATTCAGGCCTCGAGGATTCGGACATCGGTGGCAACGAGCGCACCGGCATCATCATGGGCTCCGGCGGGCCTTCGACGCGCACGCTGATCGAAGCGGCCGACATCACCATCAAGAACAACAGCCCGAAGCGCATCGGCCCGTTCGCGGTTCCGAAGGCGATGTCATCGACCGCGTCGGCGACCCTTGCCACCTGGTTCAAGATCCACGGCGTCAACTACTCGATCTCGTCCGCCTGCTCGACCTCCGCCCATTGCATCGGCAATGCGATGGAGATGATCCAGTGGGGCAAGCAGGACGTGATGTTTGCCGGCGGCCACGAAGATCTCGACTGGACTATGTCCAACCTGTTCGATGCCATGGGCGCGATGTCGTCAAAGTACAACGACACCCCGTCGACCGCGTCACGCGCCTATGACGTCAGCCGGGACGGCTTCGTCATTGCCGGCGGTGCCGGTGTGCTGGTGCTCGAAGAACTCGAGCATGCCAAGGCGCGCGGCGCCAAGATCTACTGCGAGATCACCGGATATGGTGCCACCTCGGATGGCTACGACATGGTCGCACCGTCGGGCGAGGGTGCCATTCGCTGCATGCGCCAGGCGCTGAAGACGGTGGACGGCGAGGTCGACTACATCAACACTCACGGGACCTCTACGCCGGTGGGCGACAGCAAGGAAATCGGCGCGATCCGCGAAGTGTTCGGCGACAAAATTCCGCCGATCCAATCCACGAAGTCGCAGACCGGCCATTCGCTCGGTGCAGCCGGCGTCCAGGAGTCGATCTACTCGATCCTGATGATGCAGGAGCGCTTCATCGGCGAGAGCGCCCACATCACAGAACTCGACCCGGAATTTGACGGCGTTCCGATCGTGCGTAAGCGCATCGACAACGCCCGGATGGATACCGTGCTTTCCAACTCCTTCGGCTTCGGCGGGACCAACGCTACGCTCGTGTTCCAGCGCCACAACGGATAAATCAATGACCGGAATAATGCAGGGTAAGCGCGGACTCATCATGGGTGTCGCGAACAATCATTCCATCGCCTGGGGCATCGCGAAGGCGCTGGCTGCCCAGGGGGCGGAATTGGCCTTCACCTTCCAGGGTGATGCGCTGGGCAAGCGGGTAAAGCCGCTCGCCGCCGAACTCGGTTCGGACTTCATCCTGCCCTGCGATGTAGAGGATATTGCCTCGGTCGATAGCGTTATCGATGCCCTGA
This sequence comes from Rhizobium sp. rho-13.1, assembly GCF_007000305.1. Lineage (NCBI taxonomy): Bacteria > Pseudomonadati > Pseudomonadota > Alphaproteobacteria > Hyphomicrobiales > Rhizobiaceae > Rhizobium > Rhizobium sp. rho-13.1. The sequence continues at coordinate 56,186 of NZ_SCFL01000014.1, read as the reverse complement.
AGAGCCGCTGGGGCAGCGTCGATTTCGTCGTCCATGCCATTGGCTTTTCCGACAAGAACGAACTCAAGGGTCTCTATGCCAATACCACGCGCGATAACTTTTCGCGGACCATGGTAATCTCCTGTTTTTCCTTCACCGAAATCGCCAAGCGGGTTGCCACGCTGATGACCGAAGGCGGCAGCATGCTGACGCTGACCTATAACGGCTCGTCGCGCGTGATCCCGAACTACAATGTCATGGGTGTTGCAAAGGCAGCGCTCGAAGCATCGGTGCGCTATCTGGCGGCCGATTACGGTCCGCGCGGGATCCGCGTCAACGCCATCTCGGCCGGCCCTATCCGTACGCTTGCAGGCGCCGGTATTGCCGATGCCCGCGCCATCCTGTCGTGGAACCAGCACAACGCGCCGCTGCGCAAGACCGTGACGATCGATAATGTCGGCAGTTCGGCGCTGTATCTTCTGTCGGATCTTTCCGCAGGCGTGACGGGCGAAATCCATCACGTCGATTCCGGCTTCAACATCACCTCGATGCCGACGCTGGAAACGCTGACGCGGGCTGAAATCGACTGATACCAAACATCAGACCGGCGCAGTACTGCGTCGGTCTATACGGCGGGGCCTATCTTGGCTGTTCCGGACCTATGGCTATATGGCCATGCAGCACGGCGATGGTCACTGCGTGCAGCCGGTTGCTTGCTCCCAGTTTCTCCTCAACCGTCTTCATCAGCTGCTCGATTTCTGGTTCGGGCAGCTCCAGCGTACGGCCGATCTCCTCCAGCCGATGGCCGTCGGCTATCAGTTGCAAGATATCTTTTTCACGAGATGTGAGTTTGGGCGACGGAGGCGTAGATTCCGTCGACGGAAAGATTCTAGGCATGGCGGTCCGCTAAATGAGGGGGCGCAAGATCTTTTACCGGCGCTACGCCCAAGGCGACCGACGCGATAATGACTGGCTGAAAGCGCTGAATACTATGGAGAGGCTCATCTGTCGTTAACGACGGGCGCCAGAAATTTATCTTTCTGCGCAACAGTTCATGGCTGTAGTCGCCTATCAAGACGACGTCATGAAATCTTCCTGATTTGTGTAGGCGCGTCAAGGTCATCTCCCCGCGATTCCTGCAGTCTGCTGCTTTCTTCGGCATTGACGTTGCGCAAAGTCTTGGGCGAAGCGCCGAACCAGCGATAGACCGACCGCGTGAAAGCGCTGGGCGCCGAATATCCCAGTCGATAGGAAATGGTGGTAATGGAAAGGTTGCCGTCGCGCAGCAAGGCGAGGCACAGCCGCCGCCGCTCGTCATCGCGGAGATCGTTGAGCGTCGTTCCGAACTCTGCCAGTCTCCGCTGGAACGTGCGCTCCGACAAGCCGAAGTAGGCTGCGATCAGATCAAGCGAGAGCGTCGCCTCGGCGATCCGTCGCCGGATGTAGCGGCGTACCTGCTCGACAAACTCCTCCTCGGTCACCTCATCCGCCTGCAGGGTCCGGATCTGGATATTCATCAGCTTGAAGAGGGTAGGGTCGCCACGGGGGTTGCGACGGTCGAGAAGGCTGGCCGGCACGTGCAAGCTGTTGACGGGCATGCCAAACGACAGATGGCGGGTCATGTACTGTCGAAAGAAGGCCGGATGACGCGGTCTCTGCCGTTGCAGCCCAACGCCAACGCGGTCGATATCCTTACCGACCAGACAGCCCAGATGGCGTAGATGCAGGCCGACGATCAGATCGACATACTGATCCCGTTTCGAAACCAATGGGGAGAAATTCCAGGAAAGGACCGAGCCGTTGTCTGACTTCTGGAGACTGCAGTCTCTAACCTGCGACGCAAATGCCAGATGATCGACGAGAAAATCCAGGAAATCGCGAACGGTGGGCGCGGTCATCATGCCGTAGCCGAACGGACCGCTCGAGCCGAGCGTAAAACCGGCGGCACATTTCAGTCCGAAGGCTTCGTCGTCAGCCATCAATGCGCAGGCTTCCAACAAACGGCACATGCGGTCGAGGCTGATCCGCGCTGTCAGGCTTTGCAGGTCGTCCGGATCAATATCGAGGGCATGGCAAATCGGTACAATGTCGAAGCCATAGCTCTGCGCGTGAAGAGCTATTGCAGAGCCCACACCGGCGACAGTGGTCAGTTCATCGTTGACCGTTTGCTTAGACATTGAGCTTCTGGCGTTGGATGTTAAATATCAGTCGCCAGAAGATAAGCCCTTCCACGTCGCCCTGTCGAGCTTATTCTTAATTAGTTTATTATGAATGCCGGATTGTCCGGTAGTGGACAAACCTATTTACTTGCCCACAAAACTTTAAACCGAGCATTGCGGCAAGTTTCACCGCTATTCTTGAACAGGCCCGCCAGCACCGGCTCATAGGGCAGGCCACGGTTTGCCACGAGCAACAGCCTGCCACCACTGCGGATCGCTCCGGCTGCCGTCTTGATGAGTGCCTGGCCCAGCAACGGATCGGCGGCATGCCCTTCGTGAAAAGGCGGGTTCATGATGACGAGATCGTATTTGTCGCGCACGGATTCGCCAGCCAGGTCGTGCCAGAAGAAGCGCGCTGCGATGTTCGGGATGTTGGAAGCGAGATTGTGCTTGGCGGCTTCCAGTGCGGCGTGATCTGCCTCGTAGAGGTCGATGCGCCCCAGTTTAGGCGAGCGCGTACCCATCTCGACGGCGAGGTAACCCCATCCGGCACCGAAGTCGGCGACGTCGCCGGTAAAGTCGGCCGGCAGGCGTGAGGCGAGCAGTTCGGAGCCGGCGTCGATGCGCTCGTGGGAGAACATGCCCGGTGCCGTCGTGAAACGGCCGTCAACGCGGATTGCCGGCTTCTGAAGCTTGGCCAGCATCGGCGCCGTGTCTTCGGGGCGTCCGAACCAGAAGGCCACGCCGTGATATTTCGGCATATGGTCGATGGTAAGACCAAGGCCTTCGACGCGCTTGCGCAACGAGGCGATGCCGTCTTCCTTGCCGCCGGCGACGACGATCAGGCCGCCGAGTTTCACCCGTGCGAGCGCCTCGGCGATGTTGGCCTCGTTCTCGCCCTTGTGCTTGGTGCAGAGAACCAGCGCGCCGTCATAGTCCGTTCCCTCGATCTCAGGCGTCGCCTCTATGCGGCTTGCCTGCAGCTGGCGATAGAGAGGGCGAAAACCCTGCACCGCGGTCAGGCTCGCCTTGAACTCGGGCGGCAGCGCGAAGCCGGCCTCGGCGCCGAGAAACAGGATGCGTTCACCTTCACTGGGTGCAGCCACGGTGGCGGAAGCAAAGGGATGGAACAGGGTCTTCAGGGCGTCGCGGCTCATGGCTTATCTCGTGTCAAAGGCGGATAGAAAAGGGGCGCGGAACTTGTCCCGCGCCCCGGAGATGCAAGCGAAGGCGCAGCTTATTCGGCTGCGGCATCCTTCTTTTCGCCGACGATTTCCTGGCCGGTGGCCTGGTCGACGACCTTCATGGAAAGGCGAACCTTGCCGCGTTCGTCGAAGCCGAGCAGCTTGACCCAGACCTTCTGGCCTTCCTTGACGACGTCAGTCGTCTTGGCAACGCGGTCGCCTGCGAGCTGGGAGATGTGCACCAGGCCGTCGCGTGCGCCGAAGAAGTTGACGAAAGCGCCGAAGTCGGCTGTCTTGACGACCGTGCCTTCGTAGATCTGGTTGATCTCAGGCTCGGCAACGATCGAGTGGATCCACTTGCGGGCTGCTTCGATTTCCTTGCCGGACGAGGATGCGATCTTGATCGTGCCATCGTCTTCGATGTTGATCTTGGCGCCTGTCTTTTCAACGATTTCGCGGATGACCTTGCCGCCGGAGCCGATGACTTCACGGATCTTGTCGACCGGGATGTTCATGATCTCGATGCGCGGAGCGAATTCGCCCAGCTGGCCACGGCCTTCGGAAATGGCGTTGGACATCTCGTTGAGGATGTGAAGACGACCGTCCTTCGCCTGGTTCAGCGCGACGTTCATGATCTCTTCAGTGATGCCTTCGATCTTGATGTCCATCTGAAGGGCGGTGATGCCGCCTTCCGTGCCGGCAACCTTGAAGTCCATGTCGCCGAGATGATCTTCGTCGCCGAGGATGTCGGAGAGAACTGCAAAGCGGTCCTCTTCCTTGATCAGGCCCATGGCGATACCGGCAACCGGGCGGCCGAGCGGAACGCCGGCATCCATCAGCGCGAGCGAGGTGCCGCAGACGGTAGCCATCGAGGACGAGCCGTTGGACTCGGTGATCTCGGAGACTACGCGCAGCGTGTAGGGGAACTGCTCAGGTGTTGGCAGCATCGGACGAATGGCGCGCCATGCGAGCTTGCCATGGCCGATTTCGCGGCGGCCCGGGGAGCCCATGCGGCCGGTTTCGCCAACCGAGTAGGGAGGGAAGTTGTAATGCAGAAGGAAGCGTTCCTTGTACATGCCGGTCAGACTATCGACATACTGCTCGTCTTCACCGGTGCCGAGCGTGGCAACGACGATCGCCTGGGTTTCGCCGCGGGTGAACAGGGCAGAACCGTGGGTACGCGGCAGCAGGCCGACTTCCGAGACGATCGGACGAACGGTCGACAGATCGCGGCCGTCGATGCGGCTCTTGGTGTCGAGGATGTTCCAGCGAACGATCTTCGCCTGCAGGTGCTTGAAGACGGCGCCGATGACTTCGGCGGAATACTTCGGCTCAACGCCCTCAGGGAAGTAGTGAGCCTTGACCTTGGCCTTGACGGCGTCGACGGCTGCGTAGCGGTCGGCCTTCTGGGTGATCTTGTAGCCGTCGCGAAGCTCGGCTTCGAAGTGCTTCAGCATTTCGGCTTCGAGTTCGGAATGATCTTCCGCCTGGAAGTCACGGGCTTCCTTGGCGGCAACTTCAGCGAGCTTGATGATCGCGTCGATGACCGGCTGGAAACCACGGTGGCCGAACATGACGGCGCCGAGCATGATTTCTTCGGAGAGTTCCTTGGCTTCCGATTCAACCATCAGGACGGCGTCCTGCGTGCCGGCAACGACGAGGTCGAGAACCGATTCGTCCATCTCGTCGAGATGCGGGTTGAGGACGTATTCGCCATTGATGTAGCCGACGCGCGCGCCGCCGATCGGGCCCATGAAGGGAACGCCGGAGAGGGTCAGGGCAGCCGAGGTAGCAACCATGGCGAGGATGTCGGGATCGTTTTCAAGGTCGTGCTGGACAACGGTCACGACGACCTGCGTGTCGTTTTTGTAGCCAGCCGGGAAAAGCGGGCGAATCGGGCGGTCGATGAGGCGGGAAACCAGCGTTTCCTTCTCGCTCGGACGGCCTTCGCGCTTGAAATAGCCGCCCGGGATCTTGCCGGCTGCGTAGGTCTTTTCCTGGTAGTTGACGGTCAGCGGGAAGAAATCCTGGCCCGGCTTCGGCGACTTGGCCGAAACGACGGTGGCCAGAACCACGGTCTCGCCGTAGGTGGCGAGAACCGCGCCGTCAGCCTGACGGGCGATCTTGCCGGTTTCGAGTTTCAGCGGGCGTCCTGCCCACTCGATTTCCACGGTGTGTACGTCGAACATATTCTATCCTTGCCTGATGCGGGAAAACGCGCCACCGCCGGTTCGGGCAAGGCGCATCGTCGACCGCATTGTGTGACAGGTCACGGGCAAGACAGCGGGAGGCTTTTTCCGGCGTTTCCGTTTCGCCTTCAGGCGGTGGACGGAGACGATCGTGTCCGGCATTGCGGCTTCAGGTCCTGGACCTCGAAGACGGCCTGGACCAAGGGTCCTGGCGAAAGCGTCCGGCAATCCTGCCCCATGACAGGTCAACGGTTTATGTCTTGGCGAAGCCGGCCCATCCGGTTCGCCGCCTCTTGCCTGTTGCGCGGATCATATCGTGGCGCGGTCAGGCATCGGGATGTGGGTCGGTGCGACCCGGTCATAAAAGTCCGGCGGGCGTCCCGTCAGGAACGCCCGCCGCAAAATTGTTACCGACGGATACCGAGGGCAGCAATCAGCTTGCTGTAGCGGGATGCGTCCTTCTTCTTCAGATAGTCGAGCAGCGAGCGGCGGCTCGAAACCATCGTCAGCAGACCACGGCGGGAATGGTTATCCTTCTTGTGGTCCTTGAAATGGCCGGTCAGATTGTTGATCCGTTCGGTCAGGATAGCAACCTGTACTTCAGGCGAACCTGTGTCGCCTTCGACAGTTGCGTATTCCTTGATGAGAGCGGCCTTGCGCTCAGCAGTAATCGACATCGGATGGTCCTTTCGATGAGGAGGAAGAAGTCGCCAAAAGCCGAGATGTCGTCCAGCTTTGGCCGCGAAAGCAAATGGGCGAGCCCAGTGCTGCCGGTGCCTATAGACTAATTGAGGCGGGAAGGGAAGAGGGGGAGGTGTGGGGTGGCTATGCCTAGAGTCTCTGTTCTGGCGTGCCGTCGTATAAAGGATCTCGCTTGAGCGTTGCTGAGGAATTTTAGGGACCATCGGTCAAGTGAGTAGCTAGAGACAAAATTTCTAGCGCTTCGGAGGAAGTTCTTCAAGCTTGGTAATTGGCTGCTCGATTTTTGTCAGTTCCGTCGCCTCCACCTCTCCAAGTTTATGAGCAAGAATTTGGGCAAGGCACAATGGGCCCACTACCATGCTTCTGTAAGGGGAAACGAAGTAAAAGACCCCGTCTTTGTATTCGTTTATTATGCTTTGATCGTATCCATCACAATTTTCTTCAATAACTATGCTCATATGATTTCGACGCGGCGAATGAATATGTACTGCAAGCTTTGCGTCGTGCCGCCATATGCATAGTGACCATGTTCCTCTTATGGACATAAATTGCTTAACTTCATCTGGGATGGTCAATTGCCCGCCGCCCAGAAATCCGGAGCCTTGGATTCGCAGACCTTTACGTTCGTCCGGAGTTTTCGACCAAAGCCCCTTTCGAAGTTCACCGGCGTATGCGCGATCTTTAAAAGGCTCGCCTAGAATATTAAATCCGATACCTAACGCAATTTTGCATAGGAAGCGGGTGTCGAAACCAAGTTTTATTGAAACGGTTGTGGACGCGCTACAGCCATGCAAGGAAGCGTCAAGGGCTTTCAGATCCAGCAGTTGCTGTTTATCGTTTGGGTCACGTTGCGGAAAGAATATCGACGCTATTCGCGCATCTATATCAGAAGCAGGCTTCCCGTTGAGGACGCATCGTTTTGCCTTTTCAAACTGCGCCCTAAAGCTTAGAGCAGCGCAGGTGAACCAATATTCGTTCGCCGAACCAAAAGCGATATATGCTCTACCTGGATCTAGCTTCTTACGTTTAATAATGTCGCCGCCAACTATGCCAAACCACTTTTCGTCATCGCGCTTATGAAAGTGGTAAACTCTATCCCCAGCTAACCCTCCCCAGCGGTCGCAAACCTCGTCATCCGAAATATGCATTCCAGGTTCTTCACCAAAATAAACAAATGGCGCTGGAGATGGCTTGCCGGGATCAAGGAATTCGTGAGCGTTGATTGATGCTTCTGCCTGAAGGAACCAACTTTTAACGAAGCCACCGTCAACGAACAGACCACAAGAATTATTGCATTTTACGCAAACTGATCTCGTCTTAAATATTGGGGGGAGTAAAGCTCCTCCCAACGCGCTGGGCCAAATGTGTTCGAGCGAAAACTCGCTATCGGTCTTTTCTTTATCGCAATATAAACATCTGGACACCGCAATTCCTTCCACGAGTTGCGCAGTCTAGCATACTCGCGAAAGGGTTCACGCAGGAGGCGCAAATGAATTTTATATCATTGTGCATAAAGTCGAATTTGTCTGACCAGTAACAAAATGCTTTATAAAGCGAAGACGGGGGCCCTCAGACAAACACCCGCTTCGGCCGAAACTCGCCTTCGCCGATCTCGCCGATGGCAATGAGCTTGCCTCGCGCCGTGGCATAGGCTTCGCTCTCGGCGACCGGTGCATCGCGACCGCGGACGAGGATGGGGTTGCCCATCTTGAGGCGGTGGGCCTGTTCGTCGGTGATGGCGAGATGCGGGAGGGACGACAGGGCTTCTGCGGTGTCGATGACCAGCGCGTCGAGGGCGGCGAGGCGCTCTTCCATATCCTCGATGGCTTCCAGCGCCACCAACTCCGCAAGAGGTACCATGGTCTCTTCGCCAAATGGCGCGACGAACGTGCGGCGCAGGCCGGAGACGTGGCCGTAGCAGCCTAGGTCGCGGCCGAAGTCGCGGGCGAGCGCCCGGACGTAGGTGCCCTTGCCGCATTCGACTTCGAAATGCGCCGTGGAGGCATCGGGGCAGGCGAGCAGCGTCAGGCGGAAGATCTCGACTTCGCGGGACGGGATGTCGACGGTTTCGCCTTCGCGAGCGAGATCGTAGGCGCGCTCGCCGGCGATCTTGATGGCCGAAAACTGCGGCGGGATCTGGTTGATGACGCCGGTGTAGTTCGGCAGAAGTGCGCGTATGTCCTCCTCGGAGGGGCGTTTGTCCGAGCTCTGCGTGACTTCGCCCTCGAGGTCGTCGGTGGCGCGCTCTTCACCCCATGTGACGGTGAATTCATAGATCTTGCGGCCGTCCATGACGTAGGGAACTGTCTTGGTCGCATCGCCGAGCGCGATCGGCAGCATGCCCGAGGCCAGCGGATCCAAGGTACCGGCGTGGCCGGCCTTCTGGGCGTTGAACAGCCATTTGATCTTCGAGACAGCCTCGGTCGAGCCGAAATCGATCGGCTTGTCGAGGATAAGCCAGCCGGAAACCGGGCGGCCCTTTGGTTTTCTGGGTCTGGACATCGGTCTCTACTATGATTGGGTGTCGTCGGTATCGGGGCCGAGATCGCGCTGGACTTCCGGCGACTTCAGGAGATCGTCGATCTTCTTGTAGTTATCAAAGCTAGTGTCGTCCTTGAAGCGGAGTTCCGGCATGTATTTCAGCTGGCGAAGCAGCGGGCCGACACGGCCGCGTATATATTTGGCGTGCTTGTTGAGCAGATCGATGATCGTATCGTGGTCGGCGACGCCGAGCGGCGAAACGTAAGCGGTGGCAACCTTCAGGTCCGGCGACATGCGCACTTCCGAGATGGCAAGCACGGTCTTTTCGAGGACCGGCTCGCGGACTTCGCCGCGCTGCAGCACCTGCGTTATGGCGCCTCGGACCTGTTCGCCAACGCGAAGCATGCGCTGCGAGGGCGCGGAGGTAGTGGGTCTGGTCATGGTGTTTCCATCAGCGGCGTCCAAAGGGACGCGATAAAGCGGCTCACATGCCCTGATATGCTGAAAAGGTCAAGGCTTTGCTGGGGCGGGCGGCTGCCAGAGGTTGCGAATGCGAGCCAGAACCGCGTCCTGTTCCTGCCGGTTATGGAAGGCATGGGCCGGGATGTAGTGGACCGTCGCCTCGCTGTCGAACTCGATACGGCCATGCCGTTCCTCGATGGCGGAAATCATTGTCCAGGCCAAGGTCGTCGTGGCGCCGGGCCGTTCCCAGGCGATACCCTCCGGCGAGACGCTGACCATCACGGTGGCATCCGGAAGGATGCGGCTCGCTCTTGCGCTCCGCTGAAGGTAGGCCTCGCGCCGGAGCGAAAGCATCATCAGCACGCAGACGGCAAGGCAGGGGACCGAGCAGATGAGCATCAGGTTGAACACATCGATCAGCGGCGTCGGCCCGAACGAGGGAAGCAGGATGAGGCTGCGGTAGATATTGAGAAAAAGGCTGAGCGCTGCCCCACCGAGGACGCCGACCATAAGGTACCAGCCGTTGATGCTGGCGCGCGGGGTCAGTGGATGGCCGAACCGCCCGATGGCCTCGCTGATGACATGGGCTTCCTCACCGGGCTGGCGGATGTAGGACAGGCTGAAACGGTCGTCCTGCGACAGCGGTGATGTAAGCATATGAGAAGCCTTGAGGATAACGTCGCGCAGCATTCGACTGTTCGTCAGCCGAATTCAACAAAAAACCGCCGGTTTGCACCGGCGGTTTGGATATCTTGGCAATAATGCGCGAGCGATCAGAGCGTACGCGTGATGTGTTCGACGCGGAAGCATTCGATGACGTCGCCGGCACGCATGTCTTCGTAGTTCTCGAAGGCCATGCCGCACTCCTGGCCCATCGGCACGTCGGAGACTTCGTCCTTGAAGCGCTTGAGTGTCTTGAGCTTGCCTTCGTGGACAACGACGTTGTCGCGGATAAGGCGGACGCCTGCTCCACGCTCGACCTTGCCTTCGGTAACGCGGCAACCGGCCACTTTGCCTGTCTTCGTGATGTTGAAGACTTCGAGGATCTCGGCGTTGCCGATGAAGGTTTCGCGGCGTTCCGGCGAAAGAAGACCGGACATCGCCTGCTTCACGTCGTCGACGAGATCGTAGATGATGCTGTAGTAGCGGATCTCGATGCCTTCGCGTTCGGCGAACGCACGGGCCTGTGCATTGGCGCGGACGTTGAAGCCGATGATCGCGGCGCCCGAGGCTTCCGCCAGCGAGACATCCGATTCGGTGATGGCACCGGCGCCCGAATGGACGATGCGAGCACGCACTTCGTCGGTGCCGAGCTTGTCGAGCGCGCCGTTGATGGCTTCGATCGAGCCCTGCACGTCGCCCTTGATGACCAGCGGGAATTCCTTGAGAACGTTGTTCTGAAGCAACGTCATCATCTGTTCCAGCGAGCCGCGCTGACCGGACTGACGGGCAGCGGCCTTGTCGCGGGTGAGGCGCTGGCGATATTCGGAAATCTCGCGGGCCCGGCTTTCGCTATCGACGATCGCGAAGCGATCACCGGCAGACGGCGTACCGGAGAGGCCGAGAACCTCGACCGGCGTGGCGGGACCGGCTTCCTTGACCTGCTCGCCCTTGTCGTTGACCAGCGCGCGAACGCGGCCCCACTGATCGCCGGCAACGATGATCTGGCCGGGACGCAGCGTGCCCTTCTGGACGAGAACAGTCGCAACCGGGCCACGACCGCGGTCGAGCTGGGCTTCGATGACCGTACCTTCGGCAGGACGCGACGGGTTGGACTTGAGGTCGAGAATTTCCGACTGCAGCAGCACGGCTTCGAGCAGCTTGTCGAGATTCAGGCCGGTCTTGGCCGAGACTTCGACGTCCAGCACTTCACCGCCCATGGTTTCCACGAACACATCATGCTGCAGCAGCTGGTTACGGACCTTCTGCGGATCGGCTTCGTGCTTGTCGACCTTGTTGATGGCGACGATGATCGGCACGCCGGCAGCCTTTGCATGGGCGATGGATTCGATCGTCTGCGGCATGACGCTGTCGTCGGCCGCGACCACAAGGATGGCGATGTCGGTAGCCTGCGCACCACGGGCACGCATGGCGGTGAACGCGGCGTGGCCCGGGGTGTCGATGAAGGTGATCTTCTGGCCGTTCTGCTCGACCTGATAGGCACCGATATGCTGGGTGATGCCGCCAGCTTCGCCGGAGACGACGCTGGTCTTGCGGATGGCATCGAGCAGCGAGGTCTTGCCGTGGTCGACGTGGCCCATGATGGTGACAACCGGAGGACGCGAGACCAGCTCTTCGTCTTCCTGCGAGCCATTGAACAGGCCCAGTTCGACGTCGGATTCCGATACGCGCTTGACCGTATGGCCGAATTCGACCGCAATCAGTTCAGCCAGATCGGCGTCGATGACGTCGCCCGGCTTCATCATCTGGCCTTCCTTCATCAGGAACTTGATAACATCGACGGCGCGCTCGGACATACGCTGTGCGAGTTCCTGGATTGTGATGGTTTCCGGCAGGATGACTTCGCGCAGGACCTTTTCACGGGTCTCCTGCATCTGGCCGCGGCGGAATTTCTCCTGGCGGCGACGCATGGCCGAAAGCGAACGACCGCGACCCGTGCCGTCGTCGTCGACATTGGCTGTCGTGACGGTCAGCTTGCCACGGCGGCGCTCTTCTTCGGTCTTCGGACGAGCCGGTGTCTTCGGCGGCTCGACGCGAACGACCTTGCCGCGAATGACGGCAGTGCGCGGCGGTCCACGGTTTTCTTCTTCCTCGCCAAGAGGCTTGCGGCGGCCGGCAACGTCGCCAACGGCGGGGCGTGCGGCCGGAGCGCCGGCATCTGCACGGCGAACGAGCGGAGCTGCGACCGGCTGAGGCTTTGCAGCCTCGATACGGGCTGCTTCCTCGGCCGCTGCTTCTGCGGCGGCTTCGGCAGCTGCGATTTCCGGACCGCGTGCAGCGAGATCTGCAGCGCGGCGAACGGCTTCAGCCTCTTCCTCGATGCGACGCTTTTCGTCTTCGATCTTGCGGCGGGCGTCTTCCTCGGCGCGGCGGATGGCGTCTGCAGCGTCACGGGCCTGCGCATCGGCAAGCGCGCGGCGGCGGGCATCCATCTCGTCTGGCGAAAGGTGGTTGAGCACGACCGGGCGCGACGGGCGATCCTGCTGCGGACGCGCCTGGTAGGCCGGCGCTGCCGGCTGGGCACGCGGAGCAATGCCGCTCGGCTGGTTGACGCGGGTCTGGATCTGCGGCTGAGCCGGACGGGCCGCAGGCTGCGGTGCAGCCTCGACGCGTGCAGCAGCGGCAGGCGCTGGGGCCGTGACCGGCGTGATCACCTGCTTGTCGTCTTCCGGGCGTAGAGGGCGGCGCTTGCGAGTCTCGACCACGACCGCTTTGGTGCGACCCCGACCCATATCCTGACGCACGGTGCCCTGGTTCACGCCTGAAGGTTTCAGTGTGAGGGTCTTCTTACCCGATGCGCTCAGCGTCTTTTCGTCGTTGTTGTCAGTCATTCCGGTCCTGTTCCTTCAAACAGGGCGGATGACTACCATCAGACCCTGTCTTTAATTCGATGTACCTTAACGATGCGTCCGGCGTTCACCGATGTCCGCGTCATTGTTTTAGCTGGCCAGCGGCGCCCGTTGCCCGGGACTGACCGCCGTTGCGGTACCGTTCGAGCAGGTTTGCGCGTTTCACTACACCTTCACCCGCCTGCCCTGCAAGCGCGCAGGCGTGGATAAAAGCGTTCTGGCCCATCAGTTCGTCCATTTCCGCCGTCGTGAACGGACGGGAAGATGGTATTTCCTGCTCGGTTTCCATTCCGAGATGCCAGGCCTTGCGGGCCTGGTCGATTTTCCGGACGCCGTCATCGGCTGCGTCCGCGGCGTGGTAGACGGCAATTGCGCCGCCTGATCTGATTGCCCCGTCGACCTTCGACGAGCCATTGATAAACTGGCTCGCCTTGCGGGCCATATGCATCATGCCGGCAAGCTGCATCTTCAGCAGCCGCTCGACAGTTTCGCCGAGATCCTCGGCGGCCTTCACATCCGCCTTCAGGGCGCGGGCAAAAAGCTTCTTTGCCACCGCCTTGTCGACTGTTGCCCGGTCGAGCTTGACCCAGCATCCGCGTCCCGGCAATTGCCGTTTCAGATCCGGTACCACCGTGCCGTCTGGCGCGGCGACGAACCGGATCAGGTCGTCCAAATCACCGCTCTCGCGGGTGACGATGCACATGCGACCGTTTTTTTCCTCGGTCGGTACATCGTCGTCGTCAAGCGCAACATCCTGTTGGAGTGCCGCGGTCATGCTCCCTGCTCGGCATCGGGCTCAGCCTCAGGTTCGGCTTCCGCCACCTCTGCAAGCTGCACAGTTGCTTCGTCTTCGGTGATCCAGCCGACGGCCAGACGTGCCTGGATGACCATCTGTTCGGCCTCGACGCGCGAAACCTCCAGCTTGGAGAACAGGCCCTCGAACTTCTTGGTCTCGCCGTTCTTGCGTTCGGTCCAACCGATCAGGTCGTCGGAGGCGCAGCCCGCAAAGTCTTCCAGCGTCTTGATGCCGTCTTCGCCGAGCGCCACCATCATCTGGGCGGTCATGCCGTTGATCTGCAGCAATTCGTCGGCAACGCCGAGCGCCTTACGCTTCTCGTCCATCTCGGCTTCGTTACGCTCGATGAATTCGCGTGCACGCTGCTGGATTTCCTGGGCGGTTTCCTCGTCGAAACCGTCGATCGAGGCAATTTCCTCGAGATCGACGAATGCGAGTTCCTCGACCTGGGCAAAGCCTTCGGAGGCAAGGACCTGGCCGACCATCTCGTCGACGTCGAGCGCATCCATGAACAGGGTGGTGCGTTCGTTGAATTCCTTCTGGCGGCGTTCCGATTCCTCGGCTTCCGTCATGATGTCGATGTCCCAGCCGGTCAGCTGCGAAGCGAGGCGGACGTTCTGGCCGCGACGGCCGATGGCCAGCGACAGCTGTTCGTCCGGCACGACGACTTCGATGCGCTCTGCATCTTCGTCGAGCACGACCTTGGTGACTTCTGCAGGCTGTAGGGCGTTGACGACGAAAGTCGCCGGCTCCTGGCTCCACGGAATGATGTCGATCTTCTCGCCCTGCAGTTCGGCGACAACAGCCTGGACGCGCGAACCGCGCATACCGACGCAGGCGCCGACAGGATCGATCGACGAATCGTTCGAGATGACGGCGATCTTGGCGCGCGAGCCCGGGTCGCGGGCAACCGACTTCACCTGGATGATGCCGTCGTAGATTTCAGGCACTTCCATGGTGAAGAGCTTCACCATGAACTGCGGATGGGTACGCGACAGGAAGATCTGCGGACCGCGCTGTTCGCGGCGGACGTCGTAGACAAAGGCGCGGACGCGGTCGCCGTAGCGGAAGTTTTCGCGCGGAATCATCTCGTCGCGACGGATGATGCCTTCGCCACGACCGAGGTCGACGATGACGTTGCCGTATTCGACGCGCTTGACGGTGCCGTTGATGATTTCGCCGACGCGTTCCTTGAACTCGTCGTACTGACGATCACGCTCGGCTTCGCGGACCTTCTGGACGATGACCTGCTTGGCAGACTGGGCGGCGATGCGGCCGAAATCCATCGGTGGCAGCGGATCGGCGATGAAGTCGCCAAGGGCAGCGTCGGGGTTGCGGTCGCGGGCCAGTTCCAACGGAATCTGGATCGCATAGTCTTCCGCTACTTCGACCACTTCGAGCAGACGCTGCAGACGGATTTCACCGGTCTTCGGGTTGATGTCCGCGCGGATGTTCGATTCCGAACCGTAACGGGAGCGCGCAGCCTTCTGGATCGCGTCTGCCATTGCGGCAAGAACGATCTCGCGATCGATGACCTTTTCGCGCGCCACGGCGTCTGCGATCTGCAGAAGTTCCAGGCGGTTCGCACTGACTGCCATTTTAATTTCTCCGTCTTCCTGCCCGGGTTCCCGTCCCGTGGGCGGTTAGTCTATCGGTGAAGTATCTTCGTCTTCTTCTTGTTCGTTCTGGTTCGCTGCCTTGGCCAGCTTGTCGGCCTTCAGCGCGTCACGAATGAGATCGTCAGTCAGAATAAGCTTCGCTTCGGCTAGCGTCGTGAACGGAATAACGACCTTCGGATCTTCGCCGTAGGCCGGCTGGTCACGTTCGATGGTAAATCCATCGGCATCCACGGCGATGATCTTGCCGCGGAAACGCTTGCGGTTATCGACCAGGATCGAGGTCTCGCACTTGACGAGGTTGCCCTGCCAGCGACTGAAATCCGACTTGCGCACCATCGGGCGATCGATGCCCGGCGACGACACTTCGAGATGATACGCCTTATCGATCGGATCATCCACATCCAAAGCCGGTGAAACGGCTTGCGATACCGCCTCGCAATCCTGGACGGTCATGGTGCCGTCAGGACGCTCGGCCATGATCTGCAGCGTCGCGCCGTTCTGGTTCATCAGCCGGACGCGCACGAGGCGGTAGCCGAGGTCAACAATCACCGGTTCGATGATGGCGGCGACGCGCTGGTCCAGACCGGTTTCGACGATCAGGCGGGGTTCGTTGGGGTCTTCGGCGTGTGTCAGGTCCGACAAGCATGCGCTCCTGGAAAATTTGGCATTCCATGCTCGAGCTAATAAAAAAGAGCGGGTCCTCGCGGCCCACCCTTCATCAGACGATCAAGAATTTGAATGCGATATAGCCAGGTTTTTACCAAATTGCAAGGTCTGCAATCGCCAGCGACTATTTAAGCACACCCATCATTCTTGCCTCCGGGTAGCAGGTGGGCCGCTCGCCGTTCTTTGCCTGCCACTGGCCGATCGAGCGCCGTGTCTTATAGCCCGGCAAGCCGTCCGTACCGCCGACATCGTAGCCCTTGTGCTGCAGCGCCTTCTGCATTGCGGCGACATCCGAGCGCAACATCTTGCCGACATCGCCCCATGGTCCCTTGAAGGCGCCGGTATTGTCGGCGATGCGGTCGGCGAGATTGCCGATATAGAGCGCATAGAGATCAGAGTTGTTATACTCTTTTATGACATAGAAATTGGGCGTGACGATAAAGGCCGGGCCGTCGCGGCCGGCCGGCACCAGCATCATGCCGGATGCTTTCAATTCACTGGCCGGAAAGCCGCTGCCATTGACGCGCGTGATGCCGTCCGCCGCCCATTTTCCAATCGGCTTGGCGAGATCCGGGCCTTCCTGGGCGCAGGAAACAGCGGCCGGTATCGTCGCCTCGTAACCCCAGCCACGGCCGCGCTGCCAGCCCTTCTGGACCAGGTAGTTGGCAATCGATGCCAGAGTGTCCGGCACTGACGTCCAGATGTTGCGATGACCGTCGCCGTCGAAATCGACTGCATATTTCAGATAGCTCGACGGCATGAACTGCGGCTGTCCGAGCGCACCGGCATAGGAGCCCTTGAACTGGTCTGGGCCGATGTCGCCATGCTCGAGAATGCCGAGGGCAGTGATCAGCTCGGTGCGGAACATCTCCTTGCGGGTCGACATGAAGGCGTCGGTCGCAAGGATGGCAATCGCCGAGTTCTTCATGGTAGCGGCGCCGAAGCCGGTCTCGCGGCCCCAGATGGCAAGCACGATCGAGCCGGGCACGCCATAGGTTTTCTCGATCCGCTTCAGCGTCGAAGAATACTGCGAGGCGAAGCCGCGACCGGTGACGGCCAATCGTTGCAGCCGGTCATTATTGAAATAGGGTGCCGGTGACGAGAATTCTGCCTGGCTCTGCGGCCGCTGCTTCACCGGCGGGAAGCCGGGCGGCGCAAGATCGGGCAGGTTCCAGTTCAACTGGACACCGGCAAAGGCGGCGTTCAGCGTCTTTTCCGAGACGCCGGCCTTGCGCGCTTCCGGATAGATCTCGGTTTTGACCCAGGCCTGGAACTGCGCTTCGACATCGGCCTTCGAGGGCGCTGCCAAGGCGGGTAGCGGGAGGAGTGTGAGGAGGACGAGAATGATGAGGGACCCGATTTCCCTCATTCCTGTGCTCGTCACAGGAATCCAGTCGCCCAAGTCCTTGGGCGAGAAACACTTTCCATGACGCAGAGTTTTCTCATGGCGCAGACGCGCCATGGCTGGATTCCTGTGACGAGCACAGGAATGAGGGAGGGTGGAGGGGGGCGATGTCATATCCATCATCCGCATCGTCGATCTCTCGTTCATATCAGCGTCCTCGCCCTCAATGCCGCCGTCAGGGTGCCTTCGTCGAGATAATCCAGTTCGCCGCCAACGGGGACGCCGTGGGCCAAACGGGTGATCCTGACGTCGAGGCCGGCGAGTTGGTCGGTAATGTAGTGTGCCGTCGTCTGGCCCTCGACGGTGGCGTTGACCGCAATGATGATCTCGCGGATGCCGCCTTCGGCGACGCGTGCGACAAGGCCACGGATGTTGAGGTCGTCCGGTCCGACGCCGTCGAGCGGCGACAGCGTGCCGCCGAGTACGTGGTATGCGGTGTTCATCGCTGCTGCCCGCTCCAGCGCCCAGAGGTCGGCGACATCCTCGACGACGATGATGACGGCCTGGTCCCGGCGGTCGTCTGTGCACACCGTGCAGGGGTCGACGGTGTCGACGTTGCCGCAGTGCGAGCAGATCTTGACCTTGTCGTGGGCCTCGCCCATGGCCACCGAGAGGGGGCCGAGCAACTGGTCTTTTTTCTTGATCAGATGCAGCGCCGCGCGGCGCGCTGAACGCGGCCCGAGGCCGGGCACCTTGGCCAGCAACTGGATCAGTTTTTCAATTTCGGGACCGGTGACTCGTTTTGCCATGGGGCGTTCTTAGACCATATGCTAGAGAAACGGAATCGCGTCAGGAGACAGCATCCCATGAAAATTCTCGCCGTCTGCACCGGCAATGCCGAAAAACTGCCCGGCAAGAGCTACAAGACCGGCATCAACAAGCATCCGGTTTCCGGCGCGGTCATGATCGATGAAAACGGACTGATCGGCGACGCCGTCTGCAATCGCAAGCATCATGGAGGTCCCTGCCAGGCGGTATACGTCGAGGGCTCGCTGACGCTCGACTGGTGGGCACGCGAACTTGGGCAACCGGTTCCGCCCGGCCTGTTCGGCGAGAATGTGGTCATCGACGGGCTCGACAATGCCAGTGTTGCCGTTGGCGACCGGTTCGTGGCGGGCGATCTCGTGCTCGAGGTGACATCGCCGCGCATCCCCTGCGCCACCTTCGCGGCCAAGATGGGCGACCCGAAGTTCGTCAAGCGCTACATGAATGCCGGTCTGCCGGGCATCTACTGCCGCGTACTGAAGCCGGCGTCGCTGTCTTCCGGTACCGGTGTCGAATACCGGCCGTTCGAAGGCGAGCGGGTGACGATGCCGGAGATGATGAAGACATTCGGCCGCAAGCTGTCGCCCAAGGACCGGGAGCGCTATCTGTCGACGCCGCTGCACAAGCAGTTTCGCGAGAAGATCGAAGCGCAGGCCTGAGGCTCGCCGTCGAAACGCTCGACGGCCGCGCATGGCGCGACCGTCCTCCGGTGAGATCCAGGCTGCGATCGATCTCAGGTCTCAGAAAGGCATCTTGAAGCCGGGAGGGATCGGCAGGCCGGCGGTCAGTTCCCTGGTCTTTTCGGCGACGATGGCTTCGGCCTTGCCCTTGGCATCGGTGTGGGCTGCGACGACGAGGTCTTCGAGGATTTCGACATCGTCTTCCTTGAACAGAGACGGGTCGATCTTCAGCGAGATCATCTCGCCCTTGCCGTTCAGGGTGACGGTGACGAGACCGCCGCCCGACTTGCCTTCTGCATGGATGTCAGACATTTCTGCCTGCATCTTTTCCATCTTGGACTGCATTTCCTTGACCTTGCCCATCATTCCCATGATGTCGCGCATCGCCTTCGTTCCTTCTCTGCTGTCTTTTGGTGTTCGATCAGAATTCTATGTCATCGCCCGGCAGGATATCGCCTTCGTCGGATTCGGCAACGGCTGGCGCGGCGAGCGGTTCATCGCCTGCATCGTCATCCGGATCGGCGCGGACGCGCACGTCGATGATCTTGGCGCCAGGAAACTGCAAGAGGATCGCGGCAACGTCCGGGTCCTGGCTGGCATCGACCATGCGCTGTGCTTGCGCCTTGGTCTCCGCCTCTGTCTCGCTCGGCGCTCCGCCATCGCGGCTGAGGCTGACGATCCAGTGGATGCCGGTCCATTCCTTGAGCTTCAGGGCCAGCTCATTGAGCAACGTGCCGGGAGCGCCGGGCGCGAGGCTGACATCGAGATGGCCGGGCTCGAGCTTCACCGGCCGCAGGAACGTGCGCACCATGGCCTTCAGCCGTGGATCGCGCTTGACGCCGCAGAGGTCGGCAATATCGCCGATCGACCGGATGGCGACGCTGGGCTTCGGAGCCTCGACGGGCTTTGCCTCGGTGCGGCCGGTGGCAACAGGCTGCGGTGCCGCATCTGGGACGGCGCGCAGCATCGTGGCTGCTCCGCTGTTTGCGCGCGGGGCCGCCTCGGGGGCGTTTCTGGATGTGGCTGGCTGGTAGGCAACGGAAGCGCCAGCGCCGTTGCCGTTACCGTTTCCCGATGGGGTGGGACGCGGACTGCCGCTGCTGTCGCTGCCGATCTCGGCCAGGCGCCTTGCGGCATCCTCCGGCGAGGGCAGGTGGGCGGCGTGGGCGAGGCGGATCAGCACCATTTCGGCGGCACCCGCCGTGCGCGAGGAGTTTTCTGTCTCCGGAATGCCCTTCAG
This sequence comes from Rhizobium sp. rho-13.1, assembly GCF_007000305.1. Classification (NCBI taxonomy): domain Bacteria; kingdom Pseudomonadati; phylum Pseudomonadota; class Alphaproteobacteria; order Hyphomicrobiales; family Rhizobiaceae; genus Rhizobium; species Rhizobium sp. rho-13.1. The sequence continues at coordinate 36,329 of NZ_SCFL01000014.1, read as the reverse complement.
CAACATTTGCCAGATGCGCGACAGTGTGGTGACTGCGAGCGTCCGGGAAAATTCGAGGCCGCTGACCCGTTCGATCTCGCTCAGCGAGGGGTCGTTGGCCGAGTCGGGCACATATTTCAGGCGTGTCACCAGATGCGTGAAATCGGCAAGATCGGTGAGCACGACCACGGGGTTGGCGCCGGCCTCGTACTGGCCGTTGAATTCGGCAAGGGCAGCGGCAACGTCGCCTTTGACGATATGCTGGAACAGGTCGACGATACGGGCGCGGTCGGCAAGGCCGAGCATCGAGCGCACGGTATCGGCCTGCACCGAGCCACCGCCATGGGCGATTGCCTGGTCGAGCAGCGACAGGCCGTCGCGGGCGGAGCCTTCGGCGGCGCGGGCGATCATCGCCAGGGCCTCAGCCTCGGCTTCGATGCCTTCCTTGGCAGCTATGGTGGAGAACAGGCCAACGAGATCGGAGGCGCTGATGCGGCGCAGGTCGAAGCGCTGGCAGCGCGACAGCACCGTGATCGGCACCTTGCGGATTTCCGTCGTCGCGAAGATGAATTTGACATGCTCGGGCGGCTCTTCCAGCGTCTTCAACAGGCCGTTGAAGGCGGCAGTCGACAGCATGTGCACTTCGTCGATGATGTAGACTTTATAGCGTGCCGACACCGGGCGATAGCGAACTTGCTCGATGATTTCCCGGATGTCGTCGATGCCGGTGTGCGAGGCGGCGTCCATCTCGATGACATCGACGTGGCGGCCGTCCATGATTGCCTGGCAGTTCTCGCCGAGCATGCGCAGGTCGATGGTGGGCGTGTCGATTTCGGCGGTCTTGTAGTTCAAGGCACGGGCCAGGATGCGGGCGGTCGTGGTCTTTCCGACGCCGCGCACGCCGGTCAGCATGTAGGCCTGGGCGATACGGCCGGTCTCGAAAGCATTGGTCAGGGTGCGGACCATCGGCTCCTGGCCGACCATCAGGTCCGAAAAATCCTTGGGGCGATATTTGCGGGCCAGCACCCTGTAGCCGGTGCCGGTCGACGCGGCTGAATTTGCTGGTCGCTCGATTTCGCTCATCGCCCTGCTTGTCGCCGGGCAAGCCGGACATCGCTATGAGAAAAGGGTGGGAGGCTGGCACGATGACCCGTGCCTGGCTCGTTGGGGCTGCTTCCTTCCGGACCTGACCCGGTTGGCGAGTGGCTCGTCCACCACCAACCTCCCGGAGCGACATATCGGCAATCTCGCCATCAAATGCAAGCACGCCCACAAAAAAACTGCTAAACATTTGAAAAAATACTGGAGGAGACACCATGAGCCCATTCGTGCTCGATGATCGCCTGGCGAAGGACACAGTGTCTATTGCGATCACAGGTCTTTGCGACCTGCGCCTGATGAAGGATCGCCGCTGGCCATGGCTTGTGCTGGTGCCGCGCCGGCAGGCAATCTCTGAAATTTTCGAGCTCACGCCTCTCGACCAAGCCTTGCTCACCTTCGAGACGAATATGGTGTCGAGCGCGTTGAAGAGCGTCACTGGGGCTGTGAAAATCAATGTCGGCGCCCTTGGAAATATTGTCCGACAGCTGCATGTTCATGTCATTGCGCGGTCCGAAGGGGATGCGAACTGGCCGGGCCCCGTCTGGGGTCATGGCCATCAGGAGCCCTATGAGGACGACGAGATGCGCGCCTTCATGACCCGAATGCAGAAAGCCCTGTCCCCATGAGCCATTCCCTCTTCACCTCCGACGCGCCACACCCCGAGCCCAGCAGCCTTACCGCCTTTGCCGAGAACGCACTGAACCGCGACTCTGAGCATCGCGATGAAAGCTCGGTGGAAAAAGCGCTGTCCATCGATGGGACCCATATCCTGGCCTTTGCCGGCGAAAAGCTGGTGCTGAAGCATGACGGCCAGATCCTCGATCCGCTGTTTGCCAAATACGAACTGGCCGAGCTCGATCCGGATTGGGATAATGCGGTGCTGCTTGGCTACAAGAAAAGCGGCGAGCCGCGGCTCGCGGTGCCGGTGGGTGTCGGTGCCGACGATCTTGCCAGCCAGTACAAGGCGACAGACATGCGGGCGCTGTGGCGCGAGCATCTGTTCGAAGGCGAAATTCTGGGCGAGGCGGCACAGGCTGCCAGCCTCCTCCGCTGGAATAGCGACAACCGTTTTTGCGGCCGTTGCGGATCTGCAAGCGAAGGCCATATTGGCGGCTACAAGCGCATCTGCACGGCCTGCCAGCATACGATTTTTCCGCGCACCGACCCCGTTGTCATCATGCTCGTCGTCGATGAGGCCCGAGGGCTCTGTCTGCTCGGTCGAAGCCACCACTTCCCGCCGGGAATGTATTCGTGCCTTGCCGGTTTCGTCGAGCCGGGCGAGACGATCGAAAGCGCGGTGCGCCGCGAGACGCACGAGGAATCCGGCATCGCCACCGGCCGCATCCGCTATCACGCCTCGCAGCCGTGGCCGATGCCGCATTCGCTGATGATCGGCTGCTATGCCGAAGCGAAATCCACCGAAATCCACATCGACTCCACCGAGCTCGACGATTGTCGCTGGTTTACGCCGGAGGAGACGCTGGCAATGCTGGAGCGGGTGGATGCATCCGGCCATACCTCGCCACCGAAGGGTGCCATAGCCCACCGGCTGATGCGCGACTGGATCGAGTGGAAGCGCTAGGCGGATATTGCCATGGCCCGTTCCGAGCGGCTGCTGACTCTCCTGCAGGCCCTGCGTCGCCATCGCCGTCCAGTGACCGGGGCGGCGCTGGCGGAGGAGACGGGCGTGAGCCTGCGGACGCTCTACCGTGATATTGCCAGCCTGCAAGCGCAAGGGGCGCATATCGAAGGCGAGGCCGGCGTCGGCTATGTGCTGAAGCCGGGCTTCATGTTGCCGCCGATGATGTTTTCGCAAGACGAGATCGAGGCTCTGGTGCTCGGTTCGCGGTGGGTGGCGCGGGCTGCCGAGCCGCGACTGGCCGCGGCCGGCGCCGATGCGATGGCCAAGATCGCTGCCGTCCTGCCTGAAGAAATGCGCGACGAGATCGATTCGGCGACGTTGCTGGTCGGTCCGCGCCGCATAAGCGAAGACAAGGCGGATCTTTCGGTCATCCGCCGGGCGATCCGAATGGAGCGCATTCTCGAGCTCAACTATACCGACGAGAGCGGTGCCGTTTCCGTCCGGAAGGTCTGGCCCTTCGCGCTCGGCTATCTCGAACATATCCGCATCATGGCCGCGTGGTGCGAGCTTCGCCGCGACTACCGACATTTCCGCACAGACCGGATCGGCGACATGACCGTTCAGGACGGTCGTTATCCCCGCCGTCGGGCGGTGCTGATGAAAGAGTGGCGCGAGATCGACGACTATGCCCGGAATGCCTGATGCAGGGCGACCGGACCCTGCGCGGGTTAGGCGCATGATCTGGTTCGTCAGGTTGCTGGCGTTTACGCAGGCGCGTCGAAGGTGCCGGGGCTGCGTGGGGTTGCCTTCCACTGGTCCGTCCGCTGGGGGCTGGCCTCCGTCAGCGCCTGGCGTACGCCGGCTGCGTCATGATCCTTCACATAGACAGGCGAGCCCGGTTGCTGGCGCCAGGAGTCGTCCAGGCTTCCGGCATCCACGGCGTCGAAACCGATCTCATCGATCAGGCCGATGACGACGGCTTTAGAGGCCTGATCGTTGCCGGCCACTGCAATTGCTATGCGACCCGGCTGGCCTGCCGGCTTGCCAAGCTCGGCGAGGCTCGTGGCGTAGATCATGTTGAATGCCTTCACCACGTCGCGGCCGAGTTGCTTTGCCACCCAGGCGCTTTCCGTCATGCCGTTTTCGATGTCGGCCACCGCGCCGTCGCGTTCGCGGGGATAATAGTTGTTGGTGTCGATGACGATGGTCTTCGCGGGCACTTTGGCGAAGAGGTCGCGAGGCAGCGACGGGATGGCGTTGAGGGGGATAGTCACGACGACAACGTCCTTGTCGAGCACAGCTGCTTCGACGGTCGCGGCGCGTGCGCCTGTTTTCGTGGCCAACTCCGAAAGCGTGGCCGGACCGCGCGAGTTGGCGATATCGATCTGGTGTCCCGCCTTGGCAAGCAGGGTTGCGAGCGCGCCGCCAATATTGCCGGCACCGATAATTCCGATTTTCATATCAAATACTCCGAATTGCCCGTCTCCTTCGTGGAGAGACAAATGGACCATAATTCCTGTTCACATCGCGATAAATCGCAATAGGATGCTAACAATCACTACCAGGAGTAGGGAATGGATCGTCTCGTCAGCATGAATGCCTATGTCACCTCGGTAGAGATGGGCTCCTTTGCGTCTGCTGCCACTGTGCTTGGCATCTCGCAGCAGATGGTGGCCAAGCATGTCAATTATCTCGAGGCGCGCCTCGGCGCACGCTTGCTCTATCGCACCACCCGGCGGCAAAGCGTCACCGAGATCGGCCGGACCTACTATGACCGGTGCAAGCTGGTGCTGGCCGATGCCGACTGGGCCGATGCGGTTGCGGAGCAGGCCAAGGGCACACCGCAGGGGCGCCTGCGCATAAACGCTCCTGTTTCGTTCGGCTCACAGAGCCTGATCGGTCTCGTGACTCGCTATCTGCGTCGATATCCCGACGTGGAAATCGATCTGGTTCTCGACGACAAGTATGTCGATCCGGTCAAGGAGTCCTTCGAGGCAGTGTTCCGCATCGGGCATGTCGGGGACACGACCCTCACCAAGTATAGGCTTGCGCCGTTTCGCGTCGTGCTCTGTGCCTCGCCGGACTACCTGCGGGAACGCGGAACTCCGACCCATCCTGCCGATCTCGAATACCACGAATGCCTGGGGCAGGCTCTGTGGTCGCAGCCGGAGAACTATCACTGGCGTTTCGAGATGGGCGACAGCGTTTATGAACCGAAGGTGCAGGGGCGCTTGCGGGTGAACGATGCAAAGGGGTTGCTCTCGGCTGCGGTGGGCGGTTTCGGCATCGCGCTGATTGCCTACGACCACGCGCGGGACATGCTGGCCGATGGTCGTCTCGTCAGGGTGCTGACGGACTACCGGACGGAGACGCGACCGATGCATCTTCTCTTCCACCCCGACCGCCGCCAGACCCCGAAACTCAAAAGCTTCATCGAGGCCGTCATGGAGGAGTTCGGCGAGGCGAAAGCCGGTGGCGCAACATAGAAGAACAACTCAGATGCCTTGCCCACACTGCTGCCATAAACTGTCAGTGGTTGCTGCTATCGTTGCTCCATCGACAACAAGGAGCAACGAAAATGACCAACCCCAATCTCATCATTCTCTACGTCAAGGACCCGGCCGAGAGCGTCGTTTCTATCGCGGCCTTCTTGGTCGCGAGCCCGTGGCGGATTCGCCGAATTATGCCGCCTTTGCGCTCGATAACGGTTTCATGCTCGGGCTCTGGCGTCGTAGTTCTGTGGAACCTCAGCCTTCAGCGCTTGGAAATCGCGGAGAAATCGGCTTTGCCCTGCCGGGCAAGGGCAGCATTGCCGCCCATTACCGGGAGTGGTGCAGCCAGGGAATGCCGATTGCGCAGGAGTTGACGACGATGGATTTCGGAGAGACCTTCGTGGCGCTCGATCCCGATGGCCATCGCCTGCGTGTTTGCGAACCGGATCAGTAGGCTGCACCGCAGTTCCGCATCAGTTCAGGGTGAGGTCGCTTTCACATTCATCGCGGGCTTCATCGAATTCATCGATATGCGCGACTGCCATGCTGCGAAAGTCCGGATCGGTGATCTCATCCAGGGACCGCGGCATGCCGTGGTCTCTGATCATGGTCTTGAGAACGGATACCAGATGTGTGCTCTTATCTTCCGACATGCTTTTCAACCTTCATCGTAGTGGATAGGTAGTAAGCTAACTACTTAGCACATTGCACTGCAACATGCCCATTCACATATTGATGATCTGCCGTGAGCTTGGTGCATGGAACCGTGGTGCATTACGGGTAAACCAGGCGACGGATACCAACGCGGTGCAGGGGTAGACGGTTAGTGGGGCTAATGGCATTCGACTGGCATAGCAGTGAAATCACGCGCGCGACGCCGTTGACGGCATCCTATCGCAATAGGCGGAACGTCCGTCGATTTTTCCAGGCGGAATGTGGCGAAGGGTTCAGGTTCGACCGCCCCTTCATGGGCTGGCTTAAGACGGCTGTCGGCCAGACTATGGGCAGTGCTGCCGACGAGTGGTGCCGGCGCGAGGCTGCAAAGCGTCAGCCGGCATCACCTGCAGCGACCGATGCGTGATCCTATCAGCCCTCGTACTGCTCATCGGTGACGTGCTCGAGCCAATCGACGACCTTGCCGTCAAGCGCTTCGGCGATGGCGACATGGCTCATGGCTGTTGAAGGTGCAGCGCCGTGCCAGTGTTTCTCACCCGGTGCGAACCAGACGATGTCGCCGGGGCGGATCTCTTCGATCGGGCCACCCTCTCGCTGCGCACGGCCGAGGCCGGACAGCACGAGCAGGGTCTGGCCGAGCGGGTGCGTGTGCCAGGCGGTGCGTGCGCCGGGTTCGAATGTGACGGTGGCGCCGCCGATCCGGGCCGGATCCTCGCCCTTGAACGGCGCATCGATGCGCACCGTGCCGGTGAAGTAGTCGGATGGGCCCTTGGCCGAGGGAAGCGAACCGCTGCGGGTGATCTTCATGAGAACTCTCCTGTTGCGCGGCATTCTCCTGCCGCCGGTAATCGTTACTTAGCGCGCGGAATGCACCGGATCAGGTGTGTGCACCCTCAATTCGGAAAGTCAGATGATGGGCTCGTTGGCGAGGGCTTTTTCCGGCACCGCTTCAGCGCCGATGCGTTTGGACATATTGAGCCCAGTGACGCGAAAGCCGCCGACGGCGTATAGGTGTTGAGCGCGAGCGTTATCGGCAGCCACACGCAGCTTGATCTCCGTGTATCCCTGTTGCCGCATCATCGCTTCCAGGGCAGCCAGAGCAGAGTGACCGCGACCTTGTCCCCGGTACTCCGGGAGTATGCAGAAGTCGCAGACAAAAGCCGAATGGTGGTCTTTGTCGGAGCGATACCAGAGATAGCCAATGGGTTGCGCTGGGTTCTGCTCGCTGAATATGCAGAGCAATTCCTGGCCTGCGGTTTGCGGGCCGGCCGGAAGCTCCGCCGCGACCTCGCGCTCAGCCAGTATCCGCGCAGCGGCCGAAGACATGGCATAGTTCTCAGCAATTTCATCTGCGTAGTCAGCGATGAAGTAATCCAGGTATGCGGGGAACTCTGCGGGAAGCATAGGCTGGAAGGTGATCATGAGGGTCCATTCAATTGCCGGTCTGCTGCAGGAGCCATGCGTTCTGCGCGTTATCCCGGCATGGAGTGTGGCCGGATGCTAATCCTTGGCCAGCATGGCTGCACGCAGCGTGTCGTTGATGCGGTCCTGCCAGCCGGGACCGTCTTCCTGGAAGTGGGCGAGCACGTCGCTGTCGAGCCTGATCGACACCATCTCCTTCGTGTTGGGCACGGCAGGGCGCTCGACTGCAGGGGCGACGGGCTTCTTTGTCGGTTTGAATAGCGCCTCTGCGGCGTCCATCGGGCTGACCGGGCGGCGGGGTGGCGTGGCCATGGCGTTTTCCTTCTGTGTGACGGTCGGCAGTTGCAATGCCTACATCGAGCCGCGCGTCGGGTGGCCTTTGTAGACGCCGAGGATGCGGACCTTTTCGGAGAAGAACCGCAGTTCCTCCAGCGCCTGGCGGACGTTCGGGTCCGACGGATGGCCTTCGATGTCGGCGTAAAACTGGGTGGCCACGAACTTTCCGCCGAGCTGGTAGCTCTCCAGCTTGGTCATGTTGATGCCGTTTGTGGCGAAACCGCCAAGCGCCTTGTAGAGGGCGGCCGGGATGTTGCGGACATTATAGACGAAAGTCGTGACGATCTTTTCGTCCTTCGATGTGCGCTCGGCCCATGCCTCGTCGCGGGCCAGCACGACGAAGCGTGTCGTGTTGCTTTCGACATCCTCGACATTCTCGGCGATGATGTCGAGATGGTAGAGGTCGGCGGCCAGCCGGGGGGCCAGCGCCGCCATCGAGCGGTCGCCTGTTTCCTGCACCAGCTTTGCAGCGCCCGCAGTGTCGCCGGCGATGACCGGTTTCCAGCCGTTGGCTCGAACGATCTTGCGGCATTGTCCGAGCGCATGGATGTGGCTGTGGACGGTGCGGATCTCGTCATGGGTGACACCCGGGAGCACCATCAGCTGGAAGCGGATCGGCATGAAATATTCGCCGATGATGTGCAGGTTGGATTCCGGCAGCAGGTGGTGGATATCGGCAACACGGCCGGCGATTGTGTTTTCGATCGGGATCATCGCGAGATCGGCATCGCCATTGTCGACTGCGGTGAACGCATCCTCGAAGGTCTGGCATGGCAGCGGCTCCATGCCGGGAAACATGTCGCGGCATGCCATGTCGGAATTGGCGCCGTATTCGCCCTGGAAGGCAATCTTGTTGGTCTTGGCTGTCATGAAAAATCCGTCAGAGAGAGGCGCCGGAGAGCATTCGGCGGGCCTTTTCGAGGTCGGCCCGAGTATCGACACCCAGCGGAACCGTGTCAACGATCTCGGCGTCGATGCGCATGCCGGCTTCGAGGGCACGCAGCTGCTCGAGCGATTCACGTTTTTCCAGCGTCGATGGGGCAAGCGTCACGAAACGCTCGAGTGCCGCGCGGCGATAGGCGTAGAGGCCGATATGATGGTAGAGCGGCCCTTTGCCATGGGGGGCGGTGGCGCGGGTAAAATAGAGTGCCCTCAGCCGGCTGTCCGACAGCGGCGAGCCGACGATCTTGACGACGTTGGGATTGGTCTTTTCCTCCTCGTCGCGGATTTCCACCGTCAGCGTCGCAATATCGACGGCGGTATCTTCGAGCGGCTTCAGGGCAGCGCGGATTGTGGCGGGGTCGATGGTCGGCAGGTCGCCCTGGACATTGACGATTGTCTCGATGCGACCGTCCGGATCGACAGCGCGCAGCGCCTCGTGAATGCGATCGGAGCCGGATTGATGGTCCTCGCGGGTCATCACCACCTCGAAGCCGGCGTCTCTGACGACATCGAACGTGTCGGAATGGTCGACGGCGACGACGATGCGACCGATAGCCGCTTCGCGCGCGCGCATGGCAACCTGTACGATCATGGGCAAGCCGGCAATGTCGGCCAACGGTTTGCCTGGCAGTCGGGTAGACGCCAGACGGGCGGGGATGAGGACCAGCGTCTTGCCGATATCGAGGTACGTCATTGTTGGCCTTTTATTCCCGTCGGAAAAATGTCAAAAAGTGTGATGTTCCGAGCTGGGTGGAGAGTTTTGTAAGGGACAGTCAGAAGACACAGGTTTCGGCCGAATTCAAGATGGGGCCGGCGGGTTTGCCGGGGAGGGGAACATAGCAGATGAATTCATCCTACGTGAACATGGGACTCGGTGCGCTTTTGGCGACGTTGTTCGTGTTGAAGTCGGTGTCGCTGGTGTCCGGCGCGCTGTTTGCTTCGGAGCCGCCGGAGAAGCCAGGCTTTATCATTGTCGCCGACGAGACGGCACCGGCCGGTGGCGCCAGTGGTAAAACTGCTGCGGCAGCGCCGGAAACGCCGATCGCCCAGCTGTTGCAGAAGGCCGACGCCAAGGTTGGCGAAACAATCTTCAAGAAGTGTCAGGCCTGTCATGACGGCAGCAAGGGCGGGCCGAACAAGGTCGGGCCAAACCTCTACGGCATCGTCGACCGGCCGATCGCCTCGCATGAGGGCTTCGGCTATTCCGCAGCGATCAAGGATTTTTCCAAGGGTAGCTCGGAGAAGTGGACCTACGACCATCTCACGCATTTTCTGGCGGCGCCGAAGAAATACATTCCCGGCACGGCAATGGGCTTTGCAGGCCTGCCGAAGGAAACCGACCGGGCCAATGTCATCGCCTATCTCCGGACGCTGGCCGATACGCCTGCACCGCTGCCGGATGCTGCCGCCGCGCCGGCGCCCGCTACCAACTGAGCCTGATCCGACGACAAAGCCCGGCCATCCGTGGCCGGGTCCTCACGTCCGCCTGCCCTGCCGCTGGATCGTGCGGCGGCCCTGGTCGGCAAGCGCGTCGGCGCGCTCGTTGCCGTCTATGCCGAAGTGGCCTTTGCACCATTCGATCCTGACAAGCGGATTTTGCGACAGCTTTAGATCGAGCATCTTCCAAAGCTCTGCATGGGCGATCGTCCTCCGCCGGACGTTGGGGTTGGCGTCGATCTTTTTCCAGCCGTTTCCTTTCCATATCTGCCGGAAGGCGTTGCAGCCCCTGACGGCGTACAGCGAATCGGACCAGATCACGACATCTTCACCGGCGGCATTGCTCGCGATCCATTCTGCTGCCTCCAGCACGGCCATGATTTCCATGGCATTGTTGGCGGTCTTTGCGACGCCGCCGCAGCCCGAGGATATCTCGAGTCCATTGCGATACACGACATAGGCCCAGCCTCCATCGCCGGAACCGGGCTCGACGCAGCCGTCGGTGAAGACATGAAGTCCGTGCGGCACAGCCGCTGGATTGGCTTGCAAGGGTTGAGTAGGCTTGGCGGTCAATAGGTTGGCCTATCGGAGACGTCGCTGGAGAACTGGAACATCCTAACCCGGATACATTGGCCGTTGCCAACCTCGAATGCTGTGGCCGCCGCTTACCTCGGTCACGAGCGGGATGCTGCATTGCATAATCGGCACACCCTGTGACCTCGACAAGATAGCCGAAGCGTGACGTTCTGCGCGCTTATGCCAATGTGAGTCTTTTGATGCCCAATTCGCAGTCGTTGCCTGAAATCCATCGCGGCACCATACCCTTGATGGCCGCCGCCTGTGGCGTAATGGTCGGCAATATCTATCTCTGCCAACCGCTGCTCGGCCAGATCGCCGTTAGCTTTGGCGTTCCCGAGCATGTGTCGTCGCTGGTTGCGGTAGCGACCCAGGTCGGCTACGCGTTCGGCATTCTCCTGCTGGTGCCGCTTGCCGATATTGCCGAGCCACGCAGGTTGCTGCGCTGGCTGATGGCGCTGACGGCGATCGGCCTTCTCGGAGCGGCGCTTGCGCCAGGTATTGGCGTGCTTATCGGTGCCAGCGCCTGTCTTGCGCTGGTCACCGTCGTGCCACAGGTGCTGATACCGCTCGCCACCTCGCTGGTGCCGGCAGAAAAGCGGGGCCGGGTCGTCGGTACGATGACCACCGGCCTGGTCATGGGCATCCTGTTGTCGCGCACAGTCTCCGGTCTTGTGGCGGGATATACCGACAGCTGGCGTGCGTCGTACGGCTTGGCTGCGGTTCTCACGCTGATCCTTTTCTTCTTCGTTCCGGCCTTCATGCCGCAGCGACCGCAGATGATGCAGAAAATGAGCTACGGCAAGCTGCTGGCCTCGCTCGTGCCGCTGTTGAAGCACCGGCCGCTGCTGTTGTCGATGGGAATGAATTTCCTGGCTTTCGGCGCTTTTTCGGCTTTCTGGGCGACGCTGGCATTCCATCTCGCCAGCCCTGCCTTCGGACTCGGAGCCGCCGCTGCCGGCCTTTTCGGGCTGTGGGGTGCCCCCGGTGCGTTGATGGCGCCGATTGGAGGGCGACTTGCCGACCGCTGGGGTTCCTCGCGGGTGAATGCTCTTGCCTTCTGCGCCCTGCTCGCCAGCTTCGCGATTGCCGCCACCCTGGGGACGACGCATCTTCTGGCATTGGTCGTTGCCGTCAACCTGCTCGATTTCGGCTTGCAGAGCGGCCAGATCGCCAACCAGACGCGGATATTTGCCATCGGTCATGAAATCCGCGGCCGGCTGAACACGATGTATATGGTTTCGACGTTTTCCGGTGGTGCACTCGGTGCATTCGCCGGCGGCATGGCCTGGACGCTTGCCGGCTGGATCGGCGTTTGCATCGTCTGCGTCTGCCTGATCTGTCTCGCAGCAACGCTGCTGGGTGTTTCGCTCTTCTTCGAGGGACGTCGATCCTGAAAAAAGGCACAAAAAAAGCGGGCACTGCCCGCTTTTCCGCAGCCGGTCATCCCGGCGGTCTGCTTCCATCGCCGTCTGCCAGTACATCCGTGGTCAGCGCGTTCAATGGAAGCCAGGGGTCACACCCCAAGCGATAAAGGCTCTAACGATCTGTCGACCGTCCATGCCTCTCGCCTGATGGTTAATTACACGGCGAAAGTGACGGCTCTGTGACCAGTTGGCATTTCTTGGGCGGGCGGTGGCGATTCCGCCTTCCAAACTTTTCAAAACCCGATATGACCGGACACCGGCGAAGACAGTGACCGGGGTTCCATTTTGATGACACGTTTCGATGTACTCACCGTTGGCAATGCCATCGTCGATATTATTGCCCGGTGCGACGACCAGTTCCTGATCGACAACGCCATCACCAAGGCCGCGATGAACCTGATCGACGCCGAGCGTGCCGAATTGCTCTATTCCCGCATGGGACCGGCCATCGAAGCCTCTGGCGGCAGCGCCGGCAACACGGCGGCAGGCATTGCCAATTTCGGCGGCAAGGCTGCCTATTTCGGCAAGGTAGCCAAGGACCAGCTCGGCGAAATCTTTACCCACGATATTCGCGCGCTCGGCGTCCACTATGAGACCGCGCCGAAAGAGACGTTGCCGCCCACGGCCCGCTCGATGATTTTCGTCACCGAGGACGGCGAGCGATCGATGAACACCTATCTCGGTGCCTGCGTCGAGCTCGGACCCGAGGACGTCGAAGCCGATGTCGTTGCCGATTCCAAGGTCATTTATTTCGAGGGCTATCTCTGGGATCCGCCGCGCGCCAAGGATGCGATCCGCGAATGCGCCCGTATTGCCCATGAAAACGGCCGCGAGGTGTCGATGACCCTCTCCGACAGCTTCTGCGTCGGCCGTTACCGGGACGAATTTCTCGAGCTGATGCGCTCTGGCACCGTCGATATCGTTTTTGCCAACCGTCAGGAAGCACTCAGCCTCTACGAGACAGAGGATTTCGAGGAAGCGCTGACGCTGATCGCCCGCGATTGCAAGATTGCCGCTGTGACAATGAGCGAAGACGGGGCTGTCATCCTGCGCGGCAGCGAGCGCTACGAAGTCGACGCCATCGAGCTGGACGAGCTTGTCGACACGACAGGGGCTGGCGATCTGTTCGCCTCCGGCTTCCTCTACGGCTACACGCAGGGACGGGAACTCCGCGATTGCGGCAAACTTGGCTGCCTGGCGGCAGGTACTGTGATCCAGCAGATCGGCCCCCGGCCTGACAAGTCTCTGTCGAAGCTGGCCAAGGAAGCCGGGCTTATTTGAAGGCCTCTCCGGGATAGGCGCCCCAGATTTCCGATTGCGCCACCCAGCCCTCGGTTCCATCGGTCGTCGTCTTGCACCAGGTGCCGTTGCATTCGCGCACATCGAGGACGACGCCGGGCTCGAGCTTGGCAATGACGGAACTCGACGGCTGCGGATCCCGGCGCATGTTGACGTAGACTTCCTTGCCTTTGCCCTTCATCCACGGGGCGGCGATCGCGGCGCGCGAGCCTGACAGCAGCGACTGGTTGACCCAGCCCTCCGTGCCGTCGGCATCCCGTACCTGGCGCCAGTTGTCGTATTCCTGGATGATTTCGACTGGCAGGCCTGCGCGGGTATAGAGCCATGAGACCGCGTAATCGCTGCTCGGGCCAATGCGCAGGTTGACGCGCTTCGATTTCAGCGTCACGAAGCGTGGCAGCGGCAAGCCGCTGGCACCCTTGGCTGCCTGAGCGTTGGCAATCTGGATCGAGCCGGCCACCATCATCAGGCCGAGTGCCAATGCCGTACAGGATTTGAACATGGTGCTCCGCATCAGAATTCCGTTCGATTGTCGTGGCGCGCTGCCCGGGCGCGCTTCGTTCCGGCCATCCGCAAATGCGTGGACGCCGAAAGCGACTTCTGTTTGTCTTCGACTGCGGGTCTGGTAGAACTGCCCGCAACGTTAAAATTATGTCTGGTCTTGGTTAAGGACCTCTGAACAAGGCATCGCAGGGCGTCATGACAACGAAGAAAAAACCAAAAGTCTATCTGACGCGCAAACTGCCCGACGCGGTCGAGACGCGGATGCGCGAGTTGTTCGACGCCGAGCTCAACATAGACGACAGGCCGCGCACCGCCAGCGAACTGGTTGCGGCGATGCAGACGGCCGATGTGCTCGTACCGACGGTGACCGACAGGATCGATGCGGCCCTTATCGAACAGGCGGGCCCGCAGCTGAAACTTATTGCCGGCTTCTCGAACGGCACCGATCACATCGACGTGGACGCTGCGGCGCGAAAAGGTATCACCGTAACCAACACGCCGGGCGTGCTGACCGAAGATACTGCCGACATGACGATGGCGCTTATCCTCGCCGTGCCGCGGCGATTGGCCGAGGGCGCGCGGGTGCTGACTGACAAGCCCGGCGAATGGGCCGGCTGGTCGCCGACGTGGATGCTCGGCCGCAGGCTTTCCGGCAAGCGTATCGGCATCGTCGGCATGGGCCGCATCGGCACCGCCGTCGCTCGCCGTGCCAAGGCCTTCGGCCTTTCGATCCACTATCACAACCGCAGCAAAGTCAGCCCGGAGACCGAGGACGAGCTGGAGGCGACCTACTGGGACAGCCTCGACCAGATGCTCGCCCGCGTCGATATCATCTCGATCAACTGCCCCTCGACACCAGGCACCTATCATCTGATCTCGGCAAGACGGCTGGCGCTGCTGCAACCAACCGCCTTCATCGTCAACACCGCGCGGGGCGACATCATCGACGAGCCGGCCCTGATCAACATCCTGCGCGACGGCAAGATCGCCGGCGCCGGCCTCGACGTCTTCTCCAACGAGCCGGCCGTCAACCCGAAGCTGATCAAGCTCGCCAACGAAGGCAAGGTCGTGCTCCTGCCGCATATGAGCTCTGCCACCATCGAGGGCCGCATCGAGATGGGCGACAAAGTGATCATCAACATCCGCGCCTTCATGGATAGCCACAGGCCACCCAACCGGGTGTTGCCGGGGCGCTGAGTTTCCTCGGGTCAGGCCCGAGGATCCGCGGGCAAGCGCTCGTCTTTAGCGATGGCTAACCTGCCGGCAGCAAGGACTTCCGCATTTCGATCGAGGTGGTCCGGTCGAAGCCGGGATGGGCGTTTTCGGCGGTCTTGCAAAAACCCAAGGCGGCAAATGTTGCGTGATTTTCGACGAGTTCGATACGTGTTTCGAGCCGCAGCGCCGGAAGTTTTTTGCGCCGCTCGAGCTGTTCCGCAGCCTCGATGAGCCTTCGACCTATACCTCGGCCCTGCAGTGTCGGCAGAACCGCCAGCTTGCCTATGTAGAGGCAATCGGGTTCCAATCGACAAAATATACAGCCGGCTAAGATCTTCTCCTGCATGGCTATAAAACTGATTTCGGCTCCGGCCTTTTGTCGCAATGACTGGGCTGTCAGGGCTTTTGCCGACGAGGGTGGGTCGATGCGGCCTTCCATGCCGGCAAATGAGATCTGGATGAGCGTCAGCAAGGCGTCCCAACCGGTAAAGTCTTCGTCCAGTCGGTGCAGTTCCAGGCCGCTCATGATCCAGCGGTGCCACCCACCTTAGCCGGCTTGGTGCGCCTTGCATAACGGATGGTGTCGAACCTTGCAGCAAGCGCGTCGTAGAGCAGCAGCCGGCCGATCAGCGGTTCTCCGATGCCAGTAACGAGCTTGATGGCTTCCGTCGCCATCAGCGTGCCGATGACGCCGGTGAGCGCGCCTATGATGCCGGCCTCGGCGCAGGAGGGGATCAGGCCCTCCGGTGGCGGGGCTGGAAACAAATCGCGGTAGGTCGGGTTGAGACGGCCGTCAGGGCCGGTTTCATAGGGCTTCAACACGGTCAGCGATCCGTCGAAGCGGCCGACGGCACCGGAAACGAGCGGCTTGCCGGCGGTATGTGCGGCGTCAGCAGCCGCATAGCGGGTATCGAAATTGTCGGAGCCGTCGACCACGAGGTCGAAGCCGGCGAGTTGCCGCATTGCCGTCTCGGCTGCAAACCGCTCCTCGAAGCGGATGGTGCGGATATGGGGGTTCAGCCGCGCGATGGCGTCAGCGGCACTTTGCGTCTTCAGTTCGCCGATGGTACCGGTGTCGTGGATCACCTGGCGCTGCAGGTTCGACAGCGATACGCGGTCGTCGTCGGCGATGCCGAGCGTGCCGATGCCGGCGGCGGCCAGATATTGCAGCACCGGCGCCCCGAGGCCACCGGCGCCGATGACCAGGATACGGGCTGCCTTCAGCTTCTGCTGGCCGGCGCCGCCGATCTCGGGCAGCAGGATATGGCGGCGGTAGCGCTCGATTTCATCGGGGTTCAAGGGTTCCATGTCATCATCCTATCATTCGCATCCGGCTCGCGCAAAAGCGGTGCGTCATGGCTGGACGGCACCGTGATCGACGCCCAGGAACTGGGCGCGCTCACCGAGCGCCGAAAACATGCCCCGGTCGGTGCCGGTCATGAAGGCCTGGCCGCCGAGACCGTCGATCAGGTCGAACAGCGCCGCCCGGCGGTTTTCATCGAGATGGGCGGCAATCTCGTCGAGCAGCAACACGGGCGCGTGGCCTGTCAAATTGCCGACCAGTCGGGCATGCGCCAGCACGAGACCGACCAGCAGAGCCTTCTGTTCACCGGTCGAGCAGCGCCCGGCGTCCATGTCTTTTTCGAGATGGCGAACCTTGAGGTCGGCGCGGTGCGGCCCATCCAATGTTCGTCCTGCGCCGGCGTCGCGGCAGCGGCTGTCGCGCAGCATGTCGGCATAGCGGTCCTCGAGATCGACGGCGGGGCCATCAAGCCCGCCATCGAGAAAACCGGAGAGGGTGAGGGAGGCCGAGGGAAAGGGGGTCGCCTCGCGGCTGGCGTCGATCAGGCCCGACAGCAGTCCGAGCATCTCCTCGCGGGCAATCGCCATCGCAATCCCGAGGCTTGCCATCTGCTGCTCGATGCCGGAAAGCCAGGCAGGGTCGAAACGACCTTCGGAGAGCAGGCGGTTGCGGCTGCGCATGGCGCGCTCGAAATCGGTGGCCCTGCGGCCATGTGCCGGATCGAGCGACAGGACCAGCCGGTCGAGAAAACGCCGGCGATCGGAGGAGCCGCCGGTAAAAAGTCCATCCATGGCAGGCGTCAGCCAGGCGACGCGCAGGTGGTCGGTCAATTCGTCGACGGTTCTGGCCGTGGTGCCGTTGATACGCAGGCGGCGGACTGCTGTCTCGTCCGTGGTATCGACGCCGGTGCCGATCTCGACACCGCCGTCCATACCCTCAATTTCCGCAAAGATGGAGAAGCCATTGGCCGCCCCGACCCGGGTGATATCCCCATAGGAGGCGCGCCTGAGGCCGCGGCCCGGCGACAGCAGCGATACTGCTTCCATCAGGTTCGTCTTGCCGGCCCCGTTATTGCCGGTCAGCACGACGTGCCGCCCGTCCAGATCCAGCGCCGCTGCCGCATAGTTGCGGAAGTCGGTCAGTTTCAGGCGCGAGAGAGAGACCTTATGCGGCATCGGGATCCGGGATTCGTGTGTCCGGTGAGAGCTATGCCGATCAGTGCGGAATGGCAAGGTATGGCGGGGAAGCTTGTCGTGGGACAGGCGTTTTGGTGGGAAGGGGAGTTATCCAAGAAGGGATGTTGGCAATCGAATATTCGCGTCTATGATGGCAATCTAGCAGGCCTGAGGGGGGATGATCATGCCGAATAGTGTAAATCTGCACCGTGTGCTGGCGACCAGCCCGGACAAAGTCTATCGCGCCTTTCTCGAAGCGGACGCGCTGGCAAAGTGGCTCCCGCCCAATGGCTTTGCTTGCACGGTGCATCACCTTGAGCCGCGCGTTGGCGGTAGCTTCAGGCTATCCTTTCGCAATTTCTCAAGCGGCAAAAGCATCAGCTTCGGTGGCGAATACAGAGAACTGGTTGAAAATCAGCGGCTTCGTTACACGGACAGTTTCGAAGATCCAAGCCGGCCCGGCGAGATGGAGGTCACTGTCGTCTTGAAGACTGTGTCCGTCGGCACCGAACTGGTGATCGTTCAGGCAGGCATTCCCGACGTCATTCCGGTCGAGATGTGCTATCTCGGCTGGCAGGAATCCCTTCGTAATCTGGCAAAGCTCGTTGAACCCGATATCGCCGATTAGTGATTGAGGTCTCAAGGGATGTAAGGCATCGGGCCACGACAGAGGCCTCGGCTCAACCTTGCGGCCACGCGCCAAATAGGGTACCCCCCTATTCTACCAATCAGGAATTTTCCAACATGACCCTGTCGCACGATCACTGCCGCACGTTGGGCGCTGCCCATGACCATTTGTTTCTCGGTGAAAACCATGCTCGCAACGAGCGTCGCACCTGGCTCGTCATTGCCATCACGGCATCGATGATGGTGATCGAGATCGTTGCCGGGAATATGTTCGGCTCGATGGCGCTGGTGGCGGATGGCTGGCATATGTCCACGCATGCTGCAGCCATGCTGATCGCCGCGCTGGCCTACCTTTACGCCCGCAGGCACGCCAATAACCGGCGGTTTTCCTTCGGCACCGGCAAGCTCGGCGACCTCGCAGGCTTTGCCAGCGCGGTTGTGCTGGCGCTGATTGCGTTGATGATTGCGTGGGAAAGTTTCTTGCGGCTGCGATCGCCGGTTTCCATCAACTTCCAGGAGGCGATCTTCGTTGCCGTGGTCGGCCTGCTCGTCAATATCGTCTGCGCGTGGCTTCTTAGGGACGATCACCATCATGCCCATGGTCACCACCATGCCCATGATCATGGCGCACATCACGACGATCATCACGGACATGGGGGCAAGGACCAGAACCTGCGCGCCGCCTATGTCCATGTGCTGGCGGATGCGCTGACATCCGTTCTGGCGATAGGCGCGCTCGTGCTTGGCAGCATTTATGGCTGGCTCTGGCTCGACCCGGCCATCGGCATCGTCGGCGGTATCGTTATTGCGCGCTGGTCCTGGGTGCTTGTTCGCGACAGCGGACGTGTTCTGCTCGATTACCAGAGCGATGACGAGGACCTGCCGGAGGAGATCAAGGACATCATGACCCGCGAGGGGGTGGAGATCCTCGATCTACACGTCTGGCAGCTCGGGCCCGGCCACCACGGCGCCATCGTTTCGATCGTCGCCGATCACCCGCACGCGCCGTCTTACTACCGTGAAAAACTGGCTGCGATCCACGATCTTTCGCATGTGACGGTTGAGGTCGAAGCCCGTGCGGCCTGAGCACCGGAGCGCTGCCGGGAGGGCATCCAGATGAGCCATACGATCCGTGAAAAGCAGAAACTCATCAACCGGGTTCGGCGTATCCGCGGCCAGATGGAAGGCGTCGAACGGATGCTGGAGGACGAAAAGGGCTGCGAAGAGGTGATGCAGCTGATCGCGGGCGTGCGCGGTGCGATCAATGGTCTGATGGGCGAGGTGATGGAAGATCACATCCGCATGCATCTTGCGGCAGCGGACCTCCGCCAAGCGGAGCGCGAGGAAGGCGCGGCGGAACTCATCGATGTCGTGCGCACCTATCTGAAATAGCAACGCGAGGTGAGGGGCTTTCTCCCCCCGATACTTGCCGTCATTCTGCCGGCCGCGTCACCCTCCTGCAGACCTCAATGCGCAAGCGGTGACCGCGAGGATTGAGCGTCTTCCTGCCGGCCCTTTGTCCGGGCGCTCGCCGCGTCTTCCAGGAGCTTCGCGAAGTCGCCCAGCGGCACGCGGTCGGCGCGCAGCATCAGGCGGATCATCGGGTCTCTCAACATCTCGGACATGGTCAATTCGGTGGCGTGCATGGCGATCTCCTCGTTTGCCGAAGAGATAAACGGGGAGCATTACAACCGGGTGTCAGCCAATTGACATTACGGTGGTGAAATCGTGGCCGGAATGTTTCCGTCCGGGAACTGCCTCAGCCGACTGGCAGCGTGGACATGCACCTCGCCCGGCCGAAACTCGCAGGAGAGCGCCTAAACGGTCATATCGAGCGTCTTCTCCTTCTCGATGTAGGCTCGCTGCTGGTCGGTGATATAGTCGCGGACGATCGGGGCGGCATCGCGGGAGCGGGATAGCTGCATGTGAAACACGAGCTGGCTTCCCGTGCGGAACATCATCTCGGCGCTGATCAGATAGAATTCCCACATCCGGGCGAAACGCTCGTCATAGAGGGCCACCACCTTGTCGCGGTTGGTCTCGAAGCGGGATGCCCAATGCTGCAGCGTCGTCGCGTAATGCACGCGCAGGAATTCGAGGTCGGTCACCCACAGGCTGTTGCGCTCGACGACCTCGAACACTTCCGACAGCGCCGGCGAATAGGCGCCGGGGAAGATGTATTTGCGCAGCCAGGCGCTGGCCATGCCGGGTGGGCTCATATGGCCGATGGAGTGCAGCACGGCGACACCGTCATCCGGCATCAGCGAATTCAGCTTGGCAAAGAACTCGTCGTAATGATGGACGCCGACGTGCTCGAACATGCCGACCGAGACGATGCGATCGAAAGACCCGATGACATCGCGGTAGTCGCGAAGCTCGAACGTGACGCGGTCGCCAAGGCCTGCCTTGCGTGCCCGCTCGGTGGCAAGTGCCTGCTGTTCGCGGGAAAGGGTGACGCCGAGAACCTCGATGTCTTCCAGCTTGGCGAGATAAAGCGCCAGATCGCCCCAGCCGCAGCCGATATCGAGGACTTTCATGCCTGGTTTCAGACCGAGCTTGCTGGCCAGCAGCCTGAGCTTGTTGCGCTGCGCCTGCTCCAGCGTTTCGCCAGGCTCGCGGAAATAGGCGCAGGAATAGAGCATGTTTTCGTCGAGGAAGAGTTTGTAAAACTCGTTTCCGATATCGTAGTGGTGGGCGACGTTCTGTTGCGCCTGGCCCTTCCTGTTCGACTGCTGGCGCTTGCGGAACCTCATCTTGATAGCACGCAGCACCTTCTGGATCGGATAGGAGCCCAGCGACAGGCGGTTGATCGAGAACAGCGTGAGGAAGTCGCGCAATGTCGATCCTTCCTCGAAGCGCATGGTACCGTCCATATAGGCCTCGCCGGCAGCCAGCTCGGCATTAAAGACCAGTGTCCTGTAGAGTTTTCTGTCCGTCAGCCTCATCGTGACGTGGGGGCCTTCGGTGCCGGAAAATACGTGGCGCTTGCCGTCTGCGTCGATGACCGTCAGCCGGCCCTTGCGAATGAAAGCCTTCATCATATGCGAAAGCGGAAACATGCAGTTTCTCTCGTCAAATCACCGCCTCGGCTGAGTTGCCGGGCTCAATTAGTATATCCTATCATTGGGTTGACGAAAAAGGCGAGAGGTATTGTGACGCAAAACCAACCTGTCGCCCGCAATGCATCTTCAGCTCAACGAACAAAGCCGGCTGCGTTTCCGCAACCGGCTTCAAGTCTCAAAATCCGGCCGAGATGCCTACTCGCTGAGGGTGTCGAAGAAATCCTTCATGCGGGCGAAGAAGCCTGTCGATTCGGGATTGTTATCCTGTGAAGAGATCTGTTCGAATTCCTGCAGCAGCTCGCGCTGACGCTTGGTGAGCTTCTGCGGAGTTTCGATCTGCACCTGGATGTAGAGGTCGCCCACCTGGGCCGAGCGAAGAACGGGCATGCCCTTGGCCTTAAGCCGGAATTGCTTGCCGGCCTGCGTGCCCTCTGGAACGGTGACCCGCGACTTGGTACCATCGAGGGTCGCAACGTCGATCGTGCCGCCGAGTGCTGCGGTCGTCATGGAAATCGGCACGGCGCAATAGAGGTCAGCCCCGTCGCGCTGGAAGAATTCGTGCGGCTTGACCGACAGGAACATGTAGAGGTCGCCGGCCGGGCCGCCACGGGTGCCGGCTTCCCCTTCGCCCTGCAGGCGGATGCGGGTGCCGTCCTCGATACCGGCCGGAATGTTGACCGACAGCGAGCGCTCTTCGGTAACGCGACCCTGGCCCTGGCACTTGGTGCAGGGGTCGGGAATGATCTGGCCGCGCCCGTGGCAGGTCGGGCAGGTACGTTCGATCGAGAAGAAGCCCTGGGCTGCGCGCACGCGACCGGATCCCTGGCAGGTCGAGCAGGTTTTTGGCTGGGTGCCGGGCTTGGCGCCCGAGCCCGAACAGACGTCGCAGGTAATGGAGGTCGGAACACGGATCTGCGCGGTCTTGCCGGCAAAGGCTTCCTCAAGCGAGATTTCCATGTTGTAGCGAAGATCGGCCCCGCGTTCGCGTCCGCCGGACGAGCGCTGGCGCTGGCGCCCGCCACCCATCATTTCGCCGAAGATGTCTTCGAAGATATCGGAGAAACCGCCGCCGCCGCCCATGCCGCCGCCAGCATTGCCCATGCCGCCATGTTCAAAGGCCGCGTGGCCGTATCGATCATAGGCTGCCCGCTTCTGCGGGTCCTTCAGCATCTCGTAGGCTTCGTTCAATTCCTTGAACTTGCGCTCGGCTTCGTGATCACCCGGGTTCTTGTCGGGGTGATGCACCATTGCCAATTTGCGAAACGCAGATTTGAGCTCTTTGTCGTCCGCAGAGCGCGAGACACCGAGAATTTCGTAATAGTCTGCTTTAGCCATGCAGGATTAGACCCCGGAAATGGATTTCCGGCTGCCAAAAGGCAGCCGGACTTAAGTTTCCGCAAAACCGTTTCGGCTTGCGCTTGTGACTTATGCGGACTTCTTGTCGTCCTTGATTTCCTCGTAGTCGGCGTCGACGACGTGGTCGTCAGCGGCAGAGTGCCTAGCGGCATCGGCTGCTGCTGCGGCCTCATCGCCACCCTGCTGAGCTTCGTAGATCGCCTGGCCGAGCTTCATGGACGCTTCCATCAAAGTCTGGGTCTTCGCCTTGATGTCCTCGGCGTCCGGCTCGGAGGCTTCGGTTGCACTCTTCAGCGCCGCAATCGCGTCGGCAATCGCCGTGCGGTCGGCTTCCGAAACCTTGTCGCCAAAGTCCTTCAGCGACTTCTCGCTGGAGTGGATCAGGCTTTCGGCCTGGTTCTTGGCTTCTACGCCGTCACGACGCTTCTTGTCGGTCTCGGCGTTGGCTTCGGCGTCCTTGACCATCTTCTCGATCTCGGCGTCGGACAGACCGCCCGAGGCCTGGATGCGGATCTGCTGTTCCTTGCCGGTGCCCTTGTCCTTGGCCGAAACCTGGACGATGCCGTTGGCGTCGATATCGAAGGTGACTTCGATCTGCGGGACGCCGCGCGGAGCTGGCGGCAGGCCGACGAGGTCGAACTGGCCGAGCAGCTTGTTGTCCTGCGCCATTTCGCGTTCGCCCTGGGAAACGCGGATCGTCACGGCCGACTGGTTGTCGTCTGCGGTCGAGAAGGTCTGGCTCTTCTTCGTCGGGATAGTCGTGTTACGCTCGATGAGGCGCGTGAACACGCCGCCGAGAGTTTCGATGCCGAGCGACAGCGGCGTCACGTCGAGCAGCAGGACGTCCTTGACGTCGCCCTGCAGAACGCCGCCCTGGATGGCCGCGCCCATGGCAACGACTTCGTCTGGGTTGACGCCCTTGTGAGGCTCCTTGCCGAACAGCTGCTTGACGATTTCCTGAACCTTCGGCATGCGGCTCATGCCGCCGACCAGAACGACTTCGTCGATCTCGGCTGCGGTTACGCCGGCATCCTTAAGGGCTGCCTTGCATGGCGCAACTGTACGCTGGACCAGATCGTCGACCAGGCTTTCAAGTTTGGCGCGGGTCAGCTTCAGCGTCAGGTGCTTCGGGCCGGTTGCGTCGGCGGTGATGAAGGGCAGGTTGATTTCAGTCTGCTGCGACGACGACAACTCGATCTTGGCTTTTTCAGCGGCTTCCTTCAGGCGCTGCAGTGCAAGCTTGTCGCCCTTCAGGTCGATGCCGTTGTCCTTCTTGAACTCGGCTGCCAGATATTCAACCAGGCGCATGTCGAAGTCTTCGCCGCCGAGGAAGGTGTCGCCGTTGGTCGACTTCACTTCGAAGACGCCATCACCGATTTCGAGGATCGAGATATCGAAGGTACCACCACCCAAGTCGTAGACGGCAATGGTCTTGCCTTCCTTCTTGTCGAGACCGTAGGCAAGTGCTGCTGCCGTCGGCTCGTTGATGATGCGCAGCACTTCGAGACCGGCGATGCGGCCTGCATCCTTGGTGGCCTGACGCTGCGCGTCGTTGAAGTAGGCTGGTACGGTGATGACGGCCTGGGTGACCTTCTCGCCGAGATAGGCTTCAGCCGTTTCCTTCATCTTCTGAAGGATCATCGCGGAAATCTGTGCAGGGGAATAGCCCTTGCCGTTGGCTTCGACCCATGCGTCGCCATTATCGCCCTTGACGATATTGAAAGGGACGAGGTCCTTGTCCTTGCCAACAGTCGGATCTTCGAAGCGGCGGCCGATCAGGCGCTTGACAGCGAAGAGTGTGTTCGTTGGGTTGGTCACCGCCTGGCGCTTGGCCGGCTGACCGACGAGGCGTTCGCCGTCTTCGGAGAAAGCCACCATCGATGGGGTCGTACGCGCGCCTTCTGCGTTCTCGATGACCTTGGCGTCCTTCCCGTCCATGACGGATACGCAGGAATTCGTCGTTCCAAGGTCGATACCAATTACTTTTGCCATGTCATTCTCTCCATTGAAGCAGACTGTCGAAACCCCTGTCAGGCATTTCTGGGACAGCCCCTTACGGGATAGTCTTGCGGTTTGCGCAGTCTTAGCTGCGGTGATGTCGGCTATATAAGTAGCGATTTTGCGGACTGCAAGGCAGGAAATGAAGCGGAATCCGGCAAAGCCCATGCTTTATTTCAAGGTGTTGCAGCTTCTGACTGCAACCCTGGAAAGAGGCGTGAACCCGCATCAGACCAGCCCTTAGTCCATCCTGCAAGTGGCAACGGTCAAATCAAACGTCAAGGGGTGTTATCGGCCCATGAGATAGTCGAGCAACGTGGTTCGGCGAGGTCGCGCATCGGACGGCGATTCGCCGATATCGGCAGGCGGTGTCGGGCTTTGCGAGGCATAGGGGTTGCTGTCCGCGCCGGGTCCGACCGGCGGCATGTCGACAGGCTCGTCGTTGTTGGCGATAGCAGCCGGTGCCTGCTGGGGCACAGCAGCGGGTCTTGCCGACACTGCCGGATTGACCGGCGCCGGAGGATAGGTGCCGGCTGGAGAATTCGCTGGCGTCTTCGGAGGAATGTTGCCGGTTGTGGGGCCGCCGAGCACCCCGGAGATGATGCCCGAGATCGTAGACTGGTCGCCGGCATCGCCGCCGGACTGCGCCATCGGCATGCTGCCGTCGATCACCTGGCCGCCGCCGAACAGCGGTGCTGGCGTCAGGCCCTTGTGGGCAGCGATCATGAATTCCTTCCACGCCTTTGCCGGCAGGCTGCCGCCGGTGACCTTTTTCATCGACTTGCCGTCGTCGTTGCCAAACCAGACGCCTGTCGTAAAGTCGTTGGTGAAGCCTACGAACAGCGCGTCGCGGAAGGATTGCGTCGTGCCGGACTTGCCGGCCGTCTGCCAGCCTGGAATCCGGGCCGCCTTGCCGGTGCCCGATGCCATGACGCCTTCCATCATGTAGTTCATGTTGGTAACGACGCTCGGGCTGAGGACGCGGGGCGGATCGCTGAAGTTCGCGGTATAAAGCACCTTGCCGGAGGCAGACGTCACCTTGGTGATGACGTGCGGCGTGGCCTTGTAACCACCGTTCATGAAGGCGGCGTAGGACGATGTCAGCTCCAGCAGCGACACTTCGGATGTTCCAAGCGCGATCGAGGCATTGTCCTGCAGTTCTGAATCGATGCCGAGGCGATGGGCGAGCTTGATCACGTTCGGCGGGCCGACCTCCATCACCAGCTGCGCTGCGATGGTGTTGAGAGAATGGGCGAGGGCAGTCGCCAGCGTCACGACGCCGGAATATTTCTGCTCGTAGTTTTCCGGCGTCCAGTTGCCGATCTTGATGGGCGCATCATTGCGCACGGATGTCGGCGTCAGGCCCATTTCCATCGCCGCAGCGTATACGAATGGCTTGAAGGCCGACCCCGGCTGGCGCTTGGCGGTGACGGCTCGGTTGTACTGGCTTTCAGCATAGTCGCGACCGCCGACCATGGCGCGGATAGCGCCTGTTCCTTCCACAGAGATCAACGCTGCCTGCGAGGCATCGAGCTTCTTGCCATCGTGATCGAGCACATCGCCCAGCGCCTGCTCGGCCTTGGCCTCCATCGCCATGTCGATCGTGGTCTCGACGACGACATCTTCCTTGATCGGGCCGATCAGGCCCGGCAGCTGGTCCATCACCATGTCGGCCGCATAATTCTGGGCGCCGTTCCAGAAACTCTTGGCCCGGGTCGGAGGGGCTGCCAGTGCCGTCTTGATATCGGCGTCCGTGACATAGCCCTGGTCGCGCATCGCTTGCAGCACGACTTGCTGGCGAGCATGGGCTGCTGCTGGATCGCGGATCGGCGACAGTTTCGAGGGCGCCTTGACGAGGCCGGCCAGCATCGCGGCTTCGCCAAGGTTCACATCACGGGCAGATTTATTGAAATAGCGCCGCGAGGCGGCCTCGACGCCAAAGGCATTCGAGCCGAAGAACACGCGGTTGAGGTACATCGCAAGGATCTGGTCCTTGGTGTAGGTGTGCTCCAGCCAGAGGGCGAGCAACACCTCCTGGACCTTGCGCTCCATCGTCCGGTCGGGCGACAGGAATAGGTTCTTGGCGAGTTGCTGCGTGAGGGTCGACCCACCCTGGACCGTGTGGCCGGTCAACAGGTTGGTCGTGAACGCGCGGGCAAGGCCGATGGGGTCGACGCCGAAATGCGAATAGAACCGCCGGTCCTCGATGGCGACGATGGCCTCGGGGATGAAGGGCGACATGTCCTCGAGGGCAAGGGCTTCGCCGCCGGTGGCGCCGCGGTTGGCGAGCGACGTCCCGTCCATGGCGTTTATCTTGACGTTGGGCGGGCGGGCCGGAATCTGCCACGTGCTGGCGCTCGGCATGCGCGACCCATAGTAGAGGACGATGCCGGCAACGCCGATGCCGCCCCACAAGGCGAGCACCAGACACCAGTATATAAGCCGACGGATAAGGCCGATGAAGCCAAGGCCTTCGCGGCGCTGCGGTCTGTTGCGGACTCCGCCACGCCCGCTCCGGGCAGTCTTTCGACCCTTGGGATATTTTTCGCGCGCCTTGCCGGAGCCCTTAGCGGGAGAGCCACCGACTATGCGATCGTCGGCGTCGATCGTCAGCTCGTCGTCATCGCGGTCGGGCTTGCCGGCGAAGGACGGTTCGATGCGCTGACCTGATCTGCCTTTTCCTGCCATTGCGGACCGGTCAACCCTTCGGTGATGATGCTGCACGCGGGCCGACAGGCAAAGTCCCTGCAAAAAGGTGCCCCACGACCCAGCTGTCGGTTGAACTTTAAATGCGGCGATTTAAGGGGATGTTAAAGGCGGCACGGGTTTTCCATATCCCGATCAACAGTTTGTGGTCGGATGTGTGCTATTTGATAGGCAAGCCGAAATCCTCTCTTCATTTGGGCCTCTACCTCTCCGCGCAATGAACGCTCCCGTTCTGTGTCGGAGAGTCAATATCTTTGAGCGTGGCCCCACTCGACTTCCTGCATGTTCGATGTTTCATTTGCATTCTATGGAGCCGAGGGGGCGGTCGATGAGTATCGAGTGGGACGAGCGTAAGGCGAGGCGGGCGCAACTGCACAAGTTTGCTGCGGCTCTGGCAATAACCTGCATGATCGCGGCACTCCCCATTCTCGTCGTCGGGATGCGGATCGGTTTGTAGTTTTCACTGGCGCTGCAGGGTGCAGACATCTTTGCGGTACCTTATAGCTTCCACCCGTGCATGCATTCGTATCTCCGAAACCTGATACTTCATCTCTTCCTTGTGGAACACAAATGCTGCTCGCGCATTTGGTAAGCGACTGCATATTTTTTGTTCAATGAGGGATCGATTATGAAGATTTTTGCCACAGCGTTTCTGACTGCGTCCATGGCGATAGGTTCGCTGTTTGCCGTATCCGCTCCGGTAGCTGCCGCTCCGCTGGCCCCAGTCCAGATCACACAGTCGTCCGACGTGGTGCAGGTCCGCGACGAACGCTGGCGCCACAATCGCCATGAGCGCCGGAGCTGGCGTCACGATCGTCGTGAATTCCGCCATGGTCGCGGAGAGTGGCGTCGTGATCGCGGCTACCACAACCGTCGCGAATGGCATCGCCATCATCGCCGCAACGGCGTCATCATCCGCCTGTAACAAGTCTGAAAAGAGCCCTTCGGGGCTCTTTTCTCGTTATGCGCAGGCTCATTCCAGATTCCTTATACAAGGCGGAACGAATGGCGGGCGGTGTCGTTAGTCCAGGTGCCGCTAATTGATGAAGGAGAAATCCATGCCTAATCGCGATCCTCTTCCGCAGCCAGACGCCGAGACGCCACGGGGTCCTACGTTTACGCCGGGTATCCCCGACCGGACGCAGGAAAAGCCGGCCGTGCCACCGATTATCCAGCCGGAAGACGACCTGAACCCGAACGATCCCGTCGCTGCAACAATCCGGCCCACGCCGGATGCCGCGATCTGACTGTCGATCGATAAAATTAGCCTATTCGTCGGGCGGCGCACGCGCCGCCCGACCCACGTCTGGACAGCAATCGTGCTGGCCCCAAGGGCCCGGAAACAATTGTTGCACTGCAAAAATCAACAACTGCATTGCACATCTCACGCCCCTCTGTATTTTCGGCATGAGTTGGCGTCCTGTTTGGACTACCGCCGTTGCAGCACCGTCCTGCTCCCCAAGAGGTCTATGTCACCATGATCGTGAAAATTGCCAACCTGTTCGTCGCAGGTTCCTTGTCCCTGTGCGCCCTCTCAGCACCGGCATATTCCGCCGAGCTTCGTTCGGCAACCAAAGCTGAAATCGTCAAGCACCTCGGTCCTAACGCTGCAGGCAAGACAAATGCCAACGGCTTCACCTACAAGGAAGGCAGCAGCAAGGGCTACAAGGTGTCGAACGGTAGCATTTGCATCCGGTCGCCAAATGGCAGCACCGGTTGCGCCAAGATCCTGACAGATGGAACCAACTTCAAGATGCTGACCGCCGATGGCGCAAGAGGCAATTTCTAAGGCCAGCATTTCAGCCGCACATCTTTGCCATCTGGTCCTTCGGATGACCAAGCGTTGCTGCCCGGCTCCCCCGTATTTCACCGGTTGTGTTTTTATCGGGACTAATGGACAATGTCATTTGCGCGTCATCGAGGAGGATGACGCTCAAGCATAGGTCAGGAGGAGACAGGCTCATGCGACACGTTAAATGGAGCAATCCGGTAGAGGTGGGTTTCAGCCAGGATGACGCCCGGGTGATCAGTGGTCCATCCGATGCGTTGCACTGCCTGATGGACATGTGGCCTGATCGGCGCGGGCCTCTTTATGTGGCTGCGCGCAGCGTCTGCCGTGCTGCGATAGCAGGCCGGCGGTCAGCCGAGGAAGCTCGTGAGATCTTCATGTCGGCAACGCGCGAAGCAGACCTGACAACTCACTAAAACGGTCGCAAGCTGACGCGCCCTGCGGGTCAGGTAGGACAGGAGGACTCAGAGAGACCTCCTGCATCTTCAATGCTCAATTGTGCGACGAGTGCGGCTCGTTGCAGGCAGGGCCGGCGTCCGGGCACACTATGACCTGACCATCATTACGACGAATGACGCGCGGCGGCTCGCTCCTGCCCGGCTGCTGAGCCTGCGGCTGTGGTTGCGGACGAGGGGCCTCGGGCTGAGCACGCGGCGGCGGCGGAGCAGGCTGCTGCGGAGGCTGAGGCTGCGGCGGCTGTGGCTGGGCCTGTGGAGGCTGCTGACGCGGCGGCTGGCCCTGGGGAGGCTGGTCGCGCTGCGGCCGTTGCTGCTGCTGGGGTTGCTGCTGATCTTGCTGATCCTGCTGCTGGCGCCTGCGCGGCGGCTGGTTGTTGTCGCCGTCGAAGTTGCCCTGGTCGGGGTCGCCATAGCGCTGACCAGCGTCGCCGTCGCCGTCGCCATAACGCGGACGGTGGCGGGGTGGCGGGTTGTCATCGCTCTGGTAATTGTCGCCGTAGTCCGGCTGGCGCTGGTGGCGCCTCTGCCAGTTACCCTGGTCTTCGTCCTGCGGATCGTAAACCGGCGGCGGTGGTGGCCGGCGATAGATCGGCTGGCCGCCATTGCGCTGCCAGTCCGGACCCTGCGCCCAGCGATCACGGTCGCGGTAGAAATCCCGGCCGCGATAGTTGCGGTCCCAGTAGTTGTCGAGATCGAAGGTGATTGTCGGGATGCCGAGCGGACGGTAATACTGCGGACCGACATAGATACGCCGCTGCTGGTATACCGCCTGAACGTAACGACCTGCGACCCAACCGCGACCGCCGTCAAACGAGACGTCGCACCAGGGAAGGTCTGCAAGGCAGCCGTTTATCCTGAGTGGAGCGCCGATCGGGATGAGCGTGACAGCCGGATAGGCAGTACTCGGTCCGGAACGCATGTTGACGTTCGCCGTCGAGAAGCCCGAGGCAGCCTCGGCGATCGCCGGCAAGGCCAACACGCTGCCCAGGGCTGCGGTGGCCAGAAGTAGTTTCCTCATGTGTCTCCTCCGTGGGACGTCTTGCAGCAATGATTCGAGGGGCTGCTTTCTCTCGTCTTGTAAGAATAGATGCATGAACGTAACTTGAACGCTGAATGGCACTACCATCTTGAAATGCGCCCCCTGCCAAACCATTTATTCTGAAGCCACATAGCGACGAAAAAGCCCGGGGAGCAACGCTCCTAGCGGCAGCGGCGGGACAGCGTTAACCTTTTGTTAACCTATCGCGCCCAGACTGTGTGCAAATCTGCTTTCGCTTTGACCACGGATGTACTGGCATTGTTTCGAAGCAGGTGACGAAAGGCCGGATCGTTCCGGCCTTTTTGTCGTTTTGGTGCATGTCGTATCCCGCTATATTGTCCCGACAATCCAACCCCTGAATTGCCTCCCCCAAAACGAAACCGCCGCAGGCGGTGCTGCGGCGGGTTCAATGTGTATAAAAGGGTTAGGCGGCGACGCCCTGGTAGAAGCTTACATCTTCTTCGAGGCCAGGGTTACCGGGGTGACCTTGTCCGGGCTGGCTGGGACATAGCCTGCACCGATCGCAACGTTCAGCGACACATAGTCGGCTGCACTGGTCTGCACGGCAGCTGCAAGGCTTTCCTGTGCGGATGTGACCTGAAGCTGCGCAGTGATGACGTCGAGCAGCGACGATGCGCCATCCTTGTAGCTGGCAGTCGAAAGCTGCAGCGCTTCGCGGTAGGATTTGACCTGCGCACGGAGCGCCGAGATCGTCTGTGCATCGCGGGTAACGGCCGAAAGCGCGTTCTCGACATCCTCGACAGCCGACAAGACCGTGGACTTCCAGGAGAGGTAGGCTGCACGGGCGTTCGATTCGGCGATCTTGACATTGGCGCGCAACAGGCCGCCGTCGAAGATCGGCAGGTTGAGCGTCGGGCCGAATGACCAGGTGGTGAGGCCACCCTTCGTGCCGCCGGATTTGATGTAGGAAGGCGAGATCGAACCGCTCAGCGAAATGCTCGGATAGAGCTGCGCTTCGGCAACGCCGATTTGGGCTGTAGCTGCTGCCAGCTGACGTTCGGCCTTGCGGATATCGGGACGGTTGCGGACGAGATCGGCCGGAACGCCTGTTGTAACATTGCCACGGAAGACAGGCTGTCCGGTCGACGACTGCATTTCGGCAATGACGGTGGCCGAAGGGACGTTCAGCAGGGTAGCAATGTGATGCACCTGCTTGCGGAAGGCGATTTCGTTCGGCGGCAGCTCCGCGAGCGACGAGTTGACGAGGCCCTCGGCTTGAACGACGTCCAGACGTGATGCGGCGCCGGCCTGCAGCTGGAACTTCGTCAGTTCGAGCGTTTCGCGGCGGGACTTGAGGTTCTCGTTGGCGACGCCGATCAGCGCCTGATAGTAGCGGGCCGTGATGTAGCTGGTCACCAGATCCTGCAGATAGGCCAGACGGGTCACATCGACGGTGGCATAGGCTGCATCGAGCGTATCGAGTGCGCCTTCGCGGGCACGACGATATTGTCCGAACAGGTCGAGAAGCCAGGAGGCCGTCAATTCGCCGCTGCTGGTGTGCTGCGTCGCCTGCTCGGTACGGAGCTTGCCCTTCTGGCCGCTCACCGTCTGCGCCGCAGTGCCTGTCAAGCTGGGGAGACCCCCTGCGCCGGCAACCGTGACGTCGCCTTCATAAGCGACCGTGGCTTCGAGCGACGACAGGATGGAAACGTTCTGGGCGAGGCCTATGTTGACGAGGCCGTTGAGCTTGGTGTCATGGTAGTCCATCCACCACTTGCGGCTCGAAACGTCATCGTTCGACTTCGTGCCGCCTTCCGAGAATTTCGCCGGAAGAGGCATCACCGGCGGCTTATGATCTGGGCCGCTGACGCAACCTGCCAGGATAAGCAGCAGGGCAGGAGCAGCTGTACGAATGGAAACCATCACTTTATTTCCCACAATTCTAATTACTATCAGTGCGTTAACGAAGTTTTCATAACTCCGTGTCAATATCGTACACATTCACGGTCCGCAAACGGGTAGTCGAAAGTCGCGACAATCTAGCAACGGCGATTGCAAGATCACAGCCCCTCTGCCAGATTCTGAGGCGTGATTGATCACACAGAGGTGTGAAACCGCGTCTTGCAGGGACGAATTTTTTCAAGTGTTGCAAAAAGCATACCCTGTCCGTCGGTCGCCGCGACCGTTTCGGGTCGACTCGCGTTGCCATTTGGCTCGGACAATAACGGTCGCAAAATTGCAAGACCGTTCATGCTGATTTCGGAAAATAGCTGGCCAAGCTTGCGCGAACCCGTGCCAGCGGGCTCTCGCCACGATTGTCGGGGACAAAGCGTGTAGCCGTTATTGCCTCGTAGGCGGCGATGTAGACTTTTGAGGTCTGTTCCACCAATTCCAGAGGAATTTGAGGTATTTCGTCCCGATACGGGTCGCAGCGCTCGGCGACCCAGCTGCGGACGAAGTCCTTGTCGAAGCTTGCCGGGCGGCTGCCCTTCTCGAAGCTTTCCTGATAGCTGTCGGCAATCCAGTAGCGGCTGCTGTCCGGGGTGTGGATCTCGTCGGCAAGAATGATGGTGCCGGCCTCGTCTACCCCGAACTCGTATTTCGTATCGACCAGGATAAGACCGCGTTCCAGCGCCATCTGCTGGCCGCGTGCAAAGAGCGCAAAGGCATACTCTGACAGCGTCTTCCACTGCAGTTCGGTCAGCAATCCGCCCCCGATAATTTCGGTGGGCGTCAGCGGCGCGTCGTGACCGCCGTCGAATTCCTTGCTGGTGGGTGTGATGATCGGCTGCGGCAGGATCTGGTTGTCACGCATGCCGTCGGGCAGCGTCGTGCCATACATGGTTCGCTCGCCTTTCTTGTAGAGCGTCAGAATGGATGTGCCCGTGGTGCCTGCCAAGTAACCGCGAACAACAATCTCGACGGGGAGGATGTCCAGCCGCTTGCCGACGACGACGTTCGGATCGGGATAGGCAACAACGTGGTTGGGGCAGATGTCCTTGGTCGCCTCGAACCAGTAGCGCGCTGTCTCGGTCAGTACCTGACCTTTGTAGGGAATGCAGGTGAGGATACGGTCGAATGCACTCAGCCGGTCCGTGCTGATGATGATGCGGTTGCCGTCGGGCAAGTCGTAGTTTTCCCGCACCTTGCCGCGATAATAGTTCGGCAGTTCAGGAAAATGGGCTTCTGAAAGGATGCGCAAGGGGACCACCAATCGGCTGGGCATCCGGTTTCAGGATGCGCGTTGTCCGCCGATCCATAAATTGCCAGTCGCCGATGTCAACCGCGATCGCTGCGTTGCGGGCAGAACGACAGCCTCAGGACGAGGCCGGCCGCTGCCAGCCGCCGCCGTCTGCCGGCTCGAGGAGAGGCGTCGCCAGGACGCCGACAACCCGCTCTGTCCATTTCCGATCGAGCGCGCCGAGACGCTGCCGCCAGCGCTCCGACTGCAGCATCGCCGCGCCAATCACAACCGGTTCGACGCCGCATAAGGTCATCAGCTCGAGGCCGGCGGCGATCGAGGTTCCGCTGGAGATGACGTCGTCGACCAGGGCCACGCGCTTGCCTTCGATCAACGGCAGAAGGCGAGGGTCTATGAACAGGCGCTTCCGATCAGACGTGGTGATAGAAGACATATCCACCGAAAATTCGTCGCGGTACCAGAATTTTCGCGACGTCCCGAGCGGGACATACCTGCTGTGGCCGAGTTGGCGGGCGACGGCGGAGGCGAGCGTCAGTCCGAGGGTCGGCAGGCCGACGACGACATCGATGGCAAAGCCGGAAATCCGCTCGGCGAGCACCCTTGCCAACGCATCCTGCACGGCAAAGCTTGCCTGATTGATGATCAACGAGGCCAGTGCGTGGCGCCCGTCGGCAAGCACGCGGATCGGAAGGCTGATCCGGCCGCCATCGAAAGCGGCGCTGTAGCTGTCGTGGAAAGGCCCGGCGATCTCGGGGCCGGGCGGATCGATCTGCTGCCAGAAGTCTTCGGGCTGCATCATGGTCTAGCGTCTCCGGCCGGGTTCGCTGCGCTTTTCCATGCCGCTTGCCTGCCTCAGCCCTCTGACCTCCGTCTCCGTCAGCGCCCGCACATTGCCCTTGGAAAGATCTCCGAGTTGCAGATCCCCGAAACTGACGCGCACCAGCCGCAGGCAGGCAACGCCGAGAACATCGAGCATCCGGCGGATCTGGCGGTTGCGCCCCTGCCGCAGTTCGACCTCTATCCATGCATTGCGATCTCCATGGCGCAGCACCGTTGCCGAGCTCGCCGTCAGCCATTCACCGTCCGAGGTGACGCCGGAGATCATCCTCGCCAGCCGCGTTTCGTCCATCTGCTGGTCGATCTGCACATGGTAGGTTTTTGCGACATGGGTGATGGGGTCGAGCAGCGCCTGTGCCAGCACAGTATCGTTGGTAAAGAGCAGCAGCCCTTCGCTGGCCTTGTCGAGCCGGCCGACCGGTGAAAGATGCGGGACGTCGAAGGTCTTCAGGCAATCATAGACGGTCGGTCTGCCCTCGGGATCGTGGCGCGTGGTCACCAGGCCGCGCGGCTTGTTGAGCATGAGATAGACTTTCGTCTCTGCCACCACGGCGATTCCATCGACGGCAATCTGTGTGTGGTCGAGATCGACCCAGGCGGCGGTGTCTGTGACGGTGCCGCCGTCGACACTGACACGGCCTTCGGAAATCAGTGCTTCTGCCTGGGTTCGCGAACAATAGCCGAGCTTCGAAAGTGCCCGGGGTAGCGTCACCCTTTTGCCGTCCGTTGTCTCGCGATTTTTGCCGCCACGGTCATGTCGTTGCGGAGATTGCCTTTGGCTCACCGGTCCGTCCTGCACTTGGTATCTCTGCAGCCGGTTTGGCATGTCAGGCGGTTACATGCAAACGGTGCGGGCGGGCGGGGGCAGGGAAGCAACCACTCACATGGATCCCGTCCGCATCAGTGATGAATGAGAAAGCCTTCGAGGTCCTCGCGGCTTACCTCTACGCCGGCGGCGGCCAATGCCGGGTCCGGGTGGGAATAGATGAGGTTCGGAATGTCGGGAAGTTCGAGTGCCTGCCGCATGCTCATGATGCCGACTGCCCGGCTGATGCCCGCCTTCACGACGCTGACTTCGACGATACTTTCCGGTCTGGCAGTCTGCATGATTTCCTCCCGCACTTTTTTCTTATCGTTAGGCCCCGAATTGCGTTGTATAAGCCATCAGTAAATCATGTATTGCACTCAATACAAAGGCCTGCCGCATGGGCAGGCCTCGTTTTGGTCATTTATACCTTCCATTTACACCAAAGTCGGTTAGCGCCACCAGGTGCGCTGCGGTTCCGGCTGGGAAGCGCCCGCCAGCAGGTAGCCTGCGGCAAGACCGAGAAGGCCGACCACAACGAGCGCGGTGGTCGTCGCGGCTGCATGCTCCTTGGCGGCCTCTGCTGCGGCGGCGCTTTCAGCTTTAATCTGAGCTACGGCGTTTTTGGCCTTGGGTGCCGCGTCGTCGTACAGTTTCCCGGCCTTGTCGCGCAGGTCGCTATAGGCTTCCGAGCCCTGCGCTGCCACCAGCTTCTGAAGGCGGGTGATTTCCTGCTGCAGAGCGCTGATGTCCTTGCTCATGCCATTCTTGATGTCGTCAGTCGTGGTCGCCATGTTGGCCTCCGTTTATCCATAGGCCCCCTTAACAGCACGACGAGCGTTTTGGTTCCGTCTCTAGCCCGGTCCCATTTGGATTAAGAGACTGGATTTGGATCTTGCGCCGGATTTCAAGGTCGGTGATTTTTGACCATTTGGACAAGATTTGGTGTTTTGTGGTTTGCGTCTGGCAGTCCGAGGTGGCGTTGATTTTGGTGTGTTGATAAAAATGTTCTGAATAGTTGTTT
>NZ_SCFL01000137.1:0-200 GCF_007000305.1 Rhizobium sp. rho-13.1 | reverse complement strand
CCGGCGGCACTGCCATGGTCACGCGAATGGCCGCGGCGCAGGTAGTCATAGAAGGCGTCTTCCGTCCAGCCGACGGGCCCCTTGGCCATCGCATTGAGGGCAGGGGCCTGCCAACCATCGACAAAGCCGCCGGACAGGTGGGCGGTTCCCGTCTTTTCGGCACCCAGCGCATTGCGTTCACTGTGGCAGGCGGAGCAGTG
>NZ_SCFL01000136.1:0-201 GCF_007000305.1 Rhizobium sp. rho-13.1 | reverse complement strand
TGTCGCTGGAGTCCAGGGCGGCGATCTGCTTGCTGCTGAGGGCGGAAACTTCCGTTGTCGTCAGGGCGGCGAGCTGGTCGGAGGTCAGAGCGCCAACCTGGGCTGTGGTGAGCGCGCCGATCTGGCTGGTCGTCAGCAGAGCGATATCACCGGTGGAAAGTGCGACGATCTGCTTGGTCGAGAGGGCTGCGATCTGCGAGC
>NZ_SCFL01000135.1:0-205 GCF_007000305.1 Rhizobium sp. rho-13.1 | reverse complement strand
GACGATGCGGGCAACAAAGCGCAAAGTGGTGATACAGACCTGTCTCACCACCCGGAATATAGCTCATGCCGTCACAAGCCGCTACCAGTGACAAACGCCAGCACATCATCGAAACCGCCTATGCCCTGTTCAAAAGCGGGGGGTTTCACGCCACGGGAATAGACCGCATCATCGCGGACGCCGACGTGGCCAAGATGACAATGTA